>NZ_QQNA01000329.1 GCF_003346515.1 Streptomyces corynorhini
GCCGCCCGGCTCACCGCCGCGCTCGGCCCGCTCACCGAGCGCGTCCACCACGAGAACCTCTCGGCGGACCCCGCGCTCTGGGGCCGCGTCGTCGACGACGAGCGATACGCGCTGGTCGCCCGGGTCGGCGCCGCGGCCCGGCGGCACACCGAGATCGTCGACGTCCATCTGATCCTGCGCCGGGGCGACGCGGTGCTGCTCGCCCGCCGCGCGGGGACCGGATACGCCGACGGCCTGCTCCATGCCCCCTCCGGGCACGTGGAGTCGGGCGAGGACGTGCGGACGGCCGTGATCAGGGAGGCGGCCGAGGAGATCGGGATCTCGCTCGCCCCCGGCGACCTGCGCGTCGCGCTCGTCATGCAGCACCGGGGGCCCGCCGGCGAGCCCAGGATCGGCTGGTTCTTCGAGGCGGAGCACGGCGCGGGCGGCACGCCCGTCAACCGCGAGCCCCACAAGTGCTCCGGGCTGTCCTGGCATCCGCTCGCCGCGCTCCCGGACGACATGGTCGCCTACTGCCGCGCCGGCCTCGACGCGTACCGCGCGGGCGAACGGTTCGTCATCCACTGGCACGAGGACGGCGATCCGATCGCCCATCGGCCCGCGGGGCCGGGCCGCGCGGTCCCCCTTCCGGCCACCGGCCGCAGACCCTGAGCGCCGGGACGCGGGGCGCCCACCGGGCCCGCCTGCGCGTTCCGGCGTGTTCCGGCCAGCTGTGCCGCACGGCGCCCGGCGGCGCCGGGTCGTGGGGGACAATCGCTGCGTGACCTTGAAGATCGTGATCGACCCGGCCGCAGTGACCGCCCCGTACGAGCAGCTGCGCACCCAGATCTCCGCGAAGGCCCGCTCGGGCGCGCTGCCCGTGGGATACAAGCTCCCCACCGTACGAGGGCTCGCCGGGGAGCTGGGGCTGGCCGCCAACACGGTCGCCAAGGCCTACCGCGCGCTGGAGACCGACGGAGTGATCGAGACACGCGGCAGGAACGGTACGTTCGTGGCCGCCGCGGGCGAGGCCGCCGACCGGGAGGCCGCCACCGCCGCGCGGACCTACGCCGAGCGCGCGCGGCGGCTGGGGCTCGGCCGGGCCGCCGCGCTGGCGGCGGCGGAGGAAGCCGTCCGGGCCGTCTACGCGAAGTGACCCGCGCGGCGCGGGCGCGCCCTCACAGATACAGCCCCGCGTCCCGGTTGGTGTGCTGGGCCGGGACCGACGCGGGCCCCGTCCCCCGGCGCAGCGCGTACAGCTCCGCCAGCGTCGCGCCGTCGCGGCCGACGGCCGCCTCCCAGCCGCCGCCGGGGCCAGGAGCGCCCTCCCCGTCCCGGCCGCCGTCCTGCCCGTTCAGCCAGGACACCGCCTCGGCGCGGGTCAGCGACCCCACCTCGATCCTGGCCAGACAGCGCCCCGGCCGCACCACCGCCGGGTGCAGCCGCTCCAGGTCCTCGTTGGTCGTCACCCCCACCAGCACGTTCCTGCCCTGGCCGAGCAGCCCGTCGGTGAGATTCAGCAGCCGTGACAGCGCCTGCCCCGCCGTGTGCCTGGCCTCGCCCCTGATCAGTTCGTCGCAGTCCTCCAGGAGCAGCAGCCGCCAGCGGCCCTTGGCCGTGCCGTCGTCCTCGCCGATCGCGATGTCCATCAGATAGCCGACGTCGTTGAAGAGGCGCTCCGGGTCCAGTACGCAGTCGACCTGGCACCACTCCCGCCAGGACCGGGCCAGGGTGCGCAGCGCCGAGGTCTTGCCGGTGCCCGGCGGCCCGTGCAGCAACAGCAGCCGGCCCGAGATGTCGTCCGGGGTCACCTTCATCAGCCGGCCCAGCGCGTCGGCCACCGGCGCCGTGTAGTTGGGCCTGACCTCGTCCCAGGCCCCGGCGGTGATCTGCCGCGCGGTGCGGTGCGGGCCGCGCCTGGGGGAGACGTACCAGAACCCCATGGACACGTTCTCCGGCTGCGGTTCCGGATTGTCCCGCGCGCCGTCGGTCGCCTGCCGGTGGATCTCCTCGGCGAGTTCGGCGGTCACGGCCGTCACCGTCACATCGGCGCCCCGGTTCCAGCGGGAGACCAGCAGGGTCCAGCCCTCGCCCTCCGCGAGGGTCGCGCTGCGGTCGTCGTCGTGGGCGCGGCGCAGCACCGAGGCGTCCGGCGGCAGCAGGGTGGAGCCGGGCTTGACCCGGTCGATGGTGGAGCTGTGGGAGTACGGCTGCTCGCCCGTCGCGAAGCGGCCGAGGAACAGTGCGTCGACCACGTCCGACGGGGAGTCGCTGTCATCGACGGTGAGCCGGATCGGCAGTGCGTCCTGTGGCTTGGCAGACATGTCGCACATGATCCGGCACGGGGGCGTCCGGCGCATGGTGTTTTGCCCGTGGCGGGGCCGGGACATCATCCCGGCCCCGCCACGCGCGCGCCATCGCGTCACACCTGCCCCGGCGTCACCGCCGCCCGCGTCACCGTCGCCGCCCGGCGGACCCGGCGCACCACCGCGTACCCCTTGGTCAGTGCCCGGTCCCGGGCGAAGCGGTGGACGAGGCACCGGCCCTCGACCAGCCGCGCGAACTCCCCGATCCCGGTGGTGCGCCGCACCGTCAGCCGCTCCAGCGCGTACGGGCCCTGGCAGCGGCAGGCCCGCGCGTTGCCCACGGCCAGCGCCTGGGCGAACCCGGCCGCGCGCACCGCCCGGCGCACGCGCCTGCTGGAGTAGCCGTACGGGTAGGCGAAGGAGACGGGCGCCGCGCCCAGTTCGGCGGCGAGGATCTCCCGGCACCGGCCCGCCTCGAACGCGAGCCGTCCGTCGTCGAGCTGGTCCAGCTGCGGATGGGTGTGGCTGTGGCCGCCGACCTCCGTGCCCGCCCCGGCCAGCTCCCGTACCTGGTCCCAGTCGAGCATGGTGCCAGGCGCCCCGCCCTCGTCGTGGGGACCGCGCAGCCAGCCCGTCGAGACGAACAGCGTCGCGGCGAAGGAGTACGAGGCGAGCACCGGCAGCGCGTGCCGGTGCACCCCCTCGTACCCGTCGTCGAACGTGATCAGTACGGGCCGGTCGGGCAGCGGCTCTCCGGTGCGCCAGGCGGCGGCCAGCCGCGCCGTGGTGACCGGGGTGAAGCCGCTGCCGTGGAGCAGCTCCATCTGGTCGGCGAACGCCTCGGGCGAGACGGACAGGGCGTGGGCCGCGGGCGCGGGCCGCCGCGCGACGGCGTGGTACATGAGGATCGGCACGCCGTCGCGCGGCGCCGTCATGCGGCGGCTCCCCGGGGCGCGCGGGTGGAGCCGCCGCGCTCCGCGGGCCCCGGTGCGCCGGGTTCCCGCGCGCCGGGCCCCTGCGCGCCGGGCCCCTGTACGCCGGGCCCCTGTACGCCGGGCCCCTGTACGCCGGTTCCCTGTACGCCGGGCCCCTGTACGCCGGTTCCCCGCGCGCCGGGTGGTTCGATGGGGCCGGAGGAGAAGGCGGCGCCGCCGCCCCGCGCGCGCAGACGCCCCATCAGATACCCGGCCGCCGTCGTGGTCACCCCCACCACGATCGCCCCGGCGCGGCCGAAGCCGCCCGGCCGTCCCCGTACGCCGTCGCCCAGGGCGCGCAGAATCCCGACCGGGAGTACGCGGGTGGTGTAACGGCGCTCGGAGGCGAGCGCCTTGTCCGCCCCCACGCTTCGGGCGACCAGCGCCTTGGACAGCCCTTCCGCGTAGGCCCGGCTACGGAAGTAGCCGAATCGTTCGCGGGCCGCGGGGACCCGGTGGTGGACGACCGCCCGGTCGTCGATCAGGAGCACCGCGTCGGGGACCGCGTCGGTGAGCCGGATGCACAGCTCCGTCTCCTCGCAGCCCAGCGGGCGCCTGTCGCCGTCGCGCCCGATGCCGGTCGCGAACCCGCCCGCGGTGTCGAAGGCCGTCCGCCGGAAGGAGGCGTTCCCGCCCAGTACGTTGCGCACGCGCGCCCGTCCCGCGGGCAGCCCCCGGTAGGCGCAGCCGACGATCCAGTCGAACTCCTCGGGGAACCAGGCGGGTCTGCCGCCCGACGCCCACACGGGCAGGGTCCGGCCGCCGACCGCCAGCACGCGCGGATCGTCGGCGTACGCCTCGTCGAAGCGGCGCAGCCAGTCCGGCTCGGCCACGGCGTCGTCGTCCAGGAAGGCCACGCATTCGCCGCGCGCGACGGCGATGCCGGTGTTGCGGCCCGCGGAGAGCCCCCGGACTCCCGCGTTGGCCAGGACGCGCACCTCCCCGCGCGCCGCCTCGGCCGCGTACTCCCGGGCGAGCCGCGCCAGCAGCGCCGGGTTGTGGTCGACGACGAGCAGAGTCTCCAGGGCGGGCGGCGACTGTCGCCGTACGGAGTCGACGGCCGCGCGGATGTCGTCGCGGCGTTCCTCGGTGTAGACGCAGATCACCACGGAGAACGAGCGGTGGCGGGAGCGCGGGGAGGGGCGGGCGTGACGGCCGCTCATGACGTCCCGCCCCGGCGCAGGCTGATCCTCGGCGCGGCCGTACGGCGCCGGGTGGAGCGCGGGACGCCCCGCTCGCCGAGGATCACTCTGAGGACCCGCAGGCCGTCCCGGACGGCTCTCAGATTGCTGACCCCGTGGATCCGGTCGTACTCGTGGCTCGGGATCTCCTGCACCCTCAGCCCCGCCTTGACGACCCGGATGTTCATCAGGGTCTCCACCTCGAAGCCGGTGCAGTCCAGCGTGATCGCGTCCAGGCAGTGGCGCCAGAAGGCGTTGTAGCCGTAGCACAGATCGGTGTACCTCGCGCCGAACTTGGCGTTGACGGCGGCGCACAGGACCCGGTTGCCGAGCTTGCGTATCGCCGTCATGTCGTCCGTACCGCCGCCGTTGGCGAAGCGCGAGCCCTTGGCGAAGTCGGCGCCCGAGACCAGGGCCGACACATAGGAGACGATCTCCTGGCCGTCGGCCGAGCCGTCCGCGTCGATCATCACGATGATGTCGCCGGTGCACGCGGCGAATCCGCTGATCAGGGCGTCACCCTTGCCCTTGCCCCGCTGTTCGACGACCTTGACGCCCGGCCACAGCTCCCGCGCGACCCGGATCGTGTCGTCGGTCGAGTCGCCGTCCACCAGGACGACCTCGTGGATCCAGCCGGGCAGGGTGCCGAAGACGTACGGCAGGTTCTCCGCCTCGTTCATCGCCGGGATCACGACGCTGACGGGCGGGGCTATCGCGAGGTGCGAGGAGACGGGCCGATAGCGCGGCCGGCCCTCCTGCGGGCCGTGCCGTGGGTCGGCCGAGCCGTTCGTGTCCCCGGGGAACGGAACGGCCGAGTGAACGGCCGAGTGAACGGCCGACGGAACGGCTGATGGAACGGCCGACGGCACGGCCGACGGAATGGCCAACGGATCCTCGCCCGGTACCGCCGGGCGCAGAAAAGCGCTCACGAGTCTCTTTCCCTCTCGTCCGGTGGACCGCCCGCCCCTGGGCGGTCCTGCTGTGTTTCCGGTTCGAAAGGGGGGTTCTCACCCCGCCCATGACGAAAGGGAGCTCCGTGCCGGAACTCCCTGACTGGACGGGTGAGTTGTGGTGCATGCCGCGCGGTACGCGACTCGGTACGACGCGCGGCCGCCGAGCGCGGCACCCCCCTGCTGCGCCCCGCTCCGGGAGCCGTCGCGACGCGTGAGCCCTCCCCTGAGCCGCTTTGTACGACGGTCCGATGCGGGTGAATGTATGACGGTATTGAGGATTGGGGCTGTATGGCAAGGGCTGGAACGGGGGCTGGCTTTTTTGCTTCTTTGGCCATACATCAACGGTCACTTCCGAAACCTCCCTGATCGAATCTGTTCAATTCGGTCATCCCGAACGGGAGGTGGGGAAGCACGGGGGGTGCGCGAGCGGCCGGGGCCGGAACCCTCACCGAACGTTCTTGGCATGAACACTTCCAACACGACGAACTGGCTGGTACGAAAGTCGAGGCAGAGATCCTGCTAGGGAGAGGTCCTATGAAACTGTCCAGAATCACAGCGTTCTCCACCTCGCTGCTCCTCGGTGCCGTCCTCGCTCTCACCGGAGCGGCCTCGGCCCAGGCCGGGGAATCAGCCGCCGCCATCGACTACGTGGCGCTGGGCGACTCCTACTCCTCCGGCGTCGGATCCGGCGGTTACGACAGCGCGAGCGGCGACTGCAAGCGCACCCCCAGGGCGTATCCGGCCCTCTGGGCGGCCACGCACGCACCCGCGACCTTCGCGTTCGCCGCTTGCTCGGGTGCTCGTACGGGTGATGTGACCGCCAGTCAGCTGACGCCGCTCAGCGCGGCCACGGACCTCGTCAGCATCACCGTCGGAGGCAACGACGCGGGCTTCTCCGATGTCATGACCACCTGCGTGCTGCAGGCGCAGGCCACCTGCCTCAACCGGATCGCCACGGCCCGCGCCTACGTCGACTCGACCCTGCCCGGAAACCTCGACTCGGTGTACAACGCGATCAGGGCCAAGGCGCCCGCCGCCCGCGTCGTCGTCCTCGGCTACCCCCGCTTCTACAAGATCGGCGGCAGCTGCCTCGCCGGGCTGAGCGATACGGTGCGCGCCGCGATCAACGGCGCCTCCGACTATCTGAACGCGGCGACCGCCAAGCGCGCCGCCGACCACGGCTACACCTTCGTCGACGTCGCCGGGGCGTTCGCCGGCCACGAGATCTGCTCGGGCTCCGCGTGGCTGCACAGCCTCAACGTGCTCAACGTCCCGGAGTCCTACCACCCCACCGCCGCCGGTCAGTCCGGTGGCTACCTGCCGGGCTTCGCCTCGGCGGCCTAGATGTTCTGTCCTCACCGTCCCGCCTGCCGCGCGGGACGGCGGGCGGCGGACCCGCGGGAGGTCCGCCGCCCTCCGGGCGAACTGTCCAACTCGCCCTGAAATAAGATGGATAGGGCGTGGTTGTTCGCCCCCGTACGAGTGTGGTTCCCGGCGTAGGCGGGATACACGGGTGTCCGTGAGGGGCGATAGGGTTAACCTGCCCGGGCCGGTTGCCCTCGTACGGGTGGGGAGTGAAATGAATCAGATAACGGTACACAGCAGGGCGCGGGTCCCTGCGATCACCTGCGGGAGCAGCGCGTCCAGTTCGCGCCTCGACCGCCATCTCTCGGTGCTCGGCGGTCCCGCCGTGCCACAGCGGGAGACGGTCGAGGCGCGAACTGGACG
>NZ_QQNA01000033.1 GCF_003346515.1 Streptomyces corynorhini
GACCGCGCGCGCGCGCGCGGTCTGCTCCGCAGACACGACGCGCCGCCGCTACGCGGCGGAAGACAAGCAGCGCTCCGCGCTGCTGCCGGCGCTCCGCTCCGGCATACCGGGCCACTCCGTGGCCCGTCAGGCTCGGAGCGCTCCGCGATCCGAGCCTGACGGAATCCGCTCCGCGGCTTCCCTAAATCGCAGCTAGGCGGGAGGCCTAGCGGGTCGTCAGTCATGCTCGGCGAGTTCTCGCACGGCTTGAGTTGAGGGGCCACACCACTCGCGGCTTCCCCGAAGACCCAGGGGGTTCCCTTTCGGGTTCCCGTCGTAGCGAAGCTGACGTCATTCCTTGGTTTTTGGATGCAGAAAAATCTAACTGATCTTCGAGAGATCAGGGGGCCCTCCCCGGGCCTGATGGGAGGTGCGGTCCAGTTCTCGTGGAGGATCTCCTGCATCAACTGGCTTTGCTCTTCAGCTAGTTGATCACTCTTGTACTTGGTGCGCGTCTTGGACAACCACGGGCCGATCATGACGCGCTCGCCATCCGCCTCGATCCACTCCCGGGCGCCGGGCGGACGGCCGTGCCGTTCCACGAAGGCCCGGAGTAGCAAGGCGTGTTGTTTGAAGGAGCGGTGGCGCCGTGGACTGGCGTGCGAAGGGGCGGGCTTGGAGGCGGGGAGCGCGACTTGGTCGGGGGTCAGGCCGAGGCGGGCAAGGAGATCGCGCTGGCCGGGGTGGAGTTGGGGCCAAGCAGCGAATTGGCGGTGCAGCCAGGACCCGGACTTCGCTCCGTCGACCATCGTGTCGCGGCGCAGCGTGGTGGGGTGGTTGCCGGCTTCAATGTGGCGGCGCAGGAGGTGGTATTTGCGGTGCCAGTCCGGGCCGTACGGGAGTGTCCAGGCGGGGTCGAGGACGGTGAGCTGGGCTTCGCGGTCGGCGTCGAGGAGTTCCTTGCGGGCGAGGCCGCGGCAGTTGACGAGGAACTGGCCGCCGGGGGCGGTGGCGGGGATGGCGAGGTGGCCGTGTTCGTCGTGGAAGGCTTCGAGGACAGCCAGGTTGGCCTGCCAGGTGGCCTCGTGGTCGTCCCAGATCATGCCGAGGTCTTCGAGCTCGGTGATCCAGTCGGGGTCGAGTGTGCCTTGGTGGTGGGCGGTGCGCTGGCCGGTGATGAAGGCGCCGAGGCGGTAGCCGTAGGTGTCCTCGAAATCGGTGGGGACGCGGAGGTGGCCGTGTTCGTCGTGGTAGCGGATGGCGGCGGCCAACCCGGCGCGGCGGGGTTCGGAGAGGGCTGCGCCGGCGGCAGGCCAAGCGAGGAGGTCCATTGCGCGGGCGATGGAGCCGGGGTCGAGGGTGAAGTCGAAGCGGAAGCGGCGTGCGAGGAGGCGGTGTGTGTCGCGGTCAAGGCGGTGCTTGGTGTTCTTGCGTGGGGCGCGGGCGGCGATGGTCTGGTCGTGGCGGCGCAGGGCCGCGGTGACGAGCCACAGGGCTTCGTAGGGGGTGCCCAGGAGGTCGGTGGGATCCGCCTCGGGCGGGATGTGGGCGGGGATGACCAGGCTCGCGGTCTTGGTCTTGAGGGTCGGGGGCTTGCGCAGGGCGCGGCCGAGGGCCTGGACGATGCGGCGCACGCTCGCGGTGCGGTCCGCGAAAACGACGGCGTCCACGGCCGGCAGGTCGATGCCCTCGCCCAGGACCTGGGCGTTGGTGAGGATGGCGCGCTGGGCTTCGATGAAGCGGTTCTGAATGTTCTGGCGCTGCCCGGGGGTGTGGGTGCCGTTGATCGACTGCACGAGCAGATCCGTGGTCCAGGCGGGGCGCTGGTCTTCGGGGAGGGTGCGCAGGGTGTGGGTGAACTGGCGGGCGAAGTCTGCTGCGTCGGCGACCTGTTGGAAGTAGACGATCACGTGGTGGAGGTCGTGTTCGTGCATGGCTTTGAGGACGGCCAGGTGCAGGGCTGTGGTGCGGCGGGCGTTGGGGCCGAATGCGGTGCGCAGGTCCGGGTCGGTCAGGGCGGTGCGCAGGTCGGCGTCGGTGATCGTGGGGATGAGGAGTTGGTAGTCGGCGAGGACGCCGTCGTCGATCGCGTCTGCGTGGGGGTAGGTGTGCAGGCGTTTGCCGAAGACCTTGATGTCGTCCATGGAAGCGATCAGTGATGGGGCGTCCCAGGCGGGTGCGGTCGCCGGGGTGCGCTTGGGCTGGGGGCGGGTGTCCGGGGCCTCGGACAGGCGCGGTGCTTGCCACTCGTAGGGGGTGGCGGTGAGGTAGAGGCGGCGGTCGGCGGGGATGCGGTGGTGGTCGTGCAGGGCGGTCCAGTGTTTGTCCCAGCTCCCGGCAGTGCGGTGTGCCTCGTCCACGATCAGCAGATCGAAGGTGGGTGCGGGGAAGGTGGAGTGCTGGGTCTCCTCGATCCTCGGCAGGGAGTCCAGGGTGACGAACACGGTCGCCTTCTTGTGCTGGGTGAGCCAGTACGCCAAGAACGCCCCCGACCCCGTGCTGACCGCTCCAGCGTGTGCGAGGAGGGGGTGCTTGTCCGCGCGCAGCGAGGAGACCGCTATCAGCGGTTCCGTGCGGCCGTCCGCGCGGGCGGTCTGGGCCCACTGGCCGATCAGGTCCAGAGACGGCACCGCGACCAGCAGGTGATTGATGCTGAGTGCTTCGGCGGTACGCAGCGCGATCAGGGTCTTGCCGGTGCCGCACGCGGAGACCATGTGCCCGCGCGAGCCGGGCTTCCTCAACCCGCGGACTCCGCTGTCCACTGCCGCCTGTTGGTCGGGACGCAGCGTACGGCGAGGGACAGCGGGGGCGGGGGCTGTGAGTGCTGCAGTGGTGGGTTCGGTGGCAGGGGGCATCACGGGCAACCTCGGCTCACGGCGGCAACGGGCATGTCCCATCCTCCCGCACTCGAGGTGGCCCATGCGGACACCTGAACCCGCCTCCATGTGGGGCAGGAGGTGGCGGTGTACGCGCGCGGGGGAGGCTGGAGGCTTCGCCTGTTCTGTGCTGTGTGTTGTCAGGTGTGGTTCGTCGTGGGTGCTTTCCTGCGTGCCGCAGCAGCGCGTCGGGCCTGGGTTCGCGCAGCGTGGTGGTGTTCGAGTGCTTCGCGGGTGCGTTTGGGGATGACCAGTTTCAGCTTGGTGGCAGGCGCGACGAAGGTGCTGGCGCCGGTGCCGTAGCGGCCTCGGCGGGTGTCGCTGTCGGTCTTGTAGAGCAGGACATCGACGATACCGAGGGCTCGGAGGTTGGTCAGTGCTCGTTGGACGTCGGCGATGTCGCGCCAGTCTCGGGTGTAGACGCAGATGGGACGGCGAGTGTCGTCGTTCTTAGGGCGGGTGTTGATGAGCGTGCCTGCCTTGCTGCGGTGGCCGAGAAGACCGTCTTGGGTTGCGGCTCGGATCGTGGTCCAGGAGGCGTCGAGGAGGCTGAGTGGTGTGAACCAGATCCATTTGCCGCTGAAGGGGTGGTCATCCTCGGTCAGGGGGGTGTCCGGGGCTGCGGCCCATAGCCAGGGTTTGGTGGTCTCGCGTGATGGGGTGGTGCTGGTGGGGGCCTCGGGTTGAGCCGATGGGGCGGTCTTGGCGTTCACGGTCGGCACCGTATGCGAGTTTTCTTAGCTTTTGCGTTTATTTATCCGTTATGGGTCTTGTCGAACGAAACACCCCTCGATGGCGTCGCGACCTGGCGCTGACCGCGTGCTGCGCTGCCGCTGTGGCGGAAGCGGACCGCACCGGCGATCCAGGCCAGCGTGCCGCCCGGCTCATCGACTGTCTCGGGGTTCTGCGCTCGGCACACGATGCCGGCGTGGCCGCCGCCTTGGATATGGGCGTGCTGCGGCGCGGTCTGCGCCGTGGGCTTGCGCCTCTTCTGCCCGCTGGCAGCGACGACGACCCGCTCGGCGAGATGAGGCTGCTGGACGAGGACAGCTTGCTGTGCGATGCCGTGGAGGACCTGGGCCGCGAACACCTCGTGCCGCAGCAGGCGTTGATGGAGTACTGGCCCTGGGCGCGTTTGCGCGCCGAGCAGGAGGAGCGGCAGCTGTACTCGGAGATCCGGCGTCTTCCGCCGGACGATTACGCGAGGGTGCGCGAGCTGCTGGCGAGTGATCCGGTGGCGGAGCAGGGTGTGCTGTGGGAGAAGTGGGGTGGGTTGTGGGGGCGGTTCGGGTTCTTCGAGCCGGTCTCGTCGTGGCCGTGGTGCAACGCGGCGGGCTGGTGCTTCCCGTGTCCCACCTGTGTCTGGCCGATGCGGGCTCAGTCCGCTGGCGACGGTGTTTTCGTCGTGTCGTGCGACGCCCACCTTTTGGAGGGGGCGCAGTACACCTGTCGGCCGGTGCGGGGCAGGGGTGCTCCGGTCCTGGAGGGCGGGGGCGGCTTGGCCGGTCTGGTGGAAGGCTTCCCGGCTGCTGGTGACTACTTGGCGGTCTCCCGGACGGTGTGGCGTTATCTGACCCTGCCGGGGCGTATGGAGTTCGCGATCCGGGACGCGCTGACCGGCATCGCCGGTCTCGACGTCCTCATGTACCCAAACAGTGACCGCTACGACCTGCACATCACGGCCGTCGACCCGCTGGTGGCCAAGGGGTGGCGGGTGGATGCCAAGGCGTGGCGGTCCTTCGGCGCCCTGGCCGATGCGTTGCTTGAGCGTCCCGCGATGGGTGGGGCGGTACCGCTGACCATCGTGGTCCCCCACCGGCAGCGGTCCGACCTTCCGCTGTTGCGGGCGCGTCTTGCGGGACGGCCGGACTTCGAGGTGATGACCGACAAGGCCCTCGTCGCTGAGGTTCTTCGCTGGTGCCGGGGTGAGTCGTGAAGACCGGTGAGGTCCGTGAGGCATTGCAGCGCTGTGCCATCGCGGCGTATCTCGCCCTGTCCCAGCAGTACTTCGCCTTCGAGACCGTCGATGGCCGGCGCGGTGTGCCGCTGGACTTCGCGGCGATGTTCGCCGCCCGGCGCACCGATCTGTGGGGCGCGTGGTTGTCGCTGCCGCGCGCCGAATACGAGCTGGTGGGCCGGTTGTGGCAGGCGGTCAGGCAGGAGGGGGATCTGGCGCAGCCGGAAACGTTCCGTGAGGCGGTGCTGGAGTACGCGGTGGCGTCCACGGCGCTGTTCCGGATTCCGGAGGAGTCGAACGCGGATGAGACCCACTGGCTGGTGGCCTGCCATGCTCAAGAGCCTCTCGTCCTGGCCGAGAATCTGGTTCAGGAGGCCGAGGACTACCGGGGCATGCTGGAGGTGGCGCTGCCGACGGCCGGCGAGGGGCTGTGGGCGTTTGGTCACGACGGGCTGTACACGGCGGAGATTCCTGCCAGCGAGAAGAATGCCTTCGTGGCGCCGGTCCGGCTGCGCACCGAGCCGTTCCTTGACGAGGTGAGACTGCCGCGCGAAGCCGTGATGGACCGCGTGGTGGGCCAGGCGAGAGCCGAGCCGGAGAGGTTCGGGTGGAAGCCAGGCCTGTTGCAGGGGTTCTTCGACCGGCTCACCGACGCCTACGGCCGTACGGCGGCGGAGCTGCGGCTGCCTGCCGGGGCGATGACGCTGCTGAATGCGCCCACGGGGGTAGGCAAGAGCGTGTTGATGCGGGATGCGGCGCACCTTCTTGCGGCGAGCGGCCAGGGTCCGGTCCTCATTGTGGTGGGTCGCATCCGTGAAGGGCTGGGAACCGCCGAGCAGTTGGGTTCGGATAGCGCACTGGTCGAGGAGACAGTCGCCGCTGTACAGGATGCGGCGGAGCGGGCCGGAAGGCCTCTGCGGGTGGTGGCGTGGGTGGCGTCTTCGCGCTACGACGACCAGGCGGAGCTTGCGTTCTCCCAGGGACGCGAGGACCGGTTCGAGCAGTTCGCCGGCGGCTGCGAGATGACCGGTTGGCAGGTTGACGGCCCGCGGCTGGACCGCACCAGGCTCCCCTGCGCCCAGTTGGAGTGGGTTGACGGGCCCGCCGAGCCGGAGTCTGGCGGGAGGCATCTGTGCCCGCGCATGGGGATCTGCCGGCGCTTTGAGCATATTCGGCGGGCCGCCGAGGCCGACATCATCGTGACCAACCACCACAATCTGATCCGGGGGCGCTGCAAGGTGCCCGTCGAGGTGGACGGCGAGCGGGTCGTCAACGACATGAGTGTGCTGGAGTTCGTGCTGCGCCGCTGCCGCGTCGTGATCATCGACGAGGTTGATGCCTTCCAGTCCACCTGGTGCACGCAGGGCGCGCAGGAGTTCACCCTCATCAGCCGTGGCCGCGGCAGCGGAGGGCGGCTGGAAGAGGTCGACCGGCACCGCAACGGCCTGACTGCGCTGAAGAACCTGCTGGTGACCAGCCCGCTGATGGAGGCGCGCCGGCTCAGCGAGACCTTCCTGGACAACGTGTTGACCGGACATCTGTATCTGGAGTCCGAGCAGGAGCGCCAGAACCGTCCCGGCTCCGGCTGGTACATGGTGGGCAAGAAGGACGCCGAGCTGTGTCGCATCCTGACGGGCGCCTCACCGGATGCCGAGGTCAGTGAAGGAGCCCACCAGGCCTATCTGGCGCTCTTTCCGGGTGAGCAGACGGACGCCGAGGTGCCGGAGGGCTGGCAGCCGCTTGCCGAGCAGATCCGCCAGGCTCTGGCCGGCAAGGTCCAGGGCACTCGCCGCAGCAGAAAGCTCGCGGTCTTCAAGGACTCCATCTCTCGCATCCTGGCTGGTGCGCCCTTCCATGTGCCCGCCTCCCGGCGCGCCGCGCTGGTCAATGATCTACTGGTGCGGGCCTGGCTCGGTGCGCTCCACAACGAGCTGCATACCTTGAAGTGGTCGCTCCTGCCGCTGCTGGGGGAGCTGAACGCGGCTACCGACCTGGTGTCCACGATGGGGCTGATCCCCCGCGATGAGCCGATTCCCTATGGGCCGCTGGGGCAGAACCTGTACGGGTTCAAACTCGACAAGAACACCGGCGGGACCGGCCGGCTGTCGCTGCAGTCTCTGGGCGGCGACCCGCACACCTCCACTGTCCGCCTCGGCGACACCGTCGCCCTGGCGACCGCGGGGGTGCGGCGCAGCGTCCTGGGCCTGTCCGCCACCGCGTTCTTCCCCAAAGCTGCCCTGCAGCACGTGCACACCCTGCCCGCCTATGTGATGACTGATGCTGCGGTCGGTGCGGTCACCGCCCATGCCGGGAGCGTGTCGGCCACCGATATCGGCTGGCAGCCGATCTCGATCGGCGGCGTGGAGGAGAGACGCAAGCCCTCCGAGCTGCGCAAGCTCGCCGAGCGGCTGTGGCATACCCAGTTGTCGACGCATTTGGAGAAGGTCGCCCGCAACGACCCGCTGCGGGAGCTGGCGCTGCTGGCAGGGAACTCCTACTTCCACGCGGAGGTGATGGCCGCCGGGATCGCGGCCGCGTGCGGCCGCCCGGAATGGGTCGCGGTCCTCGTCAGCAACAACTCGTCCTCCTCCAGAGCGGCCGTGGCACTGCCCGAGGGTGTGGTGCGGGTGACCATCGACGCACTCGAAGACCTGCCCGCCACCCACCCGAGGGTGAAGGTGATCTGCGCACCGCTGTCGGTGGTCTCCCGCGGCCTGAACATCCTCATCCCGCACACCGACCGCTCGGCGCTCGCCTCGGTGTGGGTAGGGGTGCGCCCCATCACGCACCTGCACGAACCGTCCGTGATGTACGCGAGCATCAACGCCTGCGGCGTCGCCGCAGGTACCGTCAGCGCCGACCCTGCGGGGATGCTCGCCTCCCAGCGCACTGCGGCCATCCGCCAACGGGAGTTGCTGCTGCGCACCGACCCGCGGTTCTCCCGCATGCCGAAGTTCCTCAAGACCGAGGTCCTGGCGGGCATCCTCGTCGAGCTCATCCAGCTGGCCGGGCGCGCGCGGCGCGGCGGCACCCCTGTTGAGCTCTACCTGGTCGACCACGCCTTCTTCAACCAGCAGCTGGGCTGCGACTTCCCCCGCCTCCTGCGCTCCTACTACGACCAGCTCGACACCGACGAGCAGGACATCCTGCGCCGCGTCTACGGCTCCACCCTCACCGCCTGGCTCGACCTCGCCCACAGCGAGGGCCTGCTGCCCAGCCCCGTCACGTTGATTCCCGCCCCGGACCTGGACGATGAAGGACTTGAGTAATGCCGTCGAATGACACCCGCATGTCCATGCTGGCCGCGCCGTTGACCAGCGCGCTGATGGGCACCGTCTGGCTCTACCGCTTCCCGGACAAGATCGAGCACGAGTGGAAAAAACTGCGCAGCATCTACCTCGGCAAGACCGGCTCGAAGGCCAACCTGCCCTATGCCGGACTGCTGACGGTACTGCGCGCCAGCGGCGCCACCAGCGCCACGCTGAATCCCACCAGCAAGAGCAAGCCGCCTCAGTTCCTCGCACTGTCCAAGAAGCTGCCTGCGGCGCATCTGCGGGCCGCGGTGGCCTTGTGGGAGCAGGCCCTGCTGCAGACACCGGCGGAGGAGATCTCCCTGGCCTACAGCAGTGACCTCGCCGACCTGTTCGCCTCGGTGGAGCCCGAACACGTGGCGGTATGGGACCACGTCCGCCACGGCCGCCGTGCTGTGGACGCGGACGGCTGGGTGTGGGACGCGGCCAGCTCGAACCTTGCCTCTCTGGTGGCCAAGACCGCTTTGCCGGTCGACGGCCGCACCATCGCGCTGCGCCCGGACACCGAGAACAACGTCATGGTCTGGGACACCGACCACCTGTGGTCGAACAACTGGCTCGACGCCCGCCCCGCCAAGGACAAGAAGAACGACAGCCCCAAGAGCGCTGCGGATGAGTCCCAGGCGCCGGAGGAGTGGAAGGTCAGGCGGCACTACGCCGCGCTGCGGGTGGAAGTAGCGATGAAGTCGCTGCACTCGCTGCCCGTACCGCTGGTGGTCATGACGCCCCGCGTTTCCAGGCTGAGCAACCAGATCAACGGTGCCCGTACCGCTTGGTGGGCGCCGCGCTCCCCCAGCCGGCCGCTGCTCTGTCTGAACCTGGGTGGCAAGGGAAAGTACACCCACCTTGAGCACACCAGCCGCCTGGCTCTGGATGCGTGGGTGCGGCTGATGGACGAGCCCGTGTTCCCCCGCGGCCCCGAGGACACCGAGTTCCTGCCCGTGAGCGCCATGGACCTGTCCGGCGAGCCCGGCGCCTTCCGTGCGCTGATCCCCTTCTCGAAGTCTTTCCCTCTCGGCAAGGGGGTTGGTCTGCACACCGTCGCCGCTCTGGCCGACCACCTGTCCGAGGTCACCGGGCAGGATCTCGTCCGCGGCCGGCAAGTCGCGAAGGTCCTCTCAGTGGCCGCCCGCAAGACCGAATACGGCCGTGATGCCACGCTGCTCGACGACGTCGACCTCCAGGACATCATGGCCGCCGCGGGCTGCTCCAAGCTGCGCATCCTGGCCCTGTACGAGCACCAGGAAATGCGCACCCGCATGCAGCGGCTGCTGGCCTACCACTTCAACCGGCCCGACCTCGCTTCCGGGATGCCCGACGACGAGATCGCCGAACTCGGCTGCCACACCGAGGTGTTGCTGCACCGTGCTCCGGAGCTGCTGTCCCACGGCAGCCACCATGACCAGCGCGGTGCGCTCACCGATGCCCTGCCCGGGCTCGAGGCGGAGGGCACTGGGGTCCTGGCCCTGGTCGAGACCGAGTACGACGCCAAGGAGTGGGGCCGCCAGCGCCGCGCTGCCCGGCGCGGAGAGGAGGGCGCCGTCGACCCGTACACGCTGGATGCCAAGCCGGAAGTCTCCCGGCATCTCGCGCGTCACGGCGTGCTCGCCCAGTTCCTCACCCCCGCCACGAAGAAGCTGCGTTCGAAGAAGAAGGAACGGGAGGCTGAGTCCCCGCTCGAGGCGCTCGGCATGGAACTTGCCGCGGACTTCCCCGGCCACATGGCCATCGGCGACATGCTGCGCTCTGCCGGACTGGTCCATCCGCGCCTGACCCGCGCCATCTCCACCGGCAAGGGCCTCAAGGACCGAGTCGCCCACCTCGGCCTGCACATGCGCGCCCAGCTCGGTGAAAAGCACACCCACCGCACCGAGGAGCCCAAGCTCATGTGGGTCCTCACCGCGTTCGTCCCCGTAGGCGAGCACTGGGAGACCCTGGCATATCTGCCCGCCGACCGGGGCAGCAGCGGAGGCTGGTTCAACTACGCCCGCGCCCAGGGGCTGTCGCGCAGCCGACCCATTCCCGAGGGCAGCCGCGGTGACGACACCCTGCCCCGCCGTATCGACCACGCTCTGTTCGAGCTGGCCCGGCGCCTGGAGTGTGGCTATGTGCTCTACGTCTCCGGTGACTCCACCCGCCCCGTCTGGCCGCTGCTGTCGAACAAGAACGCCGACCTGCTTCCCGACGACGATGGTCTAACCAACGGTAGGCCCGCGTTGCCCGGTGCCACGCTCGCGCCCGAGCACCGGCCGCGAGCCGTCATCCGCACCACCTCCAGCGCCGACCCGAGCATTCCTGTGCCCGCGCTCTTCCACGAGATCGGCGAGGACGGCAACGAGAACGACGGTGACAAGACCAGCAACGCGCTGTTCCAGCTCGACGGCACCGACACGACGTTCCTCATGAGCCGGCGCCCCCACCAGATGGACGGCAAGACCCCCTCGGCCAAGTCCGGCCGTAATCAGGGGCGCTGGGCGTGCGATGACAAGGAGCAGCAGGCCGAGACCTGGTACAACCTCACGGCTACCGAAATCGCCGTCATCCAGCGGCCCGACGGGGACGACGCGCTCCCCTATGCCCTGACCGCTGCGAGGCTGTGCAACCACGCCCTGGCCTGGGAACACCGCACCCGCCACCCCCTGCCCATCCACGCCGCCATCCAGATGGACAAAAACCACCCCGCGCACCGGCGCACCATCGACTGGGAGGCCGACGACACCACCGGATGACCCCCGACCGGCACATAGGTTGCTGCGCGTTGTGCAGAGATCTCCCCTGAGTTGCGACTTGTACCTATGATCAAGACGGGCAGTCGCCGGGGAGTGTCTCGGCGCCGTCGTGCCCGTGGGGGTGGTAGTGACGATCGTGCGGGTGGAGCCGACCAGAGAGCAGACGGCGGTGCGTCTGCTGCTCATCCTGGACCGGCTGGGCGATCCGTGCGCTGCCGGTGACGGGGCTCCACCGACGGCGGTCCGGGTGATCCAGGCACAGCGCAAGCTCGCGAAACTGGACTTCCTGGTCCGCAATCCGGACTATCTGGCGGACCAGATCATTACCGCGTGCGAGCAGGGGCGGCTGACGAAGGAGCGTCTGCTGGATGCGCGGGCGGTACTGGAGGAGCGCGAGCCTGAGCTGCACACATACCGGATGCTACGAAACCGCCATGGGGCGTATGAGCCCATGAACAATGCGCTGGCGGTGTTGCGGCACCCCGGGCTGATTCAGGTGGTCCGTGCGGGTAAGTCGTCTGACACGCATGTGCGGCGGCGGGACTACTACTTGCTGGCTGCCGGTGCGGAGTTCGCGCAGCGACTTCGCACCGAGGTTCCCGTGCTGGCCTGGTACGACCAACAGATTTTGTATGTCCGGATGGTGGCTGAGGGGATGTCGGCCGAGGAACTCAAGGCCCTGCAGTATGAGCACGCGGAGTATGCGGGAACGCCGGTGGGCCAGGTGATCGCGGGGATCTCCGAGCGGGTACGTGCACGGCTCGCGGCGGCGTTGGAGCGGGAGGGACTGGCATGAGCGAGGAGCAGGCGGACACCGGGCCGGTGGAGGCGTGGCTGGCCGAAGTCGCAGCCAAGTCCCGGCAACCGCTTCATGTGGTCCGGGAGGTTCTCGCTCAGCACCGCGTACGGCCTCAGATGGCGGCGCCGCGGCCCCACCGGCTGCTGGTGACCTCGGTCGCCTTCGACGGTTTCCGGCCGGCTGCGGACTCCGTGGCCGGTGAGAAGGGCGGCGAGCCGTTCACCTTCTCCTGGGATCTTGGCCCGGGACTGTGGTGTCTTGCGTCCCTGGGGAAGAACGAGGCGGGCAAATCCAGCGTCCTGGAGATCGTCCTGTGGTGTCTTCGGGGCCGTAGCGGCCTGCAGCGCGACGTGCGCCACTGGCTGCGTACCGTACGGGTCGGCTTCGAACTCGACGGCGAGCCGCTACTGGTGGACATCGCAGTGCGGGCCGGTTCGCCGCAGGGCCATGTGGTGTCCACGCAGTCCGGCACCGTGCTGGTCGACTTCGACGGGCTGGCCGACTTCGAGGAGGCCATGGACGCGTTCATGCTGGAGCGGCTGGGCCTGGAGCCGCTGCGCACGGCGCAGGCTGCTCCCGGAGGCCCGAGCGAGCCTCCCATCACCGGCGAGTTGTCGTGGCCGTCGTATGCCAGTGCCTTGCACGTCAGCCGTTCCGGTCTGGGCATCCTGCTGGGCAACGATGCGCGGCACGGGCTGCCCACCCGGCTGCTGGAGTTGTTCCTCGGCGCCCCGTGGGCGTCGACGAAGGTCGAGGCCGCGGTCGCCCTGAAGATCGTCAGGGCGCAGCTTTCAGCCGCCCGCAGTCGGGCCGTCGGTGACGCCGAGGCACGCAAGGCCCAGCTGGAGGAACTGTCCCGGCGGCTGAAGCAGGCCCAGGACCGGCTTGCGGCTCTTGATGGGGCGGGCGGCACGGCGGCTGACGTCCAGCAGCTGTACACGGAACTTGCCGCCTCCACCCGAGTTGCGGTCACCGCTCAAGACGCCGTGCTGGCCGTCCGGTCGACACACAACGAGCTCGAAGCACAGCGCCGGGACCTGGCGGCAGCCGTACATACTGCGGAGGAGGCATCGCTGGCCCGGGCTTTCTTCCACACCCTGATGCCCACGGTCTGTCCGCGCTGTGACGCAGCCGTGGACAGGGCCCGGTGGGAGAGGGAGAGGGAAGGGCACTGCTCGCTGTGCGCCTCGGATCTGCACGAGGCGCACAGCAGCGCGGACGAGGACGAGTCGGGGGCGCAGACGGCTGACCTGCGCCAGATGCTGGTCGAGGTCCAACAGGCGGTCGACGGCGCGGCGGCAGAACTGGCCCAGGCGCAGCAGCAGGCGTCGCAGGCCGAGGCAGTCCGGGAAGGCGCGACAGGCCGTCTGCAGGAGGCACTGGGC
The DNA here is from genome assembly GCF_003346515.1 of Streptomyces corynorhini. GTDB lineage: Bacteria > Actinomycetota > Actinomycetes > Streptomycetales > Streptomycetaceae > Streptomyces > Streptomyces corynorhini. The sequence continues at coordinate 13,037 of NZ_QQNA01000033.1, forward strand.
TCCCCCGGCCTGCGGGAACGTCGGGAGATGGAACTGGTGGTCGCCCGCCTGGAGGGAGCGGTGGAGGAGCGCAGTGGCCGTTTCGCCGACCTGGACGCGTCAGTGGATCTTGCGCCCCTGGAGGGGGCTGGCGCGGTGCTGGCAGCCGCCGAGAAACTCGCGATGGACCGGCGCACCCAGGTGCTGAAGAAGGTCCTTGGGGATGTGGAGAAGGACATCGTCGTGATGGGCCGGGCTCTGGGGCTGGAAATGCTCAAGGAGGTCAAGCTCGGCGGGAACGCCTCGTTGACGGTGTGGAAGGGCGGGCAGAAGCACAGCTACGGCTCGCTGACCGAGGGGGAACAGCTGCGACTGAAGATCGTGACCACGATCGCCCTGCTCCGGCACGGGTACCGCAGCGGGGTGGGCCGGTACCCGGGGCTGCTGTTCATCGACTCGCCCGGTGCGGAGGAAGTCGACGCCGGGGACCTGCAGCACATGCTGCGCGATCTGGTGACCCTGACCGAGATGGTGCCGGAGCTGCAGGTCATCGTCGCGACCGCCCGGGGTGCCGAGGTCAGGGAAATCGTGTCCGCTGACAATATGCGCCTGGCGGCCGAGGGCCAGCGCCTCTGGTAGAGCCGATCGGCAGGAGGGAGGCAGCCGTGAGCAGTGAGCAGGACCTTCTGGGCCCCCTGGTGGCGGCGCTGGATGCTCACCTGCCTCTGCCGTCGTTGTCCGACCTCGGCGGGGCTGCTCTGCTCGGTGCCGACACCAGCGCCTTGCTGGCGCGGGATGAGCTGCCTGAGCTGATCGCCCTGATCGCCGAGGACCCCGAAATCCTGCACAGCGACATCGGCCGGGGTTTTCTGCTGGAGGCCGCGGCAGCTCCCACCAGCCCGCTGATGCTGGAAGCGGTCGTCGATGCTTTTCTCGGCCATCCTGCTGCCGTCGCCGAACTCGGGGACGATCTGGTGGATGTCTGGCTCGGCACCAGCCGGCAACGCGGCGACCTCATCGGCGGCATCGCGCTGGAGGGCAGCGCTCGCCTCGTCCTGGCGGACGCGAGCACTCCCTACGCACTGCTCGACCGGCTCAAGAGGATGCGCCGGGAGATCTCCGGGATGAACGACGACTTCGCCGGCCGCGCGGTAGGCGTCGCCGGAGCGGTGGCCGAGCACTTGCCCGCGCCGGATGTGCCGGCCCTGCTTGAGTCACTGCTGAACGTCGACGATGTCGCCGAGGACGCCTCCTTCGAACTCGGCATGCTGGCGCTACGGCACGCCCTCGAGACCGAGGACGCCGAGCAGGCCCGGATCCTGCTGGTCACCGCCCGCGCTCATCTCAGTGACGCCCACTCCGACGAAGAGCGCCCGGATGCCGCCGCGTTCGGCGTGGCCATCGACGCCGTCCTGGCCTACTCCGCCGGTGCATCCGTTCCCGACTCCGCCCGCCGCCTGCTGGAGGAGGCGATCCTCGGGATCCGCCTGAACCTGCTGGGCATGCCGAGCACGTGGCGCACTCCCCGCTTCGACACCCTGGCCGCCTGGCACCAGCTCGCCTCCTCCCTCGAACAGGCACAGGCCGCCGACCGGCCCGGCTCATGGCTGCACGCCAGCGCACTGATCAACCACCTGGTCTCGGTCTACTCAGCCCACCGCACCCTGAGCCTGCTCACCCCCGCCGGTACCGGCGGGGGTGACGCCCCTGCGGCAACGGCCCTCGCAGGGCTGCACGCTCTTCTGGCGCCTCGCGTCGAACGCGCCTTCCTCGCTCATGAAGGCGGACGGGCGATCCTGGACCAGTGGCTGGAAGAACTCCACACCGCCCCCGATTCCGACGGCGACCCCGCCACCGCCCTGGTACGTCAGCAGGCTGGGGCGCTGCGCGAAGTCCTCGCGACCGAAGGGCCGGGCGATCCCCCAAAACCTGACAGCCCGGCGTCTGTTGCGCTCGCCGGGCTTGTCGGGACAGAAAGCGCCCAGCGCATCACCGCACGCCTGGCGGTAGAACCCGACCTCAACGAACGCATCACCGCCATGCTCGAAGCACGAGCCGCCCGCGAGCCCGTCGACGAAGTACCGATCATCGCCAGCACCTACCGGTGGGCGCAGCAGCAGCTCAGCCAGCAGTGCCCCGACGGCTACAGCGGACAGTTCGCCGCCGACATCGACACCCTGCTGATCTACCTGTTGCGGTTCATGGACCTGCGCCTGTCCGAGACACAGAAGTACGGCGGCGACGCCCGCGCCTACCTGCGCGAGATCCCGCCCGGCGCCGGCAGGCCCCGGGAGAAGGAACTCGGCAAGGACCTGCGTGACTTCCTGCGCGGGGTAGGTCTGCGAGTCGAGCTGGAAGTGGACAACGTCGGCGCCGGCCGGGTCGACGTTGCGTGGCGCCCTCACGACGAGCTGATCACCATGGAGCTGAAACGCGACTGGAAGGACATCACCTGGGACGCACTCGCGGATGACTACGGGCCTCAGGCCGTCTCCTACCAGGTCAGCGGGCGTCCCATCAACTTCTTCGTCGTCCTGGACCTCACCGACAAACCAGACGGCCTGGCCTCCCTGCCAGCCTGCGCCCACGTCCGCACCTTCCCCGGCCCCGCGGGCGACCCCCGGCCCCGCACGCTCATCATGCTCCGCGTCCAAGGCAACAAACGCCACCCCAGCTCTCTGTGACCGCCCTCCCCCAGATGGCGTCGGCGTCCGACCCCTCATGGGCAAGCCCGAGATCTGCTTCGCGTAACAGTGCCCGGCGGCCCGTGACTGTCAGTCCTGCCCGACACCCTGCCCCGTATGATGAACCGAGAAGAAGCCGCTGCCGCACGGCAGCAAGTGATGCAGGCGTACGCACAACTGCCGCAGGCGGTACCGGAAGTTACTGCCGACGATTTGCGGCAGGCGAACCGACTGGCCTGGGCAGAACTGGAGATGGCAGGCGCGCCCTTGGATGCGCCCGGCGAGCGAATCTACGCTCTCGGCTTCGTAGGACCCAGGCCAGGCCTAAAGGTCGGGTTCACCAGCTCACGACCAGGGCAAACCGGCAGGTCTGACAGGACTGCCGCTGCGCGCATCAAGTCCCTGGAGCGGGTCAGCCTGGCTCACTACACGGTCATGGTGCGGGCCTGGATATCGAGGCCGGTAACCAACGCCCGCGACTGGGAGGCTAAATCCCTCGCTGCACTGGAGGGGCTTGAGGGATCCACGGCGATAGGCGAATACTTCCGTGGCGTCGACTTCGACTTGGCTTTGAAGATCATCCATAGCGTCCGCAACGACTCCATGACCTCAGTCCGGCGAGCAGGTAGGTATGCGCTGGCACGCACCTACTCGGCGGATTCCGGCGTTGCCTGCTGCGTCAGCGCCCGGTCGGCGACGCCCCCGTGCGGGATCAGGCAGGCATCGCTGGGGAAACACAGGGCTGCAGCGCGCTCCTGATCTACGCCGCTGGCCGGTCAGCAAGAAACGAGGATCTCGCTTTTCCTCAGATTCTCTCACTTAGATGTAGACTGCCCCCATGCCCAAGAACATCACGGTGGACGATGTCACCCACACCCAGATCACCCTGCTCGCCCGCGCCTGGGACGTCACCCCCGGGGAGGCGGTGCGCCGGTTGGTCGATCACTTCCAGCACCCCTCCCCCGCCGCAGCCCCATCAGCACCCGCAAGCAACCGGGTTGCCGTCCACGCCATTTACGACGGAGTACACATCCCCGGCCTGTACGATCCCGCAACTCAGGCGCTCACGATCACTGAGGGCCCGGCGGCCGGCACGTACCGCACCCCCAGCGGGGCGGCCAGCGCGGTCCTGCAAGCCCTCAAGCCGCACGTGAAGCCCAACCGCAACGGCTGGGGCTTTTGGGCTCTCGACGACAGCGGTGAACTCCTTCAGACACTCCGCCGACGCTGAGCGGCCGACACCTCCTCGACCCTCAAAAACTCACTCTTGCTCAATAACTCTCACCTATGCTACTATCGAAGCTCAATCGCGGTGGTGTCGCCGTACCGCCATTGCGCGCACGATCCTGGGAGTCGCATTTGCACAACGACCGAGACCCGCTGCTGAGCCAACGCTCTGCCCTCATCCTGCTTTTGGGCGTGCTCGTGGGTATCGGCGCCGGAACCGTGGCCGCGCTCGGAGATGCCGACCCGGCCACCGCCGTACTGACCGGTGCAAGTGCCTGCGGCGCAGGCATCATCTTCTTCAACGCCACCATCGCCTAGAGCCCGCCCAGCCTCGGAACGCGGTCGGTTCTTCCTGGTCGATGGGTTCGGTGAAGTCCTCGCCGATGCGGGCGGAAGCCCTCCGCCTCCGGTCCCCAGGACCGGAATCCGAAAGTCGACACTCACCGAAGCCGACGGCCACTACACCTTCACCACTGGCGGGGGCGACGGGGCGATGAGGCCGACAGGTGCCACGGCCTTACTCAACGCGGCGAGGCGATGGGCTCTGTGGGGTCGTGCGCCCAGAAGGCGGCAGTGACACGCTGGACGAGGAGGGACTGGTCGCTCGGCGGGTCGTTGTCGCTGTCCACGGCGTGCGGCACGAGGACCCTGGTGCGGGCCACGTGGCGTACATCCTGTGCCATGAGCGGGCGCAGGACGTTGACGAGTTGTGTGGCTGTGCAGTTGGGGTCCGGCAGCACGATGGCGTCAAGGTTGCGGGGCATCGGACTGTAGCTCCTGCGTACGCAGTGGATGACCGGCTGGTCGTGTGCGTGCCGCCCGGCCGGATCGCCTTCCAGATGGATTTCCGCGTCTAGCATGTCCACCGCCAGTTGCATGGCGAACTTCTGGGCCTCGGCCCTGGTGGCCAGTACGGCCACGACGCGGCGCAGCCGGAGCCGTTCGATGATCTGCGCGGTTGCGTTGGCTTCGGTGGACCATTGCCGCGGACGCCGCGAGGCGGGGTTTCTGCGGACGCGGACCACCGCCAGCTGGCAGGACGCCAGCAGTTCTTCGTCCTCCAGTGCCTGCCGGCTCGTCGGGACGACGTGGCTACCGAAGATCTTTTGTGCGGGCATGTGGACCGCCCAGTCCACGTCGCGCGCCTTGAGGCCGGGTGCCATCTGGCGGGGGATGCGTGGAGTGGCTGTCAGATAGATGCGCCGCCGGGCAAGGATGCGGTCGTCGTAGTGGATGTCGGCATAGGGGTGTTCCGGCGTAATGATGCCCTCTGCCGTGCGATGCGCTTCTTCGACGACGAGATGTCCCCAGGCAGGAAGGTCGTGGCGACGGTGGCTGTCGGCGACCAGCCGGGCATCTGCGTAGCGGGCGAACATCAGCGCTCCGGGAGGCTGCTGTCTGATCCAGTCGGCCAGATCGGCAGCGCTCGTCAGGCGGGTGCCACCGTGAGGGCCAAAGCCCAGGCCCGCGTGCGGCCTGTCGCCCACTTTCCGCCAGGTGGCGGCGGCTTTGCGAAGGTGGAGCACGTCCGGGCCGAGGATCAGGCAGGTTTCGGGGGCGAGTTCAAGCACGGCGGACGCGATGGTGGTGGTCTTGCCTGCTCCGGCTGGCATGCTGATCAGCGTCCGGTGGCCGCCCCCGCCGAAGATCATCGGGGTCAGGCCCGGTGGCGGCTCGCTCTCGGCTGTCCAGAACACCGGGTCGTGTGCGCCCACCAGCGCGGCAGTGTCCTGGAGGGCCGGTTCCTCTCCATCTGCGGAATTGCCCGTGACGGCAGCTGGGGTCTGTGTTGAGGGAAGCGGTGCCGGCGGCGTCTGTGCGTGCTGGAGGGCCGGTGTCCACTCCATGGCCAGTGCTTCCAGGGACGCGATCTCCTCGCTGCCGAGGGCGTCTTGGCGGGCCTGGGCGCGCAGGTCGGCGATCCATGGGCCCAGCGGGAAACGCCGGTCGCCTTCGCCGGCGTGGAAGTCGGGCGGGACCTGCAGGTGGTGGTGCTGGCGGTAGAAGTGCCGGGCGGCACGCAGGCCGCCTGCGAAGTGGTTGGTGGGGGTGCGGTGCAGTGCCAGGGCCAGCGGGCTGTCCTTGAACGGCAGTGCCGCCAGTTGCTGGCGCTGCTCCTTGGTCAGGGTGGGGAACATGTCGAACTGCCGGTCGAGCCATCGGGTGGCCTGGTCTGCGTCGCCGGGCAGGGGGCCGGGGGTGATAACCGGAGGCGACGTGCTGTCGCGGACCCGTGCCAGGGTGCGCTGCCACGCGTCGGACCAGTGGGGGTTCCACCAGCGGTCGATGTCACGCAGGGCGCGCCGGTAGGGGTCGGGCAGGGTGCCTGCGTCGTCCTGGCGGCGCTGCTGCAGGAGCCACTGCGCGAGAGGGCGGCGCTGATAGGTCTCCTGCGCGTCGCGGGGAAGGAGGTGGCCGTGCTCGCGTGCGTAGGCCTGGGCGGTCTCGAGAAAGGTCTCGGTGCTGTCCGGGTCGTGGCGCCAGGTGATGTCGAAGGTGGCCAGCGCGGCGACACGGGCCGCGGGCAGGTGCCCGGCGGCCTTGAGGGCGCGCTGATAGCCGAGCCAGCAGCCGAGATGGAACCCGTCATCTGTGATGTGGTTGCTGAGGACGTCGAGATGCCCGTGCGCGGTGTGGAAGGCCCGTCCAGCGGCCATCCCGGCGTCCCAGATATCCGGTTCGGGTTCCATGATGCGCAGCATCAGGTGCGGGGCGATCTCCAGGGCGCGTGCGGGGCGGATGGCGTAGTCGGGGGTGGAGATGAGTAGGCGACGGCCGCTGATCGGCAGGCGGTAGAAGTAGTGCTCGTCGTAGGCCCGCAGCGCGATCATGACTTGGTGGAGCAGGTGGTAGGGCGTGCCGAAGGTTGCTTCTTCGGGGCGTTGCCCGGGGCCGAACAGAACAGGGATGATCAAGGTGGAGACCTTGTTCATGCCGGGGCCGATGCGCAGGGCCCGTCCGATGGCCTGGATGATGTCGATGGTGGACTGCTTGGGGTCGGCGAACAGCACGGAGTCGGCCAGCGGGAAGTCCACGCCTTCGACGCACAGGCGGACATTGCACAGGACTCGGAGCTCGGCGAGCGAGCCCTTGCGCTGGTCTGCAGGGGCCTGCCCGAAGTGGCTCATGCGTTCGCGCCGCACCTGCCGGGAGTGCTTGTGGTGGATGCTGGAAACCCACAGGCCGTCCGCGTGTCCGCCAGGGATGGCGGCCGCGGTCTGCGGGAGGGTTTCGGCGAGGGCGTCGCACTGCGCGATGCTGCGGCTGAAGGAGACCGCCCGCTGAATGTGGTGGTCCTCGCGGGCTTTGAGCAGGGCCAGTTGGGCTGCGGCGACCCGCGCGGCATCGGCCTGCGGGGTGCGGCCCCGCTTGGCGCGGCTGGTGAGGAAGGCGCGCAGCTGCGGGTGGTGGATCTCGGGGGCTGCGATGCGGTAGTCGGCGAGTCTGCCTTCGTGGATGGCCTCGGCCAGGGAGTAGCGGTAGGCGACGGTGCCGTAGAGGGACACATCGTCCATGGAGGCGATCGGTTCGGTGACGATGCCCCGGTTGACGTCCCAGATACGAGGCGTGGCGGTGAGGTAGAGGCGGTGGCGGGCGGGGATGGCGTCGTCGTCGTGGATAGTGCCCCAGGCCTTGCTGCGCGCTCCGGCGGTGCGGTGGGCTTCATCGACGATGGCGATGTCCCAGCGGGGCAGTTGATGGTCATGGTGGGCCAGACGGAGCTTCTTCAGCGCGGCGTAGGTGGCGAAGACGTTGACCGGGCCGTCGGCGTCTCGCACGGCATGGGCCAGCTGCGCCGGGTCGCCTGTCATGGTGAGGATGCCGTCGAGGACGGGCTCGCTGGTCTGCCGGTCGGAGCAGACCCCGAGGTAGCGGCCCGGGCGGCCGGCGGTGTACCAGACGCGGGCGGTCTGGTTCAGCAGGTCCAGGGTGGGCAGCAGAGTCAGGCTGCGGCTGTTGGTAGTGATCTCGTGGGCGACGTGGACGGCGAGGTGGGTCTTTCCGGTACCGCACGGCATGATCACCTGCTGTCGTGTGCGTCCCATCGCGAACGCGTTGAGCACACAGTCCGCGGCATCACGCTGACGGGTCCACAGCTTGCTGGACAGGCGTTCGCCGGAAAGATCAAGCTGCACGGGCCAACTCCGCAGTTCTGGCAGGTCAGTGGGTCTGCAGGAAGAATGCGCAGCACAACGCCCCCCGCACCGCCCGCCTGCGGTATCGCCACACGATCAGGTGAACTGCCAGACGAAACAGGCCCGTTCTGTTCCTACGCGCTATGTAACTGTGCAGGTACAGCGCACGGGTGAAGACTGTGCGAGGCCGATGTCTGGCGGACAGGGCGGGAGTCATATGGCGTGGGGCCGGAGTCTGGCGCGTGTGTCCGTGCGGCTGGCCGGCCATGAGTCGAACTGCTCACTGCTGTGGCGTGTGGCGGCGGCCCAGGGAGTGGATATCGCCTTCCTGCTGGACGAGTTGGGCGACGGAGAGCCGGGACAGCAGGCGGTACAGCCGCATCTGGCCGAGGTCTTCTTGAGCTCTCCGGCCGCCGAGCGGCTCGCCGCGATGCTGAATGTGGAACTGTCACGGCTGCAATGGGCGCTGCCTCATCTGCGCGAGACCCACCTGTTGCCCGGGCAGCAGGCCCGGTGGGAATGGCCGTGGTACCCGATGGAGCACTACCTGGTCCCGGCCTGCAGCCGGTGCGTGGCGCTGCGCGGCGGCGGGTGGGGGCCGATCTGGCTGGTCTGGCCCGAGTCCTGGAAGATCTGCGACCGGCATGGCCAGTTCACCCATGTTCGCCAGTCCGGCTCCAGTATGGACCTGGCCCCGCTGGCGCAGGTGGTGCGGGCGCACCGGCAGCGACAGCGGTTCGAACACCGACACGGCCCCATTGGGGCATACCTGATCGCGGACGCGTTCGCGATCACCGGATGGTGGTGGCGCAAGACGGTCGTGGAGTGCTGGGCGCGGCGGGCACAGTTCGCCGGGCAGCCGGAGAGCAACCTGGAGTCGGCGTGGCTGTGGATGCACCCGGAGGCACTCGAAGTGGCCCGCGCTCTGCTGGACTACGAGCGGCAGCGCGCGATGCGCCCCGGCGGGCCATGGGCTGTGGCCGAGGCGCAGCTGCTCGAGCACCTGGCGCAGATGGCCGATGTGCTCGAACTGCCGCCCGGGACGTGGCGGATCCCAGTGGCACAGTGGCTGCACCAGCATCACCGGTGCATGCCGCCGGTAGCGCAGATGGGCAAGCCGGGCAGGCCGGTGACGGCGCTCATACACGCCGACGACGAGCAGCAGCAATCCCTGGCCGAGCGGTGCTGTCTGCCCTGGGACTGGAACGACCCGTCCGTGCCCGTGTGACGCCGGAGCGGCAGCGCGGGCCGCCGCCCGCAGGACCTCAACCGGGCAGGTTTCGGACCGGCGTTCGCCATGCCCTTCGTCCGGGTGATCGGCTGCGGCAGCGGCCACGAGGGCACCCGGGTCGGCGGATCATGGAGCGAGTCTGCCGGGCAGCGATCTGACGGAGGGATATGTACGTGCCGGACGCTCCCCTAGACCAGCAGGCGATCACCGTCTGCTATCTCGACCGGTTCGGACGCCGGCGTGAACTGCCGGTGGAGCAGGCCGCTCAGGTGCCGTTCGAACAGCTGGCGCCCTTGCAGATGCCGGTGCCCTATCCAGGTCGGCAGTCCTTCGTCACCAAGGCCTGGGCCTCGGCCACCGGCCAGTCGCTGGCGTGCGGTTCACTGCGCCAGCAGCGCTGCGGCATGCTGCTGGACCGGGATCCGACGGTGGCCGCGCGCAGCGCCGGGCCGATGGAGCTGCACTGGACACAGGGCGGCTGCACGCAGAGCCTGCGGCCGGACTTCGTCGCCTTACGGGCAGCGCGGCGGGAGGTCATCTGCGTGGCTCCAGAGGAGATCACCGACCGTTGGCACGCAGGGCAGCAACTGCTGGCCCAGGCCGCCGCTGTGGCGGGCTGGCGGGTGCGGGTCCTGAAGCCGCCGGATGGTGTGGAGCTGGACAACCTGATGCTGCTGTACGCCGTCCGTAGTCCGCAGCAGCTGGCCTTGGACGATGCCGAGGCGTTGGCCCGCCGCTTCACTTCCCCACGCACCATTCGCTCCGGGGTTCGCGCCGCGGGCCTGCCCATGTTTGCGGGCGTGGACCTGGCCTATCACCTGATCTGGAGACGGCGGCTGCACACCGACATGACCAGGCTCCTGACGCCGTCATCGACGGCATGGCTGCGGGAGGACGGATGACCGCACCGCACGGCGCGGTTCCGGACGGCGCGGTACAGGACGGCGCCGACACCCTGGCCCTCGGCGACACCATCACCTTCAGCGGGGCGCGCTGGCTGGTGACCGCCTTTCACGGTCCGCGGGTCTTCCTCACCGCGCCCGGTGACACCACAGCCGAGCCTTTGATCATCCTCCAGCCGGTCCTGACCTCCGCGAAGGACTTCGCGGTCCTTAGAGGTCCTAACAAAGGCGTTGGACGTGTCGGTGGGTGATGAGACAGGTGGCGAGCCCGAGGAAGGCTTCGTGGATGTCGTCGCGTCTTTCCCAGCGGACGCGG
>NZ_QQNA01000330.1 GCF_003346515.1 Streptomyces corynorhini
CCGGCCTCACCCGCCGCGTCCGCCCCCACACGCGCCTCCGCCCCCGCGCGCGCCCCGGTCCCCGCGCGCGCCTCCGCCTCCGTTGCCGCGTCCGGCGCGCCGCTGGTGGTGCCGCTCATGCTGTCCGCTCCCTCTCCCCGGCCTCCAGGGCGTCCAGTACGCGCCGGATCCGGTCCTCGCCGATCGTCCTGTACGCGGTGGCCACCCGTACCAGCCAGGCGACCTCGCCGTCCTGGTCGGTGGCGTGGTTCGGCTCGATGGCCGCGGCGGCGCCCGCGCGGGCGCCGCCCGTCTTGGCCGCGAGGGCGGCCTTGATCCAGTACGCGTCCGCGAGCGGACCGGTCCGCGCCGGTTCGCGGCCGTCGGCCGCCGCGGCTTCCTTGGCGGCGGCGACCAGGCCGTCAGGTACGTAGTGCCGCAGCTTCTCCACCGCGTCGGCGATATCGGCGGCCCAGCGGTCGATCCGCAGATCAACCGGCGTGTCGAACCGGGCGAGTTCGCGCCGCAGCGAGGCCGGCGGTTCGAAGGGCTGGTCGGGGAAGGCCGTCATCAGCTCGCGCCACAGCGGGTGCAGCCGCACCTGGGCCCTCCGCAGCCGCAGACGGCGCCAGCCCGTACTGCAGGCGGGCACGGACGCGCCCAGGGCGAAGAAGGCGAAGAGCACCAGCTGCGCGGCCTCGGTGATCTTGTCGAAGCGCAGCGCGAAGCCCTCGCTCGGGGTGTCGATCACACTGATCCACAGGAACAGGGTCCGGCTGACGGTGTATCCGACACCGATGAACATGGCGAACGTCATCATGCCAAGACCCACCCGCAGATGGCGGCGCTCGGCGCCCGCGGTGGCCAGCGCCCACTGATAGGCGCACACGGCGGAGGCGGCGCCCAGGTAGAGGTAGAAGACGCTCATGTAGAGGGTCGCGCCCCACTCGCCCGCGTGGTCCGAGACGAAGCGGTCCGAGGGCTCGGAGCGGTCGACCACGGTGAAGAACAGCACCGTCAGCAGGACGAGCGTCGCGACGGAGGTGCGGGCCGCCAGCCGCTGCACCAGCCGCGCGAACCGGACGTGGCGCGGGATGGCCCCGCTGTCCGTGTCATGGCCGTAGATCGCCACGATGTAGCTGAGGATGGCCAGGATCGCGATGGTGGCCGTGTAGTGCTTGATCAGGACGGCCAGGTCGGTGACGGGACTGTTGTTGAGCCCGGTGCGCGCGACGCTGGTCTTGGTCCACAGGGCGACGGCGAATCCGGCGTAGCAGCCCCACAGGGCCCGGCGCCGTCTGTCCTCCTCGTCGCCCCACAGGGCGGCCGGCATGCGCCACAGGGCGACGGCTGTCATCAGAGCGGCTATGAGATAGCCGGCGAGGTCGAGCGCGGTCACGTGGGAAGTCCTCGGGGGGGGAGTGGGGGGGGGC
>NZ_QQNA01000331.1 GCF_003346515.1 Streptomyces corynorhini
GCCGAGGAGCGGCTGCAACGGCCGTTTCACCCCCGGGACGCCCTGGACCTGTACGCGATGTCCGGCCAGGATCTGCCGCCGCTCGCCGAGATCGTGGCTGCCGCCGAGAGTCTCCGGCTGGCACCCGAGCTGGCCGAACTGATCCGCTACGCCTCGGACCTGCTGCCCATCGACCGGCTGGCGCCCCTGCTGTCCGCGCTGGAACCCGCGGCGGAGACGGAGCGGAACCTGCGCGCGGGACACGTCCCGGTGCCCGAGACAGCCGACACGCGCAAGGCGCTCCTCCAAGGCGTTCCGGTCCACGGAATCCACCTCGGCCGGATCGAAGAAGGCGACAAGTGGCCGGTCTCGCGTATGCACCGGTACGGCGAGGAAGTACTTCTCCTGACCCCCGTCGGCGCGTACCTGCTGGTGAGCGACGCCGTCGTATCGCGGGAACGGCATGCGGCCGCAACGGAAGAATTCAACCGGCTGGCACGCGGAAACTTCGACTCGCTTCAGGAGGACATCTCCGCTGCCGCGGTGCGGGCGTAATTCCAGGTGGCATTCAGACCCGCTTCCGATCCGCTTCGGCGGTCCATATGCATGCGTAGGCGAAGGCCCGGAGGATCGCGTCGAAACTGAACCGGCCGTCCTCGCCGCGTCGC
>NZ_QQNA01000332.1 GCF_003346515.1 Streptomyces corynorhini
GCGGGGAGGGACGGAGCGGGGAACGAGCGGAGCGGAAGGAAACAGGGAGAGAAGGGGTAATAAATGGCCGGATCAGATGTGATCGGCGAGCGCGGACCGATCCGGATCAGTCGGGATCATTCGGGAATGGTCCGGACTGATCCGGATCGGACCTGAGCGGTCCGGTCGGCGAGATCGCACCCGGCGAGATCACGCCCAACTCCGTCACACCGGGCGAGATCAGACCCCGCGTGACGGAGCCGGAGAGGGCCGACGCGGCGGGACCGGTCGGGTCAGCGACAACAGGCGCTGCTGACGAGACCGAAGTCGACCACGCGGCGCTGCGTCAGCGGCACACCCACGGCGGCGGGCCGCCGGGCGTCGACGGGCTGCGGCGCGACGGCCACCCCGTTCACTGTTCGCAACATGGATCCAGGATGGCCGACGCCGTCCCGCACGTCCAACGACGATTCGCACTCATCATCGATCACGTTCTCTGATCGATCAGGGATTCGGTGCTAGCGTGCGCCCATGGCCCCCGTACTGGACATTACGGCGCTGCGCAGCCTCCTCGCGGTCGCCGACCGAGGCGGCTTCCACCGCGCCGCCGAGGCGCTGGCGCTGAGTCAGTCCGCCGTCAGCCAGCACGTACGGCGGCTGGAGAAGGCCCTCGGCCGCCCGGTCGTCGAACGCGCGGGCCGGGGCACCCGGTTCACGGCCGACGGCGCCCGCCTGCTGGAACAGGCACGCCGTATCGTCGCCGTCCACGACGAGGCGGTCCGCGTCCTCCTCGGCGACGAGGAGGACGCCGTCGTCATCGGCTCCACCGAACACGCCGCCGACCGGATCCTCCCGCTGCTCACCGCCGCCGTCCGCGAAGCGCGCCCGCGGTGCCGGGTGCGGTTCCGGATCGACCGCTCGGCCCGGCTGGTCGAGGCGGTGGACCGGGGCGCCGTCGATCTGGCCGTCTACGTCACCGAGGCGGCGGGCACCGAGGGGACCCCCGTCGGCGGGCTGCCCCTGAGCTGGTACGCGGCGCCGGACTGGACGCCGCCGGCCGCTCCGGCGCCGCTGCCGCTGGTGGCCATCGAGGACCCGTGCGCGATCCGCCGCCGCGCCCTGAACGTGCTGGCCGAGGGCGATGTCCCCACCACCGTGGTCTGCGACGCCGGCTATCTCGCCGGGGTCCTGGACGCCGCGCGCGCCGGGCTGGGCGCCGCGCTGCTGGCCTCGCTGGGCGAGGCGCCCGACGGGCTCAGCGAGCGTCACGACCTGCCGCCCGCACCGGCCATCCGGATGAGCGCCCACGCGCGCCGGGGCGCCGACCCCGCGATGGTCGCGGGCGCGGTCGGCGCCATGCGCGCGCTGCTCGCCCAGGACTTCGAGGGCAGGACCGAGCGGCCCGCTCACGCGTCGCAGGGTGCCGTCAGGTAGTCGAAGGTGCGCGTGACGTCCAGCACCCGCCGTACCGGAGGGGTGTAGAGCCGCAGGCACAGATCGCCGCCCGCCTGCCTGCTGGCCCGGCGCTGGCTGCGCAGGATGTTCAGCCCCGTGGAGTCCATGAAGTGCACCTGGCTGAAGTCCAGCTCGACCCGGTGGTGCGCCAGCGGCGCGAGCGTGGCGAAGAGGTCGGGCCCCGTGTCGCAGTCGAGTTCGCCTCGGACCCGGACCAGCACATGGTCACGCAGGGAGACGATCTCCACATGGAGGGGCTCGTACGACGGCGGCACGGAGATGGGACCTCGCTCATCCGGTTCGGTGGCTGGGTGACGGCTGGTTGGTGACGGCTGGTCGGTGACGGCTGGTCGGTGACTGTTTCTGGCCGGCCCGGCCGTTTCACGGGCCAGTGCGACGACCGGGGCACGTTACACCGTGCGATCCCGTGACGAGGTGTCAGGAAGGGCGCGCCGTCGAGCAGCCCGGTCATTTCGGCCACTGCCCGCTCACCGGCCTCATATGCCTCCGGAGTCCTTCAGGGCCTTTCCGGTGTCCTGCCGGGGCTCTTCCGGAGTCCTTCCCGAGCCCTTCCCGAGCCCTTCCCGAGCCCTCCCGAAACCCTTCCGGAGCCCTCCCGCGCGGTGTCGTCGCGCCCGGGAGGGCCTGGCCCTCAGCGCGGGGTCGTCAGCTCGATCAGCCGGCAGGCGGTCATGACGTCCGCCCGTACCTCCGCGCCCGACGTCCGCCCGGCCAGCCCGCTGATCAGGGCCGCGTGCCAGGTGTGCACGACGACCCGGACGGCGGAGAGCTGCTGGGGCGTGGGGCCGTGCGGACCGACGGCGGGTCCCATGGCCTCCAGCACGATCGCCGTCATCCGCCGCGACACCGACGCCACCTCGTCGCTCACGCCCCGGTCGGCGAAGGTCAGCGCGCGGAACATCGCGTCCGCCAGATACGGATCGCGCTGGATCCTGTGGCAGGCGCGCAGCAGGGTCTCGCCGACGCGTTCCGCTGCGTCGGCGCCGCTCGGGGGCCGTTCCCGCAGGGCGGCGTGCAGCTGTTCGAGCTGGTCGCGCAGGGTGGCGACGAGCAGATGGACCTTGGAGGGGAAGTACCGGTAGAGCGTGCCGAGCGCGACGCCCGCCTCCTCGGCGACCTCGCGCATCTGTACGGCGTCGAAGCCGCCCCGGCGGGCCAGCCGGACGGCGGCGCACAGGATGCTGCGGCGCCGCGCCTCCTGGCGCTCGGTCAGCGCGGCGGACGGTGCGGGAAGTGACGCCGGGTCGGCATCCGTTGTCATCCGTCCCCGTCCCCGTCCCCGTCCCCGTCCCGTCCCGTCCCCTCGGCCTGTCGACAGCATCGTAAGGGCGCGTGGTGGTGCGAATCACCTGATCGGACCGGGCGCTCCGAGGCTACCTGTCGGTAGATTCGGGGCGCGGGGCGCCCGCGCCCGCCGGATCCCGTCACCCGGCCGCGCGCGGAGCACCCCGGCGTACGAGAACTTGTTCTAGCTCGGCGCCAGCGGTTACGCTCCGCGAAATAACCCGAGAGCGCAGTGAAAAGGGGGCCGAGAGTGACCGCTGAGGCCATGGAAGCGGACACCGAACCAGGGCCCCGGGACGACGGGGGCGAACGCCCTCTGCGGATCGCACTGCTCAGCTACAAGGGGAACCCGTTCTGCGGCGGCCAGGGCGTCTACGTCCGCCATCTCTCCCGCGAACTGGCCCGGCTCGGCCACAGCGTCGAGGTCATCGGCGCCCAGCCCTACCCGGTGCTGGACGAGGGCGTACCGCTCACCGAGCTGTCCAGCCTGGACCTCTACCGTCAGCCCGACCCCTTCCGCACCCCGAAGCGCGCCGAGTTCCGCGACTGGATCGACGCCGTCGAGGTCTCCACCATGTGGACCGGCGGCTTCCCCGAGCCGCTTACCTTCTCGCTCCGGGCCCGGCGCCATCTCGCCGCCCGCGCGGGGGAGTTCGATGTCGTCCACGACAACCAGACCCTCGGGTACGGACTGCTCGGCGACCTCGGCGCGCCCCTGGTCACCACCATCCACCACCCCATAACCGTCGACCGGGAACTCGACCTCGCCGCCGCTGCCGACTGGCGCCGACGCGCTTCCGTACGGCGCTGGTACGGCTTCACCCGGATGCAACGGCGCGTCGCGCGGCGGCTGCCGTCCGTGCTCACCGTCTCCGGCTCCTCCAAGCAGGAGATCACCGACCACCTCGGGGTACGGTCCGACCGCATCGACGTCGTGCACATCGGCGCCGACACCGAGCAGTTCTCGCCCGATCCGGCCGTGCCCGAGATCCCCGGCCGGATCGTCACGACCTCCAGCGCGGACGTGCCGCTCAAGGGACTCGTCCACCTGGTCGAGGCGCTCGCCAAGCTCCGCACCGAACACCCCGCCGCGCACCTGGTCGTCGTCGGCAAGCGGGCCGAGGACGGGCCGGTCGCGCAGGCCATCGAACGGTTCGGCCTCGACGGCGCCGTCCGGTTCGTCAAGGGCATCTCCGACGCCGAACTGGTCGAGCTGGTCAGGGGCGCGCAGATCGCGTGCGTGCCGTCCCTGTACGAGGGGTTCTCGCTGCCCGCCGCCGAGGCGATGGCCACCGGGACCCCGCTCGTCGCCACCACCGGCGGCGCCATCCCCGAGGTCGCGGGCGCCGACGGCGAGACCTGCCTCGCCGTGCCGCCGGGCGACGCGGGCGCGCTCGCGGTGGCCCTCGGCCGCCTCCTCGGCGACCCGGACCTGCGCGCCCGGCTGGGCACGGCGGGCCGCGCCCGGGTGCTGGCCCGCTTCACCTGGGCCGGGGCCGCGCGCGGGACCGCCGAGCTGTACCGGGAGGCGATCGCCCGGCGGCGCGACCGGGGCCGTAACGTGGCGGCGGTCCGTGGAGGCGCTCGCTGATGCGGCGTCCGCCGTACCCGTACCCGTACCGCCGCCTCACCCGCAACGCCCGTACCGCCGCCTCACCCGCAACGCCCGTACTGCCCGCCTCACCCGCAACGCTCGCAACGCCCGTACTGCCCGCAACGCCCGCCTCACCCGCAATGCCCGTCCCACCCGTACTGCCTGTCTCTTCCGTACCGCCCGTACCACCGACCGCGAAAGCAGGACGACCCTGTGCTGACCGTGGACTTCACCCGCTTCCCGCTCGCCGCGGGCGACCGTGTGCTCGATCTGGGGTGCGGCGCGGGCCGGCACGCCTTCGAGTGCTACCGGCGCGGCGCTCAGGTCGTGGCCCTCGACCGGAACGCCGAGGAGATCCGCGAGGTCGCCAAGTGGTTCGCGGCGATGAAGGCGGAGGGTGAGGCGCCGCCCGGCGCGACCGCCACCGCCATGGAGGGCGACGCGCTCCATCTGCCGTTCCCCGACGAGTCGTTCGACGTGGTGATCATCTCCGAGGTCATGGAGCACATCCCGGACGACAAGGGTGTGCTCGCCGAGATGGTCCGTGTGCTGCGGCCGGGCGGCCGGATCGCGGTCACCGTGCCGAGGTACGGGCCCGAGAAGGTGTGCTGGGCGCTCTCCGACGCGTACCACGAGGTCGAGGGCGGCCACATCCGGATCTACAAGGCCGACGAACTCCTCGGCCGGATGCGGCAGGCCGGGCTCAAGCCGTACGGCACCCACCACGCGCACGCCCTGCACGCGCCCTACTGGTGGCTCAAGTGCGCCTTCGGCGTGGACAACGACCAGGCGCTGCCCGTCCGGGCGTACCACAAGCTCCTGGTGTGGGACATCATGAAGAAGCCCCTCGCGACCCGGGTCACCGAGCAGCTCCTCAACCCGGTCGTGGGCAAGAGCTTCGTGGCGTACGCGACCAAGCCGCACCTGCCCGTGACGGCCGCCTCCCGCGCCACGGACACCAAGTGACCCTGCCCAGGCGTGGCCCCGAGGCCACCGAACATCTCGTCCTGCCCGGTGTGCTCACCGCGGAACAGGCCGCGCGGACGGTGGCCGCCGTGCTGGCCGTCCAGCGCCCCGACGGCTCCATCCCCTGGTTCCACGGCCACCATCTGGACCCGTGGGACCACACCGAGGCGGCCATGGCGCTGGACGCGGCGGGCGAGGACGAGGCGGCGGCGCGGGCGTACGCGTGGCTGGCCAGGACCCAGAACGAGGACGGGTCCTGGTACGCGGCCTACGCCGACGCGGGCGCGGCCCCGGCGGACGGCCCGGTCCGCGGCGACGGCGCGGCCGTCGCGACCGACCGGTCCCGCGAGACCAACTTCTGCGCGTACGTGGCCGTGGGCGTCTGGCACCACTACCTGGCCACCGGCGACGACGGCTTCCTCGACCGGATGTGGCCCGTCGTGCACGCCGCGATGGAGTTCGTCCTGGAACTCCAGCAGCCCGGCGGCCAGATCGGCTGGAAGCGCGAGGCCGACGGCACGCCCGTCGACGACGCGTTGCTGACCGGGTGTTCCTCCGTGTACCAGGCGCTGCGCTGCGCGCTCGCCATCGCCGAGGAGCGCGAGGAGCCGCAGCCCGACTGGGAGTTGGCGGCGGGCGCGCTCGCCCACGCGATCCGCTCGCACCCGGAGCGCTTCCTCGACAAGGGCCGTTACTCGATGGACTGGTACTACCCCGTACTGGGCGGCGCGCTGACCGGGGAACCGGCCACGGCGCGGATCGCCGAGGGCTGGGACCGCTTCGTCGTCCCCGGACTCGGGGTGCGCTGTGTGCTGCCCAACCCCTGGGTGACGGGCGGCGAGAGCAGCGAACTCGCCCTCGCTCTCTGGGTGATGGGCCAGTCCGACCGGGCGCTGGAGATCCTCCAGTCCATCCAGCACCTGCGCGCCGACGACGGCCTCTACTGGACCGGGTACGTCTTCGAGGGCGACGTCGCCTTCTGGCCCGACGAGCGCACCTCCTGGACGGCGGGCTCGCTCCTGCTGGCGGTGGCGGCGCTCGGCGGGGACGAGGCGACCACCGCCGTGTTCGGCGGCGAACGTCTGCCGCTCGGCCTGGAACCCGACTGCTGCGGCTGACACCGGGGTCGGGACCCGCGGGGACCGGGGGCGGGGCCCGGAGGAGGAGCGGGGGCGAGGCCCGGAGGAAGGC
>NZ_QQNA01000333.1 GCF_003346515.1 Streptomyces corynorhini
GGGACGGGGACGGGGACGGGGACTACGCTGGATGGGGCGTGATTCTCGCCACGTTTGATTTGAGTGCAGCTCAGATGAGCGATCCGGGGTGGCTGCATGTTCGGAAGGGGTGGCACTGCGTGCCACCCCTTCCGTGTTCAACTCCTGAACTCAGACGTCGTTGTCCAAGCTCAGATGAGCGGATTCCGTCATGGTCGGGTCATGGCCGCTTCGAGGCGTGAAGAGGACGCGATCCTCGGCGCCGCCGCCCCGTCCTTTCGATCCGCTGGCGGATGGGTGGTCAACGCCATATGACAGTCAAGTGGCCGTACCGAGTCGCCTTCGATCTGGGTATGTTCCTCGCCGTCAGGGCAGCCACCGCGTCGTCGAGGAGTCGAGACCCGTGTCGGAAAACAGCGATCCCCACGCAGCCACCTCCGAGAAGTACGTCTATGACTTCACCGAGGGCAACAAGGATCTCAAGCACCTCCTCGGCGGCAAGGGCGCCAACCTCGCGGAGATGACCAACCTCGGCCTGCCCGTCCCTCCGGGCTTCACCATCACCACCGAGGCGTGCAACATCTACCTCGACGGCGGCCGGGAGCCGGCCGGGCTGCGCGACGAGGTGAGTGCGCACCTCGACGCCCTCGAACAGCGGATGGGCAAGAAGCTCGGCCGGGCCGAGGACCCGTTGCTGGTCTCCGTACGCTCCGGCGCCAAGTTCTCCATGCCGGGCATGATGGACACCGTCCTCAACGTCGGCCTCTCCGACGACTCGGTGGCCGGACTCGCCGCGCAGGCCGGGGACGAGCGGTTCGCCTGGGACTCGTACCGCAGGCTCATCCAGATGTTCGGCAGAACGGTCCTCGGGGTGGACGGCGAGCGCTTCGAGGAGGCGCTGGAGGAGGCCAAGCGGGCCAAGGGCGCCGCCACCGACGTGGAACTTGAGGTCGCGGACCTCAAGAAACTCGTCGCGCTGTTCAAAAGGATCGTCTCCGACGGGACGGGCCGCGACTTCCCGCAGGACCCGCGCGAACAGCTGGATCTCGCGATCCGCTCCGTCTTCGAGTCCTGGAACACCGACCGCGCCAGGCTCTACCGCCGCCAGGAACGCATCCCCGGCGACCTCGGCACCGCCGTCACCATCTGTTCCATGGTCTTCGGCAACCTCGGCCCCACGGCGACATCTCAGGGCGGCGGCACCGGCGTCGCCTTCACCCGCGACCCCGCCAGCGGCCACCAGGGCGTGTACGGCGACTACCTCCAGAACGCCCAGGGCGAGGACGTCGTCGCGGGCATCCGCAACACCGTGGCGCTCGCCGAGCTGGAGACCATCGACAAGAAGTCGTACGACCAGCTGCTGTCCATCATGGAGACCCTGGAGACCCACTACCGGGACCTGTGCGACATCGAGTTCACCATCGAGCGCGGCCGGCTCTGGATGCTCCAGACCCGCGTCGGCAAGCGCACGGCCGGCGCCGCCTTCCGGATCGCCACCCAACTCGTCGACCAGGGGCTGATCGACGAGGCCGAGGCGCTCCAGCGCGTCACCGGCGCGCAGCTCGCACAGCTGATGTTCCCCCGCTTCGACGACGACGCCAAACGCGAGCTGCTCGGGCGCGGCATCGCCGCCTCGCCGGGCGCCGCCGTCGGCAAGGCCGTCTTCGACTCGTACACCGCGATCAAATGGTCCCGCTCCGGTGAGAAGGTCATCCTGGTCCGCCGCGAGACCAACCCCGACGACCTGGACGGCATGATCGCCGCCGAGGCCATCCTCACCTCGCGCGGCGGCAAGACCTCACACGCCGCCGTCGTGGCGCGCGGCATGGGCAAGACCTGCGTCTGCGGCGCCGAGGAGCTGGAGGTGGACACCAAGGCACGTCGGCTGACGGTGGGTTCGACTGTCATCGAGGAGGGCGACGTCCTGTCCATCGACGGCTCGACCGGCAAGGTCTACCTCGGCGAGGTCCCGGTCGTCCCGTCGCCCGTGGTCGAGTACTTCGAGGGCCGCATGCACGCGGGCGCCGAGGAGGCCGACGAACTGGTCGCCGCCGTCCACCGCATGATGGCGTACGCGGACCGCCGCCGTCGGCTGCGGGTGCGCGCCAACGCCGACAACGCCGAAGACGCCCTGCGCGCACGGCGGTTCGGCGCACAGGGCATCGGACTGTGCCGTACGGAGCACATGTTCCTCGGCGAACGCCGCACGATGGTCGAGAAGCTGATCCTCGCCGACACCGACGAGGAGCGCGAGCAGGCCCTCGGAGAGCTGCTGCCGCTCCAGAAGAAGGACTTCACCGAGCTGTTCGAGGCGATGGACGGACTGCCGGTCACGGTCCGGCTGCTCGACCCGCCGTTGCACGAGTTCCTGCCCGACATCACCGAACTGTCGGTCCGGGTCGCCCTCGCCGAGGCGCGCAAGGACCACAACGAGAACGACCTGCGGCTCCTTCAGGCCGTCCACAAACTCCACGAGCAGAACCCGATGCTCGGCCTGCGCGGGGTCCGCCTCGGCCTCGTCATCCCCGGCCTCTTCGCCATGCAGGTACGGGCCATCGCGGAGGCGAGCGCCGCGCGCCTCGACGCCAAGGGCGACCCGCGCGCCGAGATCATGATCCCGCTGGTCGGTACGGTCCAGGAGCTGGAGATCGTCCGGGACGAGGCGGAGCGGGTCATCGCCGAGGTCGAACGGGCCACCGGCACCCGGCTCAAGCTGGCGCTCGGCACGATGATCGAGCTGCCGCGCGCGGCGCTGACCGCCGGCCAGATCGCGGAGGCCGCCGAGTTCTTCTCGTTCGGTACGAACGACCTCACGCAGACCGTCTGGGGCTTCTCCCGGGACGACGTGGAGGCGAGCTTCTTCACGGCGTACCTGGAGAAGGGCATCTTCGGGGTCTCCCCGTTCGAGACCATCGACCGCGACGGCGTCGGCGCCCTCGTGCGCAGCGCCGCCGAGGCGGGCCGCGCCACCCGGCCGGGGCTGAAGCTGGGCGTCTGCGGCGAGCACGGCGGCGACCCGGAGTCGGTGCACTTCTTCCACGAGGTGGGCCTGGACTATGTCTCCTGCTCACCGTTCCGCATCCCGGTAGCCCGCCTGGAAGCGGGCCGCGCGGCGGCGGGCCGGGGCGGGAGCGACTCGCGGTAGGGGGTGGTGGGGGGTGTGGTGGGGCATGGTGGGGGTGGGGCGTGGTGGTGGGGTGGTGGTGGCCGTGGGTGCGCGGTCGTTGTGTGGGGTGGCCCGGCTTCGGTTCGGCGGCTGACCGTCCATTGTGTGCTGGGATTCATGCCCCGCTGGTCGCCATCCGCTGCATTCTGCGAGTCAGTACCAAGAGGTAAGCGAGCTGAACCAGCACCATTCATGACGAGTGGG
>NZ_QQNA01000334.1 GCF_003346515.1 Streptomyces corynorhini
CAGTTCCGCGTCGGTGGCCCGCCCCGCCCAGGGAGACGGCGCGGCGCGCGCGGCGCGGGCCACCGACGCGGAACTGACCGTCGTCAGGGCCGGGGTCGCGACCAGCGTCCAGGACCTGGGCCGGCCCGGCCTCGCCCATCTGGGCGTCCCGGCGTCCGGCCCCGCCGACCGGCGCAGCTTCCGCCTCGCCAACCGGCTGGCGGGCAACCCGGAGAACACCCCGGCCTTCGAGGTGACCGTCGGCGGCCTGGCCGTGACCCTGTCGGCGCCCCGGTACGTGGCGGTCACCGGGGCACCGGCCCCGGTGACCGTGGACGGTCTACCGGTGCACGACGCGACGCTCCTGCGGCTGCCCGCCGGATCCGTGCTGGCGATCGGCCGTCCCTGGGCGGGCTGCCGCACCTATCTGGCCGTCTCCGGCGGGATGGAGCCGGAGCGGGTGCTGGGGTCGGCCTCGCGCGACTCGCTCACCGGGCTCGGACCCGACCCCGTAGCGGCCGGGTCGCGGTACGGGCTCGGGCCCGCCCGCCCGGTGCCCGGCGTGCCGCTGGAGCTGGCGTTCAGCGTCGTCCCCTGCGGGGGGCCGATCACCGTCCGGTTCCGGTGGGGGCCGCGCCACGAGCTGTTCGGCGCCGCCGACCGGCACCGGCTGGCCCACGCGCCCTGGCGGGTCTCCGCCCAGTGCGACCGGGTCGGCGCGCGCCTGACGGGCGCCGCGCTGGCCATCGGCTCGGTCGACCTGCCCAGCGAGGGAACGATGCGCGGCGCCATCCAGGTGCCGCCCTCGGGCGAGCCGATCGTCTTCCTCGCCGACCACCCGGTCACCGGCGGCTATCCCGTCATCGGGGTGGTCACCGACGCCGACATCGACCTCCTCGGCCAGGCCGTGCCGGGAGACGAACTGCGGCTGACACCCGTGCGCTGAGCCCGTGCGGGGACAGTCCGCGCGCCGAGAGGAGGGCAGCAGCCGGACAGACCACGGCGCCCGCGCCGTTCAGGCCACGCAGAACAGCGCCCGGACACCAGGGCGGAACACCAGCACGAAACACCAGCCACGAAATACCAGGAAGAGAGAACGACCATGACCGACCAGCCCGCTTCCCTCGCCCCGTTCCACCTGGCCATCCCGGTCGACGACATCGAAGCCGCCCGGCAGTTCTACGGCAAGGTGCTCGGCTTCGGCGAGGGCCGCTCCGACACGAAGTGGATCGACTGGAACTTCGGCGGCCACCAGGTCGTCACCCACCAGGTCGGCGACGGCCCGTCCGGGGCGCCGCGCGACGGCATCGCCGGCACCAACCCCGTCGACGGACACGAGGTGCCCGTTCCCCACTTCGGCCTGGTGCTCTCCGTACCGGAGTTCCAGGAACTGGCCGAGCGGCTCACCGCCGTCGACACCCAGTTCGTCATCGAGCCGTACGTCCGCTTCCAGGGCGAGCCGGGCGAGCAGTGGACGATGTTCTTCCTCGACCCGGCCGGCAACGCGATGGAGTTCAAGGCGTTCGCCGACATCAGCCGGCTCTTCGCCGTCTGAGCCCCCCCGCCGCGCGGAACGACGGTCATCAGCAGGAGGACTGGTCCCGCTGATGGCCGTCGCGCGGGGACCCCGCGCCGTACGGACCGCGGTACACGAGCCCGCACGACTGACAGAAACATCCCGGCCACAGGACATGTCAGATCCGGAGGACACCCATGACGAGCCTACCAACGACGGTCGAAGACCCCGGGGGTACGGGGAACGAACCGGCCTCGTCGGCCGCCGCGCCCACGACACCCCTCACCGGGCCGGCGCACAGCCGTCCGCGCCGGGCGGCCATGGCCGCCGCCGCCGGCACCGCCATCGAATACTACGAGTTCGGCGTCTACAGCTATCTCGCGGTCATCATCGGACCGCACTTCTTCCCCGGCGACGACCCCACCGCCGCACTGCTGGCCACCCTTGCGGTCTTCGGCAGCGCGTTCCTGATGCGCCCGCTGGGCGGCATCGTGCTCGGGCGGCTGGGCGACCGGGTCGGCCGAAAACCGGTGCTGATCCTCACCGTGGTGGGCATGGGCAGCGCCACCGCCGCCGTCGGACTGCTGCCCACCGCCGAGACCATCGGGGTCGCCGCGCCGGTGGCGCTGCTCCTCGTCCGGCTGGCCCAGGGGTTCTTCGCGGGCGGTGAGGTGACCGGGTCCGCCACCTATCTGGCCGAGGCGGCGCCGCACGGCAAGCGCGGCTTCTTCGGGTCGTTCACCCCGGTCGGCGTCGCCCTGGGCGGCGGCACCGCCGCCCTGGTGGCCGGGGTCACCACGACCGTACTGGACGAGCGTCAGCTCGACGCCTACGGCTGGCGCATCCCCTTCCTGCTCTCGCTGCCGCTGATCGCCCTCGCGCTGATCGCCCGCAACCGGCTGGAGGACTCCGAGACCTTCCTCGCGAAGAAGTCGGAGAAGGCCACCGCCAAGGCGCCGCTGACGGAGGTGCTCACCGAGCACCGCGCCGCCGTGCTCAAGGTGACCCTGCTGGCCATCGGGTCCAACTGCGGCTACTGGGTCGGGCTCATCTTCATGAACATCTACCTCACCACCGATCTCGGCTACTCCAAGTCCTCCACCTTCTGGATCATGGGCGGGATCAGCCTGTTCGTGGCCTGTCTCATGCCGGTCTGCGGCGGGCTCTCCGACCGGTGGGGCCGCAAGCGGCTGATCACCGTCGGCTTCGCCGGATACGCGGTCCTGGTCGTCCCCGCCATGCTCGTCATGGGCCTCGGCAGCTTCCCGCTGGCCGTCGCCGCCATGGTCGTGCTGGCCCTGCCCATGCCCATCGTCCAGTCCGTCACGTACCCGACCTACGCCGAGATGTTCCCCACCCGGGTGCGCTACACGGGCCTCTCGTTCAGCTTTAACATCGGCACCATCATCGGCGGCGGACTCAGCCCCTACCTCGCCACCTGGCTCATCGCCACCACCGGCGATCTGCTCGCCCCCGGCTACCTGCTGATGGCGGCCTCGGTCATGGCGCTGCTCACGCTGCGCACCGTGCGGGAATCCAGCCGGACGGAGCTGCTGTGACGACGACCGGAACCGTCCCCGCCACCCCGGCCGAGCTGCGCCGCCTCGTGGCGGCCGGCCGCTGGACCGGGCCCACGGCCGGGCTGCTGGACGGCTACCAGCAGGCCAACCTGGTGGTCGTACCGCAGGACCTCGCCTACGACTTCCTGCTCTACTGCACCCGCAACCCCAAGCCCTGCCCCGTCCTCGCCGTCACCGAGCCGGGCGATCCGACGGTACGGCTCGGCGCGACCACCGCCGACCTCCGTACCGACCTGCCCCGCTACCGGGTCTGGCACCACGGCGAACAGGTCGCGGAACCCACCGACATCACGGCGTACTGGCGCGAGGACGCGGTCGGTTTCCTGCTCGGGTGCAGCCACACCTTCGAGGGGCCGCTGCGCGCGGCGGGCGTGCCCGTCCGGTACGCCGAGGAGTCGGCGGCGCCGCCCGTCTACGTCACGAACGTGCCCACGCGGCCCGCCGGACGGCTGTCCGGGCCGCTGGTGGTCAGCGCGCGGTCGATCCCCGCCCGGCTGGTCCCGCGCGCCGTCGAGATCACCTCCCGCTACCCGGCGGGACACGGCGCGCCCGTGCACATAGGCGATCCGGCGGCGCTCGGCATCGCGGACCTCGGGCGGCCCGACTTCGGGCCCCCGCCCGTCGTCGAACCCGGCGACGTGCCGGTCTTCTGGGCGTGCGGGGTCACCCCGCAGCTGGCGCTGCCCGCCGTCCGGGCCGCGTACACGATCACGCACCACCCCGGCCACATGTTCGTCTTCGACCACACCGTCGACGAGGGACCGGCCGGACTCACCGGGTGAGCGCGGGGCGGGCCGTGACTCCGGCCCGCCCCGCGCAGCGGGCCGTTACGCCTTGCGGAGCCGGAAGGCGAGGGCGAGACCCTCGTCCTCGAACGGCTCGCCGTACGTGGAGTCCGCCTCGCCCCGCGCGAAGTCCGTGGCCAGCACCTCGTCGGAGATCAGCGCGGTGTGCTCCGTGAGCGCCTCCGCCGTCGCGGCGTCCGCCGAGAGCCAGCGCACGGCGATCCGGTCCGCGACGTCCAGGCCGCTGTTCTTGCGGGCCTCCTGGATCAGGCGGATGGCGTCGCGGGCGAGCCCCGCCAGCCGCAGTCCGGGGGTGATCTCCAGGTCCAGGGCGACCGTGGCACCGGAGTCGGAGGCGACGGACCAGCCCTCGCGCGGCGTCTCCGTGATGATCACCTCGTCGGGGGCGAGCGTGACGCTCTCGCCGTCCACCGTCACCGACGCCGTACCCTCGCGCAGCGCCGCCGACAGCGCCGCCGCGTCCGCCTCGGCGACCGCCTTCGCCACGGCCTGGACGCCCTTGCCGAAGCGCTTGCCCAGCGCGCGGAAGTTCGCCTTCGCCGTCGTGTCGACCAGCGAACCGCCGACCTCGGAGAGCGTGGCCAGCGAGGAGACGTTCAGCTCCTCGGTGATCTGGGCGCGCAGCTCTGCGGAGAGCGCCTCGAAGCCGGTGGCCGCGATCAGCGCCCGGGACAGCGGCTGACGGGTCTTCACCCCGGACTCGGCGCGGGTGGCCCGGCCCAGCTCGACCAGCCGCCGGACCAGCGCCATCCGCTGGGAGAGCGCCGGGTCGATCACCGCCAGGTCCGCCTGCGGCCAGGACGCCAGGTGCACGGACTCCGGCGCGTCCTGCGCGACCGGGACGATCATGTCCTGCCAGACCCGCTCCGTGATGAACGGCGTCAGCGGCGCCATCAGCCGCGTCACCGTCTCGACCACGTCGTGCAGCGTGCGCAGCGCCGCCTTGTCGCCCTGCCAGAAGCGGCGGCGCGAGCGGCGCACGTACCAGTTGGAGAGATCGTCGACGAAGGCGGAGAGCAGCTTGCCGGTGCGCTGCGTGTCGTACGTCTCCATGGCCCGGGTGGTCTGGTCGACCAGCGCGTGCAGCTCGCTCAGCAGCCAGCGGTCCAGGATCGGCCGGTCGGCGGGCGCCGGGTCGGCCTCGCTGGGCGCCCAGTCGGACGTCCGGGCGTACAGCGCCTGGAAGGCCACCGTGTTCCAGTACGTCAGCAGTGTCTTGCGCACGACCTCCTGGATCGTCCCGTCACCGACGCGCCGCGCCGCCCACGGGGAGCCGCCCGCCGCCATGAACCAGCGCACCGCGTCCGCGCCGTGCTTGTCCATCAGCGGGATCGGCTGGAGGATGTTGCCCAGGTGCTTGGACATCTTCCGGCCGTCCTCGGCGAGGATGTGACCGAGGCAGACGACGTTCTCGTAGCTCGACTTGTCGAAGACGAGCGTGCCGACGGCCATCAGCGTGTAGAACCAGCCGCGCGTCTGGTCGATGGCCTCCGAGATGAACTGCGCCGGGTAGCGCTTCTCGAACAGGTCCTTGTTCCGGTACGGATAGCCCCACTGCGCGAACGGCATCGACCCCGAGTCGTACCAGGCGTCGATCACCTCGGGCACCCGGACGGCCTCGTGGGCGCAGCCCTCGGCGGTGCAGGTGAAGGTGAGCGCGTCGATGAAGGGGCGGTGCGGGTCGAGACCGCTCTGGTCGGCGCCCGTCAGCTCGGTCAGCTCGGCGCGCGAGCCCACACAGGTCAGGTGGTTGTCCTCGCAGCGCCAGATGGGCAGCGGCGTGCCCCAGTAGCGGTTGCGGGACAGCGCCCAGTCGACGTTGTTGTCCAGCCAGTCGCCGTACCGGCCGTGCTTGACCGAGTCGGGGAACCAGTTGGTCCCCTCGTTCTCCGCCAGCAGCCGGTCCTTGACGGCGGTCGTCCGGATGTACCAGGACGGCTGCGCGTAGTAGAGGAGCGCGGTGTGGCAGCGCCAGCAGTGCGGATAGCTGTGCTCGTAGGGAACGTGGCGGAACAGCCGGCCGCGCGTCCTGAGGTCCTCGGTGAGCGCCTCGTCGGCCTTCTTGAAGAAGACGCCGCCGACCAGCGGCACGTCCTCCTCGAAGGTGCCGTCGGGGCGGATCGGGTTGACCACCGGCAGGCCGTAGGAGCGGCAGACCTTCAGGTCGTCCTCGCCGAAGGCGGGGGACTGGTGGACCAGGCCCGTACCGTCCTCCGTCGTCACGTAGTCGGCGTTGACGACGTAGTGCGCCTCGGTCGGGAACTCCACGAACGTGAAGGGGCGGTCGTAGGTCCAGCGCTCCATCTCGGCGCCGGTGAAGGAGACGCCGGTGGCCTCCCAGCCCTCGCCGAGGGCCTTGCCCAGCAGCGGCTCGGCGACGACGAGCTTCTCCGCGCCGTCGGTCGCGACCACGTACCGGACGTCCGGGTGCGCGGCGACGGCGGTGTTCGAGACGAGGGTCCACGGGGTGGTGGTCCACACCAGCAGCGCCGCCTCGCCCGCGAGGGGGCCGGAGGTGAGCGGGAAGCGGACGAAGACCGAGGGGTCGACGATCGTCTCGTACCCCTGGGCCAGCTCGTGGTCGGACAGCCCGGTCTGGTCGCGCGGGCACCAGGGGGCGACGCGGTAGTCCTGGACGAGCAGCCCCTTGCCGAAGATCTCCTTCAGCGACCACCAGACGGAGTCGACGTACTCCGGGTCCATGGTGCGGTAGGCGTTGTCCAGGTCCGTCCAGTACCCCATGCGGGTCGTCAGCTCGGCGAAGGCGTCGGTGTGCCGGGTGACGGACTCGCGGCACTTGGCGTTGAACTCGGCGATGCCGTACGCCTCGATGTCCTTCTTGCCGGTGAAGCCCAGCTCCTTCTCGACGGCCAGCTCCACGGGCAGGCCGTGGCAGTCCCAGCCGGCCTTGCGGGCGACGTGGTAGCCGCGCATGGTGCGAAAGCGCGGGAAGACGTCCTTGAAGACGCGGGCCTCGATGTGGTGCGCGCCCGGCATGCCGTTGGCGGTGGGCGGGCCCTCGTAGAAGACCCACTCGGGGCGGCCCTCGGACTGTTCCAGGGTCTTGTCGAAGACCTTGTTGTCACGCCAGAAGTCGAGCACGGCGTGTTCCAGCGCGGGCAGGTCGACCTGGGCGGGGACCTGGCGGTACCGGGGGCCGGTCGCGGCGGTCGTCGGCTGGGGTTCTGCTGTCATGGGGCGCTTCCTCCGGCGGAACTGCGGCGATCTCCGTCGAAGGGACGAGAGCCTGCGCTCCCGCGGTACCACCCTCCTTGGCCCCGGACGAGGGTGTCGTCCGCGGCCCCCTCATTGGGGTCGCGCTGCCGGTTCTACTCGCCCGGGTGACCTGGGCTTTCTTCCGGCGGCTCAGGGGTGATGCACCGCGTCGCGCTCTGCCCCCGGGCTCGCACCGTCCCCGGGTCGCTCATGGCCGCTTGCGACGCCGCTTGTCCCCGTCCATGCCTTTCGCTGCGGCCAGTGTACGGGGAGGGGCCGGGCGGGGCCGACCCGTTTTCCGGGGGAGCGCCCCGGGGCTCGGGCCGGGGAGCGCCGTACGGCCGCACGTATGACCCGAACGGTTATACCGGCGGGGCCGCCCGCTGCGGTCCGCGCGGCGGCGGATTACCGGGCGGGGAGCTGGGCACAACGGATGGAGGCCCGTCCTGCCGCGCCACGGGGAGGGTCCGGGCGGTCGGCGTGCCCCGTTGCCGAGGGCCTGGTGTCGATTTATCGTCCCAGCACGATTCGCGTGCGCGATCACCACTTGTGAAGGGGCCGCGGCCATGGTGGCGAAGAAGACGGCGGCGGCCAGGAAGACAGCGGCCGTCGAGACGGCCGCCGGGGAGACGGAGGCGGCCGTGAAGAAGACGGCCGTGAAGAAGGCGGCCAAGAAGGCCGCCGCCGGGAAAACAGCCGCCAAGAAGGCCACGGAAAAGAAAGCCGCCGCCAAGAAGGCGACGGCGAGGAAGAAGGCCGCCGGGAGCCCGGCGGCCGGTCGGGCACCTGCGAAGAAGTCCGCGGCCGAGAAGGCGGCGCCCGCTCGGGCGGCCGCCGGCCCGACCGCGAAGAAGGCCGCGTCCGCGGCCGGCCGGGCGGCCGAGGCCGCTGAACAGACGGGAGCCAAGACGGTGGCAGCCAAGAAGACCGCGGGCAGGGGTACGGCGGCCGGAGCGGCCGGGACGGGGGTGGCCACCGCCGTCCCCGCGGCGCCCGGCGCCCCCACACCTCCGGACGGGCTGGCGGTACGGCCGGGGGAGGACCCGTGGACCCCGCGGGAGGTCGCGGAGGCCCGCTCCGAGCTGGAGGGCGAGATCGCCCGCCTCCAGGCCGAGATCACCGCCTCCGAGACCTCCCTCGCCGGGCTGATGCGGGACTCCGGGGACGGCGCGGGCGACGACGACGCGGACACCGGCACGAAGAACATCACGCGCGAGCACGAGATGTCCCTCGCCGCCAACGCCAGAGAGATGCTGGAGCAGACCGAGCGGGCCCTGCTGCGGCTCGACGCGGGCACGTACGGGCTGTGCGAGATCTGCGGCAAGCCCATCGGCAAGGCGCGCATGCAGGCGTTCCCGCGTGCGACGCTCTGTGTGGAGGACAAGCAGAAGCAGGAACGCCGAGGCTGACGTCGTACCTGTGTGCCGCACGCGTGTGCCGTACCCTCGTCCTCAGTCGGCCCCTCAGGTCCTGTCCGGGCGTCCCGGGCCCGGCGAAGATCGCCCGGACAGGGCCTGGCTTTGAGGATGCACGTGGCAGAGGCGGAGCGGATCATCGGTACGCCGGATACGGACGACGCGGCGGCGGCTCCGGAGGAGCGGCGGCCCAAGGGGAAGCGCAGGGTCGTCGCGCTCTTCGCCGTCGCCGTCGTGGCGTATCTGCTGGACCTCGGCAGCAAGATGCTCGTGGTGGCCAAGCTGGAGCACCACGAGCCGATCCGGGTGATCGGAAACCTGCTGCAGTTCCACGCGATCAGGAACGCGGGCGCGGCCTTCGGGATCGGCGAGGCGTTCACGGTGATCTTCACGATCATCGCGGCCGGCGTCATCGTGGTGATCGCCCGGCTGGCCCGCAAGCTCTACAGCCTGCCCTGGGCCATCGCGCTCGGCCTGCTGCTCGGTGGCGCCCTCGGCAACCTCACCGACCGGATCTTCCGCTCGCCCGGCGTCTTCCGGGGGGCCGTGGTGGACTTCATCGCGCCCGCGCACTTCGCCGTCTTCAACCTCGCGGACTCCGCGATCGTGTGCGGCGGCATCCTGATCGTGCTGCTCTCCTTCCGGGGGCTGGACCCGGACGGGACCGTCCACAAGGACTGAGGGTCCGGCCGGGTGTAGCCACAAGGCATACTCGACAGGTGAGCTTTCCCGAGATCAGAACGCTGCCCGTGCCCGATGGCCTGGAGGGCGAGCGCGTCGACGCCGCCATAGCCCGTATGTTCGGCTTCTCCCGTACGAAGGCGGCGGACCTCGCCGCCTCGGGGAAGGTCCAGGTCGACGGCGCCGTCGTCGGGAAGTCCGAGCGGGTGAGCGGCGGTGCCTGGCTCGAAGTGGAGATGCCGCCCGCCGCAGCGCCCGTGCAGATCGTGGCCGAGCCCGTCGAGGGCATGGAGATCGTGCACGACGACGACGACATCGTCGTGATCGTCAAGCCGGTCGGCGTGGCCGCGCACCCCAGCCCCGGCTGGACCGGCACGACCGTGATCGGCGGCCTCGCCGCCGCCGGGTACCGCATCTCGACCTCGGGCGCCGCCGAGCGGCAGGGCATCGTGCACCGGCTGGACGTCGGCACCTCCGGGCTGATGGTCGTGGCCAAGTCGGAGCGCGCCTACACGCTGCTCAAGGCGCAGTTCAAGGAGCGCGTCGTGGACAAGCGCTACCACGCGCTGGTGCAGGGCCACCCGGACCCGATGAGCGGGACCATCGACGCGCCCATCGGCCGCCACCCGAACCACGACTACAAGTGGGCGGTCACCGCCGAGGGCAAGGCGTCGGTCACGCACTACGACCTGATCGAGGCGTTCCGGTCGGCCTCGCTGCTGGACATCAAGCTGGAGACGGGCCGTACGCACCAGATCCGCGTGCACATGTCCGCCCACCGCCACCCCTGCGTCGGGGATCTGACCTACGGCGCCGACCCGACGCTGTCCAAGCGGCTCGGGCTGACCCGGCAGTGGCTGCACGCCGTACGGCTCGGCTTCGAGCACCCCTCGGACGGCCAGTGGGTGGAGTTCGCCAGCGGCTACCCGGACGACCTCCAGGGTGCGCTGGACAAGGTCAGGGCGGAGAGCAACGCGTGAGCACGCTGCCGCGCCCGGCCGGGGACGGCGGGGCCGCAGACGGCGGGGCCGGTCCGCTGGTGCGGGTCGTGCAGGACCCGGCCGACGTCGAGGCGTGCCTCGCGGTGCGCCGTCAGGTCTTCGTCGACGAACAGGGCGTCTCCGAGGACCTCGAATACGACGGCCTCGACGACCGGGCGGTCCAGGTGCTCGCCGTCCACCACGACGGCACCCCGCTGGGCACGGGACGGCTGCTGCACGGCCCCGTGGCCGCCGACAGGACCGGCGGCGACCCGCGCGTCGGCGCGCTGGGACGGCTGGCGGTGCTCAGGGCCGCGCGCGGGCGGGGCGTGGGCGCCGCGCTGGTGCGCGGGATCGAGGCGGCGGCGGTGGAGCGCGGCCTCACCGCGATGGACCTGCACGCGCAGACCCACGCGCTGGCCTTCTACGAGCGGCTCGGATACGCCGCCCACGGCCCCGAGTTCCTGGACGCGGGCATCGCGCACCGCGCCATGCGCAAGGAGCTGACGGCGGCCCCGGCGCGGTGAGCGGGGCCGGGGATCCGGCCGTCCACCCGTCCCCGGTGCACCGGG
>NZ_QQNA01000335.1 GCF_003346515.1 Streptomyces corynorhini
GACGACCCGGCCGCCACCGGCCCCCGTAGCCCCGGCAAGGCGGTACCGGCCGGTGGCGGCCGGGTCGTCGGGGGCGGGGGCGCCGGAGTCGGAGTCGGGGTCCGGTGCCGGGGCCTCCGCCGCCGGGGCGCCGGGGCTCGCCGAGACGGACCGGCTCGCGGTGACGCCGGGCTGTATCTCGACGCTGTCCGCCTTCCGCTTCTCGGCGAGGCCGGGTATCGGGAGCCA
Source organism: Streptomyces corynorhini (assembly GCF_003346515.1). Taxonomy (GTDB): domain Bacteria; phylum Actinomycetota; class Actinomycetes; order Streptomycetales; family Streptomycetaceae; genus Streptomyces; species Streptomyces corynorhini. The sequence goes on from NZ_QQNA01000335.1 coordinate 229, forward strand.
GGGCGCGTCGGAGTTGCCGCCGACGAGCGCCACCGCCACCGTCACCGCGTAACAGGCACAGCCGAGCGCGACGAACCAGCCCGCCTTGCGGAGCTTCCGGCTGCGCCGACCGCTCTCGTCCACGAAGACCGGCCCGTCGGAACCCTCGTGCCCCGCTTCCGGTACGGCGCCGCCGACGCCGACGCCGACGGGACGTGCCCCGGCCGGGAGTTCGGAGAGCTGACGGCCCAGGCCGTCCAGTTCGACGGTGACATCGTTGGGTTCGTCGCTCGGTCCGCCGCTCGGGACGCTGCTCGGCCCGCCGCTCGGGCCGCCGCTCGGTCCGCCGCTCGGGACGCTGCTCGGCCCGCCGCTCGGAACGCTGTTCGACCCACCCGCATGCCCTTTTCGGGCAATATTTCGCGCGTTTTCTACCACTGGATGCACATCCCCCACCACTTCATTCCATGATTCGGGCAGATACGCGGCTGGTCGGTTCCGTCGTCGGCCGGGTCCCCTTCCGGACCGAACGCCCCCACCACACCGCACCCGGGGGATGAATGTAGCGACGCCGTGGTCCCCGGAGTTACGTTTCAGTGGTTGCCGTACAGCGACGCGGTGACAGTGGTAGGGAGCCAGCTCCCCGCGGGCCGCTCCAGCCATCCCTGCGCGGCGCCCAACTCCCCCGCCGCGCCGAGCAGCGCGTCGAGCCCGGGGTGGCGCAGCCCCTCCCGCCACACCAGCGAGACCGGGGACAGCGGTACGGGGGCGACCAGCGGACGCAGCACGGTGTCCGGCATCGCCGCGTAGTCGACCACCACCAGTACGGGCGTCGCGGTCTTCGCCATCACGCGGCGGAACTCCGCCACCCCCACCGCCATCGGCGCGGGCGCCGCGACCTCCACCCCGTGCCCGGCGAACAACTCCCGTGCCAGCTCCGTCCATTCCAGGGTCCGCGGATTGCCGGCCCCCGCGTAGACGCTCTCCCCGGCGAGCGCGTCGAGCGCGATCTCGCTCCGGTCGGCCAGCCGGTGGTCCCCGGGCAGCAGCACGGCCATCGCCTCGTACCGTACGA
>NZ_QQNA01000336.1 GCF_003346515.1 Streptomyces corynorhini
GGAGTTGCGCGAGCGGGCCAGACCACCGCTGGTGGCACCGGCCTGACCCTCCCCGAAACGGGCATATCGGCAGGCACGGAATATGCCTCCGGTCGTACACGCCGGTATGCCCACCCCGTGGTTTAAGCACGTCGTCCGCGGGCCAGTGCACTATCGGGTGTGGGAGGTGACGCGCGATGAGCGGACGCGCGTCACCTCCCACACCCGATAGTGCACTGGCCCGCGGACGACGTGCTTAAACCACGGGGTGGGCATACCGGCGTGTACGACCGGAGGCATATTCCGTACCTGCCGATATGCCCGTTTCGGGGAGGGTCAGGCCGGTGCCACCAGCAGTGGTCTGGCCCGCTCGCGCAACTCGACGACCCGGGGCTCGTCGCCGTACGGCTCCAGCCGGTGCAGCAGATCCCGTACGTACTCGGTGGTACGCGCCGAGGAGATCCGGCCCGCCACTTCCACCGCGCGGGTGCCGGCCGCACATGCCGCGTCGAGGTTGCCCGACTCCAGCTCGGCGACCGCGCTGACGACGAGCCGCAGCCCGTGCGAGCGTACGAACTCCTCCGTCGGCCGGGAGAGCGCCGTCTCCGTGAACCGGCGTACCTGACGTGGTGCCTTCAGGTCCCGGTAGCACTCGGCGGCGTCGGCGGCGAACCGGTCGTACGAGTAGAAGCCCAGCCAGGACGGGTCGGAGTCCCCCTCGCGGGAGCGCTCCAGCCAGCCTTCCGCCGCCTTGAGCGACGCCCCGGCCGCCACCGCGTCGCCCGCCTTGGCGTGCGCGCGCGCCTCCACGAGCCGGAAGAAGCTCATGGTGCGGGCGGTGGCCAGCCCCCGGTTGCGCTCCAGGGCCGCCTGCGCGAGATCGACGCCCTCGTCGGCGAAGCCGCGGTAGGTCGCCTGGAGCGACATGGAGGCCAGCACATAGCCGCCGAGCGGCACGTCGGCCGCCGCGCGCGCGAGCCGCAGCGCCTGGATGTAGTAGCGCTGCGCCGCCTCCTGCTGCCCGGTGTCGAAGGCCATCCAGCCGGCCAGCCGGGTCAGTTCGGCGGTGGCCCCGAAGAGCCCCCGGCCCACCTCGTCGCTGTACGCGCCGAGCAGCAGCGGAGCCGCGTCGACCCGCAGACACTCCGGGACCATGGACGAACGCCAGTCCCCGCCGCCGTACTTGGAGTCCCAGCGCCGGGCGTCCGACGCGGCCTCCCGCAGCTTGGCGACGTCGCTGTGGCCCACCCGCAGGACCTCGCCCGCGGTCTCGGCCCCCTTCGCCTCGGCGTTCTTGCCGTCCGCCTTGGCGTCCGCGCCTCTCGGGTCCGGGCCGCCGTGCCCGTTCGACGCGGCCTGCCCGTTGTACTGCGCCTGACCGTTGCCACCCGCGCCGTGCGCTGCCCGCGCCGCCTCCGCCACCGACGCGTCACGCGCGACGGAGGAGTCGGCGGGTGTTATCAGCCAGCGTGAGGCGGGTGTCGCGTAAGCGCTCACGGAGAAGGATCCGGCCAGCGACTGCCAGATGCCACCACTGCCCGCCCGGCGCCCCGCGAGATCCAGCCGGTACAGCTCCGTGGCGGTCCGCACCGCCTCCCCCACGTCACGCGGGAAGGCGAGGCCGACCTCGGGGGCCGGATCCGCGTCCGCGAGACCTATCTCGTGGAGCGGGACGGGGCGTCCCAGTTTGGCTCCTATGGCGGCGGCGATCAGATGGGGCGCCGCACCCTGCGGAACCATCCCCTTCGACACCCATCTCGCCACGGAGGTCTTGTCGTAGCGAAGTGTCAGACCGCGCTGAGCCCCGAGGTCGTTGACCCGCCGGGCGAGGCCGGCGTTGCTGATTCCCGCGAGGGCGAGAACGGTTCCGAGCTTTTCGTTCGGCCCTCGTTGCTCCCTGGACATGCGTCACCCCTCGACACAGACGGCCGCCGCGTCGCGGCATAGGCGCGCGGCATTCGTAAACCCAGCGTAGTTCGCCACATCCGGGCCGTTAAGGGGCGGACTTCCGGATGGCGGGATTGTTGTCCGTACGCGGATCGCGGCACCGTGCCCGGACGGCGCCCCGTGCTCCCGCCGTGTGGCCGTGCGCCCGGCCGTGCGCTCTTGGCCGGGAAGGAGCGGCCGGGCTTCCATGAGACCTGCGTGGGTCGGCCCACTGCGTACTGGAACCAGTGGGCTGGGGGATCCCGCCGCCCCAATCCCCGCGGGCGGTGGATCAGTCCGGGGGGCGGAATCCGCCTCCCGGACTGAACATACGACGGCGTTCAAGCGCCGTACTGGGCACGGAGATTGGCTGAATGCTGCCTATGCTCCGGGGGCCGCATCTCCGCCATCTGGACATTGCCAGGGGCGCATGCGCATTCCCGCCCCCGCTTCCCCGGGCCTTCCCGAGCGCCGTTGTCGTGGCAGCATGTTCCCGAACGGGTACGACCGGAGCTGGTCCGGCCCGTCCCCCGGTCTCGATCCTGCGGGCCGGGCGGGGACTTGTCCACAGGCTGTGGAGGCGGCGATGCGCTGGTTGGTGGGATGGAGCAGTATCGCCGCGCGCTTCGGCACGGCAGGGGCCGTCGGCCCGGTCGGTGACTCCGAGAGCGGCAGCGTGCATCCCGTCGGCTCCCAACTCCTGTGGGGCGACCCCGATCCGCTGTGGGCCGTCGGCGACTGGCGCCCCGACGAGGTGCGGATCGTCACCGTCGACCCCTTCACCCGGCTCGCCGTCCTCGGCTGCTGCGGCGCCACCGACGAGGAGTTGCGCGTCGGCCTGTTCGCCGCGCGCGGCGGAGCGCTGCGCCATCTCACGGCCTGGCCGGGCAGTTACACCGCCGTCGCCCAGATCGGCCGCCGGATCACCGTCGCAGGGGACCTGGCCGGAGCGCGGCCCGTCTTCTACACCCCCTGGGCGAACGGCACGGCGTACGCCACCGCCGCCCTGCCGCTCGCCGACCTCATCGAGGCCCAGCTCGACATCGGCCACCTGGCCGCCCTCCTCGCCTGCCCGGAGAGCCCGGAGGCGCTGCGCGACTCCACCCCGTACGACGGCGTCAAGCGCATCCCGCCGGGACACGCGCTGGTCCTGCGCGAGGGCTCGCGCGAGATCACCGGCTACGAACCGGTCGCCTCGCTCGCCGTCGCCGGGCCGCAGAAGGACGCCGACCGGGCCGTCGAGGGCGTACGGGAGGCGCTCGTCGACGCCGTACGCGCCAGGCTGCTCGCGCCGCGCCACGCGCCCGAGACCCTGCCGCCCGACCCGGGACCCGTCCCCGGCATGGGCCCCGCCGAGCGGCGCGCCGCCCGCGGCGGCCCGGTGCCCGGCATCGGCGCCGACCTGTCGGGCGGCAGCGCGTCCGGCACGCTCGCGCTGCTCGCCGCCGGGCTGCCAGGGGCGCCCGGCACGGTCCTGGGCCACGGCACCGGCGCGGGCGAGCGGCTGCTCGCCGTCACCTTCAACGACCTTTCCAGCGCCAGCCGCGACGAGGGCGAACTCGAACGGGCCAGAGCCATCGCCGCCAACCCCCGGCTGCACCACGTCGTGGTCGCGGCGGGCGAGGAGGCCCTGCCGTACGCGGAGCTGGACGGACCGCTGACCGACGAGCCCGGCCCGTCCCTGGTCACCGCCGAGCGGCACCGGCGCCGGCTCTCGGCGGGCAGCGCCGACCACTTCACCGGGGCGGGCGCCCGCGAGGTGCTCGACGCGCACCCGGCGCGCATGGCCGACCTGCTGCTCGACCGGCGCAGACGCCACCTGCTGCAGCCGGTCAGCGCGCTCGCCAGAGCCGAAGGCCCCTCGCCCGCCTCGCTGTTCCTGCCGTTCACCGTGTACCGCGCGGCCCGCAGACTGGCCCGCACCCCGTATCGCACCGGTCTCGAACAGGCCGCCGCCCGGCTCCCCGAGGCCAACCGATCCCGCGCCCCGGTCTCCGACGGCCCGCTGAGCGCGTCGCTGGCCGCGCTCACCTGGTCCAGGCCAGGACCGGCGGCGCGCTGGCTGACCGGGGAGGCACTGGCTGAAGTATCGGTTCGCCTGATGAGCGCGGCGACCAGACCCACCTCCGTCCAGCGCCCCGGCGAGTCCCGCGCCCGCGCCGCCCTCGCCCGGCTCGCCGCCGACCACCGCGTCTTCGAACAGGCCGCCGAGATCCGCAGCCAGCGCCTGCACGCGCCGTTCCTCGACAACCAGGTGGTACGCGCCTGCCGCGAACTGCCCGAAGCGCTCCGCGTCCAGCCAGGCGCCCGCGCCGAGGTCCTCCGTACGGTCCTCGCCGACACCGGCATCCACGACCTGCCGGACGGCTGGGGCGCCACCTCCCGCGCCGGTTCCGCCGCCGCCACCCGCACCGGCCTGCGCACCGCCGTGGGCGAGCTGATCACCCTCTTCGACGCGCCCCTCCTCGCCGACGCGGGGCTGATCGAGGCCCGCGTCGTCCGCAAGGCGCTGCGCGCGGCGGCCGAGGGCGAACCGGTCCCCCTCGACGGCCTCGCCGACCTGGTCTCCACCGAACTGTGGCTGCGCCGCCTCCTCTCGCGCCGGGGCACCTGCTGGACGGGCACGGCGGCGCCGAGGCAGCGCGCGGTGGCGGCGGGAGTCGTCCCCCGCCCGACGCTGCGGTCGTAGGGCCTCTCGTGTGGATCATGCCGGGCTCGCGGGGTCTGGCACCGCGCTTCACCCGTCCCGTTACGTCGCCGCGCCTCAGCCGTCCAGCAGCTCGTCGTCCGTGACCGTCCTGGTCGAGCCGTCCTTGAGGGTGAGCGTGATGGCGTCGCTGATCAGGCCGTCCGGGCTGCCCCCCGGCCACCAGGCGGTCCACCGGCCGTCCTGCAGCGTGGCGTGGACGGTCTTCCCGTTGTCCCGCACAGTGACGTCCTGGACATCGGCGCCCACCGAGCCGAGCGCGTAGTTGAACTCGGTGTCGTCACTGCCGCGCGCGCCCAGCGTGTCCAGGCTGATCGCGTCGGCGGCGACGCTCTCGGCCACCGGATCGATCGCCATCGCGATACCGCCGTCGTCCGAGGCGGCCAGGCAGTACCACGCGTCGCCGTCCCGGTTGACGACCATGGAGGCGACCGTGCCGCGCACATCGGCGTTGCTGACGCGGATCGAGTCCTCGGTCCTGGGGCTGTCGTCCAGCGCCGCCAGGCACCACTTCTCGGCGTCGGAGCCGCGGCCCGCGGAGGTGTCCAGGGCGTTCGGCGAGCCGGTCCAACTGGCCAGCTCCGACGAGGACAACGGGCCGCTGGAGCCACGCAGCCCGCCCGTCACCGCGACGAGGGCCATGGCGGCGGCCACTCCGCCGACCAGCGTGAACCCCGTGCGCCGGACGAGCGGACGGCGCAGCGCCGTCACGACCGGGCCCGGCCGCCCGGTGTCGCCGACCACGGTGCGCAGCAAGGTCTCCTCGCGGTCTATCTCGGCGGCGGTCGGTTCGGTGCGGGGAGCGGCGTCCAGCTCGGCCAGGCGGGTGAGAAGGTCGTCGGACCGGGACTGGGACGGCGACTTGAACCGGGACTGGGACGGCGACTTGGACTGGGACTGCGACTTGGACTGGGGCTGGGACTGGGGCTGCGACTGGGGCTGAGCCTTGGGCTTGGGCTTGGTCATGATGTCTCCGGTCTCCGGTCAGCGGGTGGCGACGAGGGCGGGCGGAACGGGGGCCTTGGCGTCGAGGCGCGCGGCCAGCCGGCGCTTGGCCCGCGTGAGGCGCATGGCATAGGCGGCGCGGGTGCAGCCGAGGACCTTCGCGGCATCCCGGGCGGACAGCTCCTCCCAGACGTGCAGGGCGAGAACCTCCTGGTCCGCCGGGGCGAGCCCCTGCCAGGCGGCGCCCAGCTCCAGCCGGTCGTCCACCTGAGCCGCCATGTCGCGGGTGCCGTACGCGGCGTCGGGCCCTGACGACTGCCCGATGTGCACGACCAGCGCCGACCTGCGGCGCATACCGCGTTGCGCGTTCAGCATCGCCCTGCGCGCCGTGCCGAACAGCCAGGGGCGCGGCTCCGCGGGCAGTTCGCTCCGGCGCCGCCACGCGGCGAGGAACGTCTCTCCGACGATGTCGTCGACGTTCATCGGGTGCGCCCGACGGCGCACGAACCTCAGCACGTCCTCGTAGTGGGCCCGGTACACCTCGGTGAACTGGGCTTCGGTGTGGATGGGCATGTCTTCCTTTCCTTGCCTCTGCCCCTACGTGTCCATCACCGTGGAAAGTGCAACAGGGATCGGTCGTACCCGATCGGATTCGCTCACACGTGGCCGGCCCGGTCCGGCTCCACCCGCCTCAGCGGCAACTGATGCGGGACTGGGCCCAGTCCGCGCGCCCCCCCTTATACACCCCTCACCCTGCCGCCGCCACCCCGCCCCTACCCCCCCCTCCCCCCCCCCCCCCCCCCCCCCCCCCCCCCCCCCCCCCCCCCCACCCCCCCCCCCCCCCCCCCCCCCCCCCCCCCCCCCCCCCCCC
>NZ_QQNA01000337.1 GCF_003346515.1 Streptomyces corynorhini
CGCTACGCGCGCACCGGGGAGTTCCTGCGTCTCGTACGCCGCCTGTGGACGGAGGAGGACGTCACGTTCGACGGCGAGCACTTCCGGGTCAGCGGGTCCACCGTCGCGGCACGCCCCTACGCCACCGGCACCAGGACACATCCGACCCTCTACTTCGGCGGTGCGTCCGAGGCCGCGGAACGGGTGGCGGCGGCCGAGGCGGACGTTCAGCTCTTCTGGGGCGAGGCGCTCGACGGCGTCGCCGAACGCATCGACCGGCTCAAGGCGTTGAGCGAGCGGGTGGGCCGCGCGTACCGGCCCCTCCAGTTCGGACTGCGGATCACCACCCTGGTCCGCGACACGACGGAGGAGGCATGGCGGGCGGCCGAGGAGAAGGTCGCGACGATGGCCCGGAGCGAGGGCGAGGCCCCCTGGGCGGGGAGCCACCGGGGCGCCGTCGGACAGCGGCGGCTCCACGATCTCGCGGCGCGGGGCGAGGTGCTCGACACCTGCCTGTACACCGCCCCCGGCAAGGTGGGTGGCGAGGGCGCCGCGACCACCTGGCTCGTCGGCTCCGCCGCCGACGTGGCCACCGCGCTGGACGGCTACCGCAAGCTCGGTGTCACCCACTTCGTCCTCTCCGACACTCCGTACAGGCAAGAGGCCGTCCGCATCGGGGACCAGCTCCTGCCCAGGCTGCGCTGACGACGGCCAACGCCCCTTGGAGCCCGACTTCGGGCGGTCCGGCGTCCGCCGGGGCGGCGGGCGCCGGTCGCGAACCTCACGCGGGTGGGCGGCTACCGCGCCGCCGTCAGGGCGGCCAGCGCGCTGGACTGGGTACGCCAGTCCGTCTGGTTCGAGCCGCCGCCCGCCCATCGCGCGCCCAGCCTGTTGAGGCTGTCGCGGTCCTTCGCCCACACCGAGTCGGCCTGTTCCGCGGCGAACCGCCGGTAGGCGGCGGAGCCGGTGGCCAGGCGGAGACTGTCCAGGTTCCGCATGAAGACGCCCTTGAACTGCTTCTGGTTGTCGTCGCAGCTCCGCTGCCCGACGTCGCAGGACTCGGTGAGCACGCCGTCCACCGTCAACTCCGTACGGGCCAAGGCGGAGTCGGCCAGCCGCCGCGCGGTGGCCAGCGCGGTGGTGTCGCCGGTGCCGCGCCACAGCTCGGTGAGACCGCCGATGGCCAGCCCCTGGTTGTAACTCCACACGGTCTGACCGTTGTTGCGGCAGTCGCCGGTCAGGCCGTCGTTCACGAGCCCCGAAGAGTTGATCAGCCCGCTGGACAGGAACCAGTTCCCGGCCTCCGTCGCCCGCGCGCCCCACACCGTGTCATCGGCGACGCGGCGGTGCAGCGACGCGGTGAGCGAGAGATACAGCCCCGCGGTCACGGAGTTCTTGTAGGTGCGTTCGCGGTCCCACCAGATGCCGCCGCCGCAGCTCCCGGTGTCCCAGTACCGCCGGAGATACTCGGCGATCGTGGTCGCCTCCGTCAGATACCGCGGGTCGTGCGTGTAGTCGTACGCGGCCACCCAGGTCATGCCCCACCAGGCGGTGTCGTCGATGGAGCGGCTGATGAAGTGGCCCTCGACCGGGTCCGAGGACCGCTCCCCGGCGGCGAAGACCCCTTTGTTGCGGTCGAAGGTGCGCGCGACGGCCCCGTCGTAGTCGTGTGTGCCGGTGCGTTCGGCGAAGTCGATGAGCGCGGTGAGCGCGGCCGCCGAGTTCCACCAACTGCTGTGCCACCAGCCCTGGTCGGGGTCGTACGAGGCCATCAGGGCATCCGCCGCTGCGCGCGGCCGGGACGGTTCGGGACGTACCCAGGCCGTGCAGCTGCCCTCCTGATGGGCGGCCTCCCGCCCGCACGCGCGGACCGCGCCGCCGTAGAGCAGGCCGCGCGGGTCGCGGGTGGCGAACATCGCCGTACGGGCGGTGGCGGCGCCGCCGGGCACGGCCGTACGGCCGAGCGAGGAGCCGTCGGGCCGGCTCGCTCCCTCGTCCCAGGAACGGTCGAGCCAGATCTCGTCATCGGGGTCGCCGTCCTCGACGCTGCCCCAGGCCATGGAGTTCCGCTGGTCGACGTGCAGCCTGATGACGCGGCCGTGCAGGGTGGTGGCGGGGACCGGCTGGTCGTCGCCGCTCGCCCGGTCGGCGTCCGTACCGTCGCAGAGCACGTCGCACACGGTCGGGTGGATCCACTCCGTACAGCTCACCGCGCCCGCGTCGGCACACGCGCGCAGCCAACCACGCCTGTGGTGCGAGGGATCGGTGAGGTTGTACATCAGTGTTCTGGTGCCGGTCCAGGTGCTGGGGACGCTCGCTCTGCCCAGCAGCGGCTCCCAGTCGGCGCCCGCGTCCCAGGACCGGTCCAGCCACACCGAGTCCCCGGCCTGCCCGTCGTCGACACTGGCCCACGCCATGCCGTCGGGGTCGGAGGCGTGCAGGCGCAGCCGACGGCCGTTGATGTCCTTCGTGGGCACGGGGAAGCTCTCCCGCTGGGCCAGCGAGGGGTCCAGCCCGTCGCAGGACAGGGAGCACACCACGGCGGCGGCAGTGGTGGCGGCGGTGTCGGTGCCCTGTTGTGCCTGTGCGTGTGTCCGTGCGTGTGTCTGTGCCGGTGGGCCGGCCGCCGTCGTCATGACGACGGCGAGCAACAGCCCGGGGATCAGGCGCAGCCGCATGCCACGGAGCCGTCTCGTGCCGGGGGTTCCTCTCATATCAGCCGCCGCGGGCAGTCGGCGAACCCGTTGTACGTCAGGCTCCAGGTGCCGTCCCGGTTGGAGGCCCGCTTCAGGTGTTCACCCGACCCGGGGACGAGACCGGGGGCGCGGCCGGTGGCTGACGCGACATCAGGGCCGAGGCCGGGAGAGGGTGCTGGGCCGTGCTCCTGGGAAGCCATGGGAGAGGTCCTTCCTGAGGCGGGTGGGCATGGCGGGCTCACGGGTGCGGTGGCACTGCACAGTCCCGACCGAGGCGGGGGCGGACGTGTGCCGCTTCGGTCGGCTCGTCGATCGCCGGTCCTGCCGGTTCATCCCGGTCGACTCGTTCCAGGAATCGTCCGCTCCCTTCGTACTCCCTCGCTATAGCGTGGTAAATAGCCCCTGTGCGAACTGGCTGGGGCATGGCGATGCCGGCCACGCCCGTACGGCGTGGCCGGCATCAGTGATCCGGGCCGCTCAGATCCTCGTCTGCTGAGATCCGATGTCTGCCCGGAGGGGCGGTGTCCGGAGGACGCGGCATCGGAGGAGAACGCCGCCCCGGGCAACCTGCCCGCTCAGCTGTCCCTCGTCAGAGGATTTCGATGGCCCTGACCTTCGGGGGTCGATTCGGGAAGGAGATCTCGTGCCACCGTGCGATTTTCACCGAATCGCCATTGGCGTCGTAGTAGATCAGATCATTGTTCCCCGTGGAGATCTTGTCCACCCACCGATCGCCGAATGAGGTCTTTCCGCGATTCGCGTAGCAGTCCACCTTGTCCGCGCCGTCCTTGTGCGACCAGATTTTCAGGTAATTCTCCCCACCGCGACAGGTGACGTGGTCGATGGCGAAGGCCGGGCTGGTCGGCATGGTGATGGTGAAGGCGGCGGTCGCGGCCAGCGCCACGGCCATGGAACGCGCTGCCTTCTTCGTCCTTGAGATCACAAGTTCTCCTTACTTCGAATGCCGAAACGGGAACTCACTTCGCAGCCGCCATGGTTCGGCGTCGCACCATCAACTATATCGACGCTCTCCGCGATAAATCCAGACCGCGTCTTTTTCCGCTTACGCAATGCCGGTCCGGTAAAAATGGCTTACCGGACAATCTTTTTTACCGCCCTCAATGTGAATTCTCCGCGAATCCAAACTGTTCCGAGGTGCCGGGGCTCCGCCCTCCGCGGCGGTCCCGCGGTCGGCGACGACGTGGACCTTCTTCGCCGATCCCGGGACAGCGGGGGCGGGCGGCGCGGGAGGGCTACGGCTCCGACTTCCCGCAGCGGCAGTCCGCCCCCGCCGCCTTCCGCGCCTCGCCGGTCCGTGGTGTCCCGTCCGGCCTCCGCGCCTCGTCCGGCCGCCTCCGCGCCTCGTCCGGTTTCCGCGCCTCGTCCGGTTTCCGTACCCCGCCCGGCTTCACCAGCGAGTCGATGGCCTCCTTGAGGTGGGGCAGGACGGCCGTGCCCGAGGCGGAGCTGAGGGCGGGCGACCGGACGGTCTGGCGCATCAGGGTCACGCCCAGCACCATCGCCGCCACCAGTTCGGCGCGGATCTCGGGGTCGGGGCCGTCCAGCCGCCGGGCGAAGCAGTCCGAGAAGACCTCGGTCACGTCGGCGCGCACGCGCGCGACGCCCTCCTCCCGGCTGGGCGAGCGGAGCATCGTCAGCACCGGATGCGGTACCTCGGCCTCGTCCGGGCCTTCGGAGGTCAGCCGATGGATCCACTCCGCCACGTCCTCCAGCGGCAGCTCGCGCAGCGGTTCGAACACGATGGTCCCGTCGCTCACCACGGCCGCGAAGAGCCCCTGTTTTGAGCCGAAGTAGCGGTAGACGAGAGCGGCGTCGGTACCGGCGGCCCTGGCGATGTCGCGGATGCTCGCGCCGTCGTAACCGAACCTCCCGAAGCAGCGGGCCGCGGCGGTCACCAGGGCCGCCCGGGTGCCCGCGGAGTCGTATCTACGGGGCGTGGCACGGCCGGCGCCGCTCCGTTTCGCTTCTTCGGGTCTGCTCATCCAGCTCTCCTTCGTCGCGCGCTTTCGTACATGCTTCCCGCGCCGGCGCACTCTGTCCAAAATCACGCGGCAATGTCATCGATCGTTGGCAAATTATTTTTCGCCCAAGTAGCTTCACGACGCGGGCTGTTGATCTCCACTGCCCGTCTTCACCCGCAGGTCCGACGATGGCGTCGGGCCTGTCACGCCTTCCGGTGCAACGACCGAGGAGTCGGCACTCGGCGGCGCTGACATCCGGACGAGAAGAATCGGTGATTCTTATGGAACATCGGCAGATAACAGTCATTGGAACGGGCTACGTAGGGCTGACCACCGGCGCCTGTCTGGCCTCCCTCGGCCACCGGGTGGTGTGCGCGGACTCCGACGCGGGCAAGGTCGAACGGCTCCGGAGGGCGGAGGTCGACATCCTCGAACCGGGTCTGGAGCGGACCGTCCGCGCGGGGCTGGACTCCGGCCGTCTCACCTTCGTCAAGGACACCCGAGGGGCCGTCGCGGAGGCCGAGGTGGTCTTCCTCTGTCTGCCCACCCCGATGGGCGTCGCGGGCGCCGCCGACCTGGCCGCCGTCGAGGCGGTCGCCGACGAGGTCCGTGACCGCCTGCCGCGCGGCTGCACGGTGGTCAACAAGTCCACCGTGCCGGTCGGCACCGCCGAACGGGTCGCGGCACTGCTCGGCCGCCCCGATGTGACGGTGGTGAGCAACCCGGAGTTCCTGCGCGAAGGGCACGCCGTGGACGACTTCCTCCACCCCGACCGCATCGTGGTGGGCGCCGCCGACACGGACGCGGCACGCCGGGTGGCCGACCTCTACGTGGGCATCGACGCGCCGCGCGTGCTCACCGACACCGCCGGTGCCGAACTCGCCAAGTACGCGGCGAACTTCTTCCTCGCGATGAAGCTGTCATTCGCGAACAACCTGGCCACGCTCTGCGAACGGCTCGGCGCGAACGTCGACGACGTGGTCGCGGGTATCGGCCACGACCCGCGTATCGGCGGCGACTTCCTCCAGCCGGGACCAGGATGGGGCGGCTCCTGCCTGCCCAAGGACACGCACGCGCTGCTGCGCGTCTGCGAGGAGTCGGGCGTCGAGTTCCCGTTGCTGCGGGCCGCCATCGAGACCAACGTCGAGCACCAGCGCCGACTCGTCGAGCGGGTGGCCGCCGGATGCGCGGGCGCGGACGGTTCGCTGCGCGGCGTCCGGATCGGGCTGCTGGGTCTCACCTTCAAGGCCGGCACCTCCGACCTGCGCGACTCGCCCGCCCTGGCCATCGCCCGCCAACTCCGGGAGCGGGGCGCGGAGCTGAGCGCCTACGACCCGGCGCTCAGCGACCTGCGCCCCGACCTCGGCGATCTGCTGACCATCACCGGCACGCCCCTCGAAGCGCTCGACGGCGCCCGCGCCTGCGTCGTGCTCACCGAGTGGCCGCACTTCCGCGACCTGGACTGGGAGGCCGTCGCGGGGCGGCTCGGCACGCCGCTCGTCTACGACTTCCGCAACGTGCTCGACCCGGTGCGGCTCGACAGGGCCGGGCTGAGCTGGGAGGGCATCGGGCGTTCGCTGGCGATGGCGCACTGAACGCGGTCCCCACCACCCGTCACACGCCGCGCTCTCCTCCCCCTCCTTGCTCTCCCCTCGCTCTCCCCTCGCTCTCCCCCCCGTTTTCCCCCTTCTTCGTCCTCCTCTCTTCTCCTCAGCCCCCTTGCCCCCCAAGAAAGGCTTGTCGTGCGCGTACTGTTCACCACGATCGGTAGTCCCTCCCACGGCCGTGCCCAGCTGCCACTGGCACGGGCGCTCGCGGCGGCCGGACACGACGTGCTCGTGGTCACCAACCCGACCCTCGCCCCCGTCTTCGCGCAGGAAGATGTCCGGGTGGCCACCCGCCTGAGCGAGTTCACCCCGCAGTCCTTCGCCAGCCCGGAACTCGTCCAACAGGTGATGGGGTCCGGCCAGGACGACGCAGAGCCGCTCGACCCCATGTCGCGCATCATGTTCCACATCACCTCGGGCCCGATGGCCAGGAAGCTCTGGGGAGAGATCCTGCCGGTGGCGACGGAGTTCCGTCCCGACCTCATCCTGCGCGACGGCATGGATCTCAGCTCCTGCCTGATCGCGGAGCGCCTCGGCATTCCGCAACTGCCCACCCCGTCGGGGACCAGCAACCTCATCGACCCGGCCGCGGTGCTGCCCGGCCTCAACGCCCTGCGGCGGGAATTCGGGCTGCCCGGCCAGGAGGATCCCCTGTCGGTCGTCCCGCACGGGCGCGTCGACTACGTACCGGCGGACTTCTCGTTCGCCCGGCACCTGCCCCCGTCGCTGTCCTACCGGCAGACCGTGAGCGTCGACCGCGGCGCGGTCCTGCCGCGGTGGATCGCGCGGCTGCCCACCGACCGCCCCCTGGTGCTGGCCGCACTGGGCAGCGCGCTTCCGATGCTCAGGGAGATGCTCGACGACGCGGGCGACGCGGGCCACGAGCCGCCGTTCCCGATGCCGGACCCGGTCGGGACGCTGCGGTCGATGATCGAGGCGGTGGCGCTGCTGGAGGAGTGCACCGTCGTCGTCGCGACCTCGGGCATCCCGGCGGACACCGACGGGCTGCCGCCGCATGTGCACGTCACCGACCGGGTGCCGCAGCCCCTGCTGCTGGAGTCCGTGGACGCGTTCCTCACCCACGGAGGCTTCAACAGCATCCGGGAATCTCTGCGCACGGCCACCCCCATGGCGGTGCTGCCGCAGTTCGGCGACCAGATGGCCAACGCGCGCCGCGTCGAGGAGCTGGGCCTCGGCCGGGCCATCGGCGAAAGCACCACGGACGCCATCACCACGGCCGTACGCGAGGCACTGAGCGACCCGGGCGTCCGGGCCAGGACGCGGGAGGCCCGGCTGGCGATGCTGGCGCTGCCCGAGATCGAGAGCGCCGTGGACGACCTGCACAAGCTGGTCTGACAGCAGGTCTCCGACAGCCGGTCCGACACCTCGGCGGACCGTCGTCCGGTCGTACCGCGCGACGATCCGCCGTGTCCCCGTCCTCGTCTTTGCCCCTGCCCCTGCCCCTGCCTCCGCCTCCGCCTCCGCCCC
>NZ_QQNA01000338.1 GCF_003346515.1 Streptomyces corynorhini
GACCCGGGAACACAAACACCACACCATCGTCGCCAACCACACCCACACGCCCCCGCACCACAGAACCCGGCATCACACCATCACCGGCCACCAAAGCACCCAACCCCACACCAAAACCACCCGCACCCGCACCAAACACCACAGCACGATTCTCGAACGCCGAACGCGTCGCAGCCAACGACCACGCCACATCCACCCCCCGCACACCCTCACCCAACGACAACAAACGGCCCGCCTGAGCCGACAAACCCTCCCCACCCCGGCCCGACACCACCCACGGCACCAGACCACCCGGCCCAAACACCGCAACCCGACCATCGACAGACCCGGAAACCTCCTCCGGAGCCTCCTCCAGCACCTCCACAGGCGCCTCCTCCAACACCACATGCGCGTTCGTCCCACTCACCCCGAACGACGACACACCCGCCCGACGCGGACGACCCCCACCACCCGGCCACTCCACCGCCTCCGTCAACAACGACACCGCACCCGTGGACCAATCCACATGCGGGGTCGGCTCGTCCACGTGCAGCGTCCGCGGCAGCACACCATGCTGCATCGCCAGCACCATCTTCATCACACCCGCCACACCCGCCGCAGCCTGGGTGTGCCCGATGTTCGACTTCAACGACCCCAACCACAACGGACTCTCGGCGTCACGGCCCTGCCCGTACGTGGCCAGCAGCGCCTGCGCCTCGATCGGGTCACCCAACGTCGTACCCGTACCATGCGCCTCGACCACGTCCACCAGATCCGGCGTCAACCGCGCGTTCGCCAACGCCGCCCGGATCACCCGCTCCTGCGACGGACCATTGGGCGCCGTCAACCCATTACTCGCACCATCCTGATTCACCGCCGAACCCCGAACAACCGCCAGCACCGGATGCCCCAGACGCCGCGCGTCCGACAACCGCTC
Organism: Streptomyces corynorhini; assembly: GCF_003346515.1. Classification (GTDB taxonomy): domain Bacteria; phylum Actinomycetota; class Actinomycetes; order Streptomycetales; family Streptomycetaceae; genus Streptomyces; species Streptomyces corynorhini. The sequence goes on from NZ_QQNA01000338.1 coordinate 917, forward strand.
CAGCATCAACACCCCAACACCCTCACCCCACCCCGTACCATCCGCACCCGCCGCGAACGGCTTGCACCGACCATCCGGCGCCAACCCCCGCTGCCGCGAAAACTCCACGAAGATGCCGGGTTCTGCCATGACGGTGGCGCCTCCGGCGAGCGCGAAGGAGCACTCCCCGGCGCGCAGCGACTGGACGGCGAGGTGCAGCGCGACCAGCGACGACGAACACGCGGTGTCGACGCTGATGGCCTGCCCCCGCAGCCCGAGAACGTAGGCGATGCGCCCGCTGGCGACGCTGCCCGAGGTACCCGTCAGGAGGTAGCCGTCGACGGAGGCGGGAGCCTGGTGCAGCCCGGGGCCGTACTCCTGCGCCATGAGGCCCACGAACACACCGCCGTCGCGCTCGCGCAGCGTCTCGGGGTCGATGCCGGCCCGCTCCAACGCCTCCCACGAGGCTTCCAGGAGCAGCCGCTGCTGCGGATCCATGGCCTCGGCTTCGCGCGGCGAGATGCCGAAGAAGGAGGCGTCGAACTGGCCCGCGTCGTAGAGGAACGAACCCGAGCGCGCGTACGTCGTGCCGTGGTGCTGGGGGTCGGGGTGGTACAGGGCGTCCAGGTCCCAGCCGCGGTCCGCCGGGAAGGCGGAGATCGTGTCGGCTCCGTTGCTCAGCAGATCCCACAGCTCGTCCGGCGTATGAATGCCGCCGGGCAGACGGCAGCCCATGGAGACGATGGCGATGGGTTCCGCGTCGGCGGCGGGGCGCGGCGCGTCGGCAGGCCCGGTGTCGCCCTCGGTCCCGTCGTGCAGCAGCCCGCCGACGTGACCCCCGAGCGTGCGCGGCGTGGGGTGGTCGAAGAGGACGGAGGCAGGCAGCGCGAGTCCGGTCTCCGCGACCAGCCGGTTGCGGAGTTCCACGGAGGTCGCGGAGTCGAAGCCGAGCGCCTTGAAGGTGAGGGTGGCGTCGACATCGCCCGGTGCGGCGTGCCCGAGCACCACGGCCGCGTGCGCGCGGACTCGCTGCACCCAGTCGTGCCGGGCCGTCGACGGAACGGCTTCCGCCGAGGGCTTCGCCGACAACGCCGAAGTCGCGGTACGCCGTGGGGAGGCCGTGCCGTCGAGCCAGTACCGGCGCCGCTGGAACGCATAGGTCGGGAGCGGAACGGCGATACCGTCCTGACCGGCAAGGACCGCCGTCCAGTCCACGGGAACACCCCGCACCCACGCCTCAGCCAACGACGTCAGGAAACGAGGGCTTCCCCCGTCGTCACGACGCAGCGTGCCCACCACCACCGCGTCCGCGGCAGCCTCCTGTACGGCCATACCCAACACGGGATGCGAGCTGACCTCGACAAACGCACCGAAACGCTGCCCGGCCAGACTCTCCACCGCCTCAGCGAACCGCACCCGCTGACGCAAGTTGCGATACCAGTAGCCCGCGTCGAGTTCGGCCGTGTCCACGAACGCGGCCTCAGTCGTCGAGAAGAACGGCACCCCACCCACCCGAGGAACAACCGGCGCAAGAACCTCCGCCAACTCGCCCTCAAGCGCCTCCACATGCCA
>NZ_QQNA01000339.1 GCF_003346515.1 Streptomyces corynorhini
GGAACACCCCGCACCCACGCCTCAGCCAACGACGTCAGGAAACGCCCACTACCCCCATCATCACGACGCAGCGTGCCCACCACCACCGCGTCCGCGGCAGCCTCCTGCACCGCCATACCCAACACGGGATGCGAACTGACCTCGACAAACGCGCCGAAACCCTGCCCGGCCAGACTCTCCACCGCCTCAGCAAACCGCACCCGCTGACGCAAATTCCGATACCAATAACCGCCGTCGAGTTCAGCCGTATCCACAAACGCGGCCTCAGTCGTCGAGAAGAACGGCACCCCACCCACCCGAGGAACAACCGGCGCCAACACCTCCGCCAACTCGCCCTCAAGCGCCTCCACATGCCACGTATGCGACGCATAATCCACCGGCACCCGCCGCACCCTCACCTCATCCAACTCACACCGCGCCACCAACTCATCCAACGCGTCCGCATCACCCGCCACCACCACAGAACCCGGACCATTCACCGCGGCCACATCAATACGCCCCACCC
>NZ_QQNA01000034.1 GCF_003346515.1 Streptomyces corynorhini
CGGCCTGAGCGGCGGGAGCGGCGGGAGCGCGAAACCGCCTCCCGCCCCGCGGGCGGACGGGCGCTGTCTGCCAGACAGGGCCCAGGGGGGGGAGCGCCTCTGGGACGGCTGGAGTCCGGTCGAGATTCCCGGGGCCCCAGGGGGGGGCGCCTCCGGTACGCCCGGCTCCGGTGGAGATTCCCGGGGCTCAGGAAGGCCCGGCGGACGACTTGGCCAGCCGCCGCTGCGCGCCGATCGACCGCAGCACCCCCGCCCCCGCGATCGCGAAGCCGGCGCCCATCAGCATGCAGACGAGATAGGCGACGGGCGGAAAGGGGTCGGAGCCGAGGAACAGCGGCGCCACGGTGATGAGCGTGGCGACCGCGCCCACGATGAAGACGATCGCGCCGATACGGACCAGCCCGTCGCCGGGGCCGGTCTCGTCCGTCGTGCGGGGTGCAGGAGTAGCAGTCACGCCACCAGGGTAGTTCCCTGCCGACAACAGCGGAAAGGAACCGACCGGCGACGTCTTGTCACCAGCCCCTGGACCATTAGCCTTGGTATCGGCGGGTCGGTGGACCCGCTTCAGCGCTATGCAGAGCCGATTTCGCGCGCGCCAGCGCCCCAACGAGTACGAGGACGAGGACAGACGTGCCTACCGGCAAGGTCAAGTGGTTCAACAGCGAGAAGGGCTTCGGCTTCCTCTCCCGTGACGGCGGCGGCGACGTCTTCGTGCACTCGTCGGTTCTGCCCACCGGAGTCGACGCGCTCAAGCCCGGCCAGCGTGTGGAGTTCGGCGTCGTGGCGGGCCAACGCGGTGACCAGGCCCTCTCGGTGACCGTCCTCGACCCCGCGCCCTCCGTCGCCGCCGCCCAGCGCCGTAAGCCCGACGAGCTGGCCTCGATCGTCCAGGACCTGACGACGCTGCTGGAGAACATCACGCCGATGCTGGAGCGTGGCCGCTACCCGGACAAGGTGCACGGCGCCAAGATCGCGGGCCTGTTGCGCGCGGTGGCCGACCAACTGGACGTCTGAGGCCCGGCACCCGCCTCCGCGGGGGGCTTTCGCGCAAGCCGCTGCGGGAGCCTTTACGGAGGCGCCTGGAACGCCCGGATCGCGAGGGCGGCGAAGCGCCGCGACGCCGCGACCCCGGCGGGCGTCGACGTCGTGTGGAGCCCCCTGTTGGCCATGATCACGAGGATCAGGTCGTCCAGGACGAAGTCGGCGCGCAACCGGCCGTCGGCCTTGGCGCGGCGGGCCAGCTCCGCGGTGGACTTCAGTGTGTGCGCACGGCTGGCCGTGAAGTCCAGCGCGCCGGGGAAGGCCGACATGAAGGCGTCGGTGAAGCCGCGGTTGCGCGCGTGCAGTGCACAGGTCCTGTCGATCACGTGACAGAACCCGCGCCACGGATCCGGGTCGGCGAGCCCCTCGTCGACGATCGCGCGGCACGCGAGCAGCTCGTCCGCGAAGGCTTCGGTGGCCAGCGTCTGCTTGGTCGGGAAACGCCGGTACAGGGTGGCGGGCCCGACTCCGGCGTGCCGGGCGATCTCCCGCATCGGCACGTCCAGGCCCCGGGCCGCGAACAGGGCACGGGCCGCGTCGAGGATCCGTTCGCGGTTGTCCTGGGCGTCGGAGCGCAGGGTGTGAGGCAAGTGGTCGGTCACGCTCTCACTTTAGCCAAATGGACGGGTGTGTCCGTTAGCGTCCGACGGCATGAAGCCCTCACCGCAGACGCGACAGCAGCAGGCAGAGCAGCAGACACAGCAGCAGGCACCGCAGGCGGCACAGCAGCAGGCACAGCAGGCGGCAGAGCAGCAGGCACGGCAGGCGGCAGAGCAGCGGGCACCGCAGGCGGCACGGCCGACGCGACAGCCGACGGCACGGCAGCAGGCGCAGCCGACGGGGGCGGCCATGAAGGCGGTCGTGATCCGGACGTTCGGCGGCCCCGAAGGTCTGGCCGTCGTCGACCTTCCCGCTCCCCTCCCCGCCCCGGGTCAGGTGCTGATCGCCACCGAGGCGATCGGCGTCGGCGGCGTCGACGCCGTGCTCCGCAGCGGCGCTCTGGCCGCCTACGGCTTCGTGGAGGGCCATGTCCCCGGCAGCGAGGTCGCGGGCGTCGTGACGGCGGTCGGCGACGGCGTCGACCCGTCGTGGGTCGGCCGGTCCGTATGGGCGTTCACCGGTACGGGCGGCGGCTACGTCGAGCAGGCGACCGCCCGGGTCGAGGAGATCCTCCCGCTCCCCGCGCGGCTGTCCGCCGTGGACGCGGTGACGCTCGGCGGATCCGGCGTCGTGGCCCACTTCGGCCTCGCCCACGCCCACTTCGCGCCCGGCGAGTCGGTGCTGGTGCGCGGCGCGGCCGGCAGCATCGGGATCATGGCGGTCCAGCTCGCCGCCCGGGGCGGCGCAGGTGCGGTGGCGGTCACGACCTCGTCGGCCGAGCGCGGCGAGCGCCTGCGCGAGCTGGGCGCGACCCATGTGCTGGACCGGTCGGGCGAGGGAGGCGGCGGCGGTGGCGGCGCAGCAGGCGAGGACCGGGGCGCCCCCTCGGGGTACGACGTGATCATCGACGTCGTCGCCGGTGCGAGCCTGCCCGCCTTCTTCGACCGGCTCAACCCGAACGGCCGCATGGTGGTCGTCGGCGCGGTCGCGGGCCAGCCTCCGGCGGACTTCGGTACGCGGATGATGGCGGCGTTCCAGAAGTCGATGTCGTTCGCCACCTTCAGCGCCGCCACCGTGCCGGGATCCGCCGGGCGGGCGGTGCGGACCGAGCAGTTCGCCGCCGCGTCCCGGGGCGAGCTGCGGACGGTCGTCCACGAGGTGCTGCCGCTGGAGCGGGCCGTACTGGCGCACCGGAAGATGGCCGCGGGCGAGGTGTTCGGCCGGATCGTGCTGACGCCGTAGCCCGCGCGGCCTCGTGCTGACGCCGTAGCCGCGCGGCCTCGTGCTGACGCCGTAGCCCGCGCGGCCGGTCCTCAGACGAACCGCAGCGCGTTCCGGTCGAGGGGCGGTACCAGTCCCTCGGCCGCCGCCCGCGTGAGCAGTCCGCGCACGGCCGCGTAACCGTCGGGACCCAGGTCCGCGGTGAACTCGTTCACGTACAGGCCGATGTGCTGGTCCGCGACCGACGGATCCATCTCCTGGGAGTGCTCCAGGACGTACGGACGCGAGGTCTCCGGGTCGTCCCAGGCCATCCGGACCGACCGGCGGATCGACTCGGCCAGCAGCTGGAGCACCTCACCGCCCAGCGAGCGCTTCGCGATGATCGCGCCCAGCGGGATCGGCAGGCCCGTGGTGGACTCCCAGTGCTCGCCCATGTCGGCGAGGCAGTGCAGCCCGTAGTCCTGGTAGGTGAAGCGCGCCTCGTGGATGACGAGCCCCGCGTCCACCTTGCCGTCACGGACCGCGGGCATGATCTCGTGGAACGGCATCACCACGACCTCGCCGACCCCGCCGGGGACGACGTCCGCAGCCCAGAGGCGGAAGAGCAGATACGCCGTGGAGCGCTCGCTCGGTACGGCGACGGTCCTGCCGGTCAGATCCGCACCCGCCTCCTTGGTCAGGACGAGCGGCCCGCAGCCCCGGCCCAGCGCGCCGCCGCAGGGCAGCAGGGCGTACTCGTCCAGGACCCAGGGCAGCACCGCGTACGAGACCTTCAGCACGTCGAACTCGCCGCGCTCCGCCATGCCGTTGGTGAGGTCGATGTCCGCGAACGTGACGTCGAGATCCGGCGCGCCCGGCACCCGGCCGTGGGCCCAGGCGTCGAAGGTGAAGGTGTCGTTCGGGCAGGGCGAGTAGGCGATCTGCAGGGCGCGCGCGGGGGACGCGGCGGACGCGGCGGACGCGGTCGGCGAGGTCATGACGGCTCCTCGAATACGGGGGTGAGCAGCGTGAAGGCGTAGCGCAGCGCGTCCAGGGCCCGGCCGATCTGCCAGGAGTCGCGGTCGCGCGGACCGACGGCGTTGGAGACGGCGCGGATCTCGGCGCACGGCACGGAGTGGGCGGCGGCGGCCTCGGCGACGCCGAAGCCCTCCATCGCCTCGGCGGCCGCCCGTGGATGACGGCCCGTCAGTTCGGCGGTGCGGGCGGCGGTGCCGGTCACGGTGGAGACGGTGAGGACGGGCGCGAGGACCGCCCGGATCCGCGGATCGGCGTCCAGGACCTCCGCCAGCCGGGCCGAGAGGCCCGCCGCGGGCTGGTGCGTGCCGCGCCCGAAGCCCAGTTCCTCGACCGGGACGTACCCCTCGGGGCTCTGCGCGCCGAGGTCCGCCGCGACGATCGAGTCGGCCACCACGAGCGAGCCGACGGGCGCGTGGGGCTGGAAGCCGCCGCCGATACCGGCCGAGATCACCAGGTGGTACGGGGGGTCGTACGGCGAGGAGGCGAGCGCCGTCGCCGTCGCGACGGCCGCCGCGACCGGGCCGACCCCGCCCGCGAGGACGTCCACCACCGGTATCTGCACGGACCCGGGCCTGGGCGTGTACTGGGCGTGGCCCGCGATCTCGTACCCGCCCGTCAGTTCCCGTACCCCGGAGGCGGCGTACCGGGCGAGCCCGGCGGCGACGGAGTCGGCCTCCGCGGCCACGGCGGTCACCACAAGCACACGCATGGCGGGCCTCTCAGGGCGTTCTCAGGGTCCGGGCGGGGAGGGGCGTCCGGGGGTCAGGACGACTTCTTCAGCTCGAAGTGCCAGATGCCGGTCAGGGACTTGCCCGAGGTCTCGACGATGCTGATCTGGACGCTGTCCGGGGCGGGCTCCGTCTGGCCGGTCTGGCTCTGACCGGAGGACAGGAAGGCGCTGGCCGAGATGGACCGGTACGTCTTCTTGTACGGTTCCTGCTCGGCCTGCTGGCCGTTGACGAAGATCGTCCAGCCGTGGTCGGCGATCTCCGGGTCGACCCCGAAGCGCAGCCGGTCGTCCATCGACGCCTCGACGGTCTTCGTGGCCTTCTTGTTGAGGCAGGGCTGGATGTCGGCTTCCTTGATGGCCTTGCCGTCGTTGTAGCAGGTCGCCTCGGTGTTGACCGAGTTGTCGCCGACCGTCACGGTGGCGATCGGCGTCGGCTTGTCACAGGCGGCGAGGACGAGGAGCCCGGCGGACACCGCGCCGAGGACGGCGCCGGCGCGGCGGGACCTACCGGAGAAGAACGCAACGGTCATGGGCCGAAGGCTATCGGTCGCCGGCCGCGGCGCGGCGAGGGGGTACGGCGAGCCGCCCCCGGGCCGTCGTAAGGGCCGGTGTCCGGGCGGCTGTCCGGGCCGGTGTCCGGGCTGTGTCCCGGCTGTCGCCGCGACCTCGCACGTGGGCCCCGCACCGGCTCCCGCACCGAACCCGCGCAGGGCCTCGCGCGGGGACCCGCCCACGCCCTCTCACACCGCCGCACTGCTACACCGCCGCACCGCCACACCGCCGCACGACGCTCACGCCACGCGCGGATATCCGGTGGGGCGTTTCGCGGCGCGCACCAGCCCCCGTACCGCCGTGAGCGAGCCGAGCGCGACGAGCCCGGCGGCGACGGACATCCCCAGCACCCCGTTGAGCGGCAGCGCGATACCGATCGCCCCGCCCACCACCCACGCCATCTGGAGCAGCGTCTCGGAGCGGGCGAAGGCGGAGGTGCGCACCTGCTCCGGGACGTCGCGCTGGATCACCGCGTCCAGCGACAGCTTCGACAGCGCCTGGGAGAAGCCCGCGACCGCGCACAGCACGGCCATCATCACGCCGCCGAACAGCAGCGCCGCCAGCACCGCCGCCGTCAGGGCGATCCCCAGCATCGTGGCGATGATCACCTCGGGGCCGCGCGCCTTGAGCCAGGCGCCCACCGTCGTCCCCAGCGCGTTGCCCGCCCCGGCCGCCACGCCGACGATGCCCAGGGAGACGGCCTCGCTCTGGCCGGTGAGCGGGTGTTCGCGCAGCAGAAAGGCGAGGAAGAAGATGAGGAAACCCGACAGGGCGCGGTGGGTGGCGTTCGCCTGGAGGCCGTGCAGGACGGACGGGCCGACGGTACGCAGCGTGGGCCGCCGGTCCTTGCCCGCCGCCCTGCCCTTCACGTTCGCCCTGCCCCGCACCCGGTCGCTGACGGCGGCCGGCACCGGGACCAGCCGCGCCCTGCGCTCGCCCTTCGCCGAGTCCACCTTGTGCGGCAGCGTGAACGCCAGGAACGTACCGGCCAGGAAGATCAGGCAGGCGCCGTAGAGCGGCAGGCGCGGGCCGAGGTGGTGCAGCCCGGCGCCGATCGGGGCCGCGACGCCGGTGGCCAGCAGCCCGGCGAGGGTGACCCGGGAGTTCGCCCGTACCAGCGAGAAGCGCGGCGGCAGCAGACGGGGGACCACCGCGCTGCGGACCACCCCGTACGCCTTCGAGGCGACCAGCACGCCGAGCGCGGCCGGATACAGCTCCAGGCCGCCCGTGACGACGGCCGTCGACATCAGGACGGCGAGCACCGCCCGGGTCAGCATCGCCCCGGCCATCGCGGCGCGGCGGCCGTGTGGGAGGCGGTCCAGCAGCGGGCCGATGACCGGCGCGAGGAGGGTGAAGGGGGCCATGGTGATGGCGAGGTAGAGGGCGACGCGCCCGCGCGCCTCGTCCGTCGGGACCGAGAAGAAGACGGTCGAGGCCAGCGCGATCGTGATCATGACATCGCCCGCGCCGTTCACGGCGTGCAGCTCGATCAGCTTCCCGAGGCCCGACTCGCCCGCGCCGTGCGCGTTGGTCGCCTTCCTGATTCCCCGCGCGGAGGCGGTGAACGGCAGCCGCACCGCACGGCTGAGGGCCCGTCCGGTCTTCCGGAGCGGGCCCACTGCGTCTCGGTCGGACGACCTCGCGGCTGCCACCCCGCCATAGTGCCCCAACCCCGAGTGGCTCGAACCGATCCCGGCCAAGGCGGGACGGCGCGTCTCCGGCGCGTCTCCGGCGCGTCGCGGTCGTGCGGCACTCGTACGGCACCCGTACGGCACCCGTAGGGGACCCGTGCGGGACTCGTGCGGAACCCGGAGGGAGCCCGTACGGGATGACGCGCCCGAAAACTGTCCTGAGCGGGTCCGAATAGTCCCTCGCCCCTTGACCACAGGGTTACGGCCTGGTTGCGGTGTGCCCCGAAGTACCGGAAAGGCGGCGTGCAGGTGGGCGGGGGGCGGCGGAGGGGGTAGCGTGCGTAGCGCGCCACCGGCGGTTGTTCTCGGCCGCGCGCCTCTTCGTCATCCCGCAGAATGGATGAGGAAAGGTGTGCCCGAGGAGACATCGGGCGTGGACGTCGATGCGGCCCTCTGGTCCGCTCCGCCCGCGGCTCGTGTCATCGCGAATCGGCCGGCGCACCCGTGAGACGGCGTAGGAGAGAAGCGAGACCTGTGAGTGCTGCGACGACGCGAAGCCGAACCCCCGACCGTCTGTGCGCCGAGGCGGTAGACCTCGCCCGGTCGGCTGCCGAAGAGGCGGCCGCGCCCGGTGTCGTGGGGGAACATGTCTCGGCGGTGGCGGACGGGGACCGGGTCGTCACCCACTTCTTCGAGTGCAAGGAGATGGGCTACCGGGGCTGGCGCTGGGCGGTGACGGTCGCGCGGGCCTCCCGCGCGAAGGTCGTCACCCTCGACGAGACGGTCCTGCTGCCCGGCCCGGACTCCCTGCTGGCCCCCGAATGGGTGCCGTGGAGCGAACGGCTCCGCCCCGGCGACATGGGCCCCGGCGATCTGCTGCCGACCGAGGCGGACGATCTGCGCCTGGAACCGGGCTACGCGGGCGTCGACGACGAGGACGGCGCCCCCGCCGACCTGACCGGCCAGGAGGGCCCGGAGGGCGGCACGGGAGCCGCGGGCGCCTTGGCCCCGCTGGCGTACCCGGAGCTGACGGAGGACGCCGAGCCCGTCGACCTGACCGACGGTCAGCCGAAGCCCGGAACTCCGGCCGCCGCCGCTGCTGCCGCTTCCGTGCCGACCGCACCGGCCGTGCCCGCGCGCGGCACGATCGCGGCCGTCGCCGAGGAACTGGGCATGCGCCGGGCGCGCGTCCTGTCGCGCTACGGCCTGCACATCGCCGCCGACCGCTGGGACGAGTCCTTCGGCGCCAAGACCCCCATGGCGCAGGCGGCGCCCGCCCCCTGCGTCTCCTGCGGCTTCCTGCTGCCCCTGGCGGGCTCGCTGCGCCAGGCGTTCGGCGTCTGCGCGAACGAGTTCTCCCCGGCCGACGGCCGCGTGGTCTCGCTCGCGTACGGCTGCGGCGGCCACTCCGAGGCCGCCGTCATGCCCAAGCCGCTGCGCCCGCCGCCCCCCGTCCTGGACTCGATCGGCACGGACGCCTTCCCACTGCGCCCGGCCCCGGACAGCGGCTCGGTACCGGCGGCGCAGGACGACACGTCGGAGGACCTGGGCCACTCGTAGCATTCCGGCTGGGGGCACGGTTCGTCTTGGGCTGAGCCCGGTCCGCACGTGCGGGTTGTCGCCGGGCCCCTCCGGGGGCACGCGCCCGGACCGCACGATTTACGCCGCGTGCGGGCCGACCGTATCCGCGGGTCTCGTCCAGCGGCACACATCACGCTTTACGTCCGGACACGCACCCCCTCCGACGCGCCCTTCCCCGCCCGCCATACTTGGGGCTCCCGCACGGGCGTTTTGCCTCGGCCATCGACGTCCGGGACCATGACACCCATGGCCTCCTCGAAGCAGTTCGACCCGGCATCCGGGACCCGCGATTTTCTCGCCGCCGAGTATGAGGGGCGCGAGCGCGCGTTTGCTATCATCCGCACCGTATTCGCCCGGTACGGGTTCCAGCCGCTCCAGACACCGGCGTTCGAACGGCTGGACGTCCTCACCGGGAAGTACGGAGACGAGGGCGACAAGCTCATCTTCAAGATCCTCCGGCGCGGCGAGCACGAAGCCACCGGAGAGGCCGACCTTGCCCTGCGCTACGACCTCACCGTCCCCCTTGCCCGTGCGGCAGCGGCTTACGGCAGTCAGCTCCCCTCGCCGTACAAGCGGTACGCCATCGCCCCCGTATGGCGGGCGGACCGCCCCGGCAAGGGGCGGTTCCGTGAGTTCGTCCAGTGCGACCTGGACATCGTGGGGTCGTCCTCACCTCTGTCGGACGCCGAGGTCGTCGTCGCACTGCACGACGCGCTCGACGCACTCGGCGTGCCGGAGTTCCGTTTCCTCGTGAACTCCCGGCACGCCCTGTTCGGTCTGCTGGAGGCGTACGAGGTTCCGGACGAGCTTGGTTCCGGTGCCCTGATCACGCTCGACAAGCTGGACAAGCTCTCGCCCGAAGCAGTGGTGAGCGAGCTGGTGTCCGGTAGGGGGCTGTCGCGGAAGACCGCACAGGGCCTGGTCGACGATCTCACCGCGCCCGATTCCGTCGAGCGCGTCCGGGCTCGGCTGAAGTCCAGCGAGACCGGCCAGGCCGGCTTGGCCGAGGTCGACCAGCTTCTGGAACTGACCAAGGACACGATCCCGGCCGAACGGATCGGATTCACCCCGAACCTGGTACGCGGACTCGACTACTACACCGGCGTCATCTTCGAAGTGGTCGCACCCGGTGTGCCCGGGTCGATCGCGTCCGGAGGCCGGTACGACGGCCTCATCGGCCGTCTCGGTGGCAAGGACTCCCCTGCCTGCGGTGGGTCGCTGGGCATCGAACGCATCCTGCCTCTGCTCTCTCAGGCGGAGGAGACGCCGTACGCGCAGATCGAGGTTGCCGTCACGGTGATGGGCGAAGAACAGGCTACGGACAGCTTCCGTGTAGCGGCCGAAATCCGTCGCGCTGGAGTTCGGACAGGTGTCTACCTCGGGTCAAGCGGGAAGTTCGCCAAACAAATGAAGTGGGCCAGTGACCAGGGGGCCCGATTCTGTGTGATCTACGGCGCGGCCGAACGTGAGGCCGGAACGGTCACGCTGCGGGACATGGTCAGTGGCGAACAGGTCCAGGTTCCCTTCGATCAGGCCGCCGAAGAACTCTCCCGGCGGTGCGCACAGTCCAGTTGACATGCAGCGGACCTGTTTCGCTGCCGACTCGTTCCGAGGAGCAGTGGATGGGAACGCAAGGCGACCGCATCTTTCAGATAACGGCTGAGCAAGGGTTTCCGGACCCGTGGCTCAGCTTCGGCGACTCACTGTGTGACGAGGCTGCACTCAGCACAGAACTCACCCGGGCCATCACGAAGGTACGCAAGGAATCCACGGCTGAGACACATGCCGAGGTGTCCCGGGTGTTCGCAGCGAAGAAGGCGAACCTTCGTCGCTGTGCGGGCATCCTCGATCAGGTACTCGGCGACTACGACGCCTCTGGTATGTGGGAAGTCCTGGACGGGCGAGCCGCCAGGCTGGATGTCCAGGATGTACTGGAGACGTGGGGCCGAACTCAAGCTCTCCACCCGTTCCCTGTAGTGCTCCGCAGCCTTGAATTCAACTGGGGCTACATGAAGGATCACGGCGTCCGGGCGTTCTACGAGATGACACGTGGCTACGTTTCCCAGCTCCAGGACAACACTTCTCGGTGGAATGAAGCCTGGCGGGATGAGGCAGCCACCGGGGTCGTGGACCGCATCACGTCCATCGAATGCGATCTGGCCAGCATCGAAGCCCCGATGCACTGCGATGTGTGCAAGAAGACGATTACCGCGCTGCTCTACCTGGACGGATAGACGTCCGTGCTGCTGTGCCGCGCGGCGAGGTGGCGGCGCAGAAACAGGCGGCAGTCGGTCGCCTCACCGAACGCACTCTCAGTGATGACGAGTTGCTCGGCGGAAGCGTACGAACAGGCCCTCGACCTGACCGCCGTCCTCACGCTCCCCGCCGCCACCCCGCTGGAACAAGCCCTGGCGGCCCTCCGGTCGGGCGAGGACTGGCCCCTCATCCTGACCCCGCCGCCCGAGTAGCCTCCTCGGCGCGGGAGGCGGTCGCGCGACCTCAGATCTTGCTGATCCTCCAGGCGATCATTCCCGACGCCCCTTGCCCGCCCGTGATGTCGAGGCGTACCGACCCAGGAGCGACGAACCGCTCGGACACGACGGACCTGTCGCAGGGAAGGGACTTTGTAGCGATACCGACCGCGGGAGTGAAGGTGATCCTCACGTCTCCGTCGCCCGCGCATGCCACCGTCAGCCGGTATTCGTCCTTCTCGTGAAGGAACGGCTCCGAACGAACTCCGTCCGGGACACGCTCCACCCCTGATTCGACCAGCTTCTCCTCCACCGCTGTGCCGTCAACCGCGGTGCGCGCCTCGGCGGCCAGCTTCTTCTCGGTTCGCTGCTGGGACGGTGCGTGCGCGCTGCTCGAAGCCGACGAGGCGGCCCCCTTGGGCCGATTGTCCTGGCCGGACGTGCAGGAGACCAGGAGGAGAGAGCAGAGCGCGGTGCATCCCAGCAGCATCGTCCGCTGACTCAAACGCGGTTGAGACGTACTCATGACGAAGTCTCCCAGTACTTCCATCCGACTTCCTTGGTGGGAAGGGTGGCTTTTCCGCTCGCGATCACGGTCCCCGCGCCACAGCCGTTTCCTTGTGCACGGTACTTCTTCCACGAGACCTTGTAGCCCCATGATCCGTACTGGAGGTGTCCGTACTTCTTCTTTCCGATGTCGTGCGAGTAAGTGTGGCCGGTGGTGATCCCGACACTCGCGCCGATCTTGCCGCTGACGGAGACCTTGGCCTTCGCGATCACCGCGTTCATCTCGGCCTCGGATCCGACTGTCATCTCGGCCGAGATGGTGCCCGACTTGGTCACACTGACCGACATCGTGCCCCCGGGTCCGTCCTTGTATTTGGTGCCGTTCCACCAAGCAGGTACGTGGTAAGCGGACTTACTGGTGATGCTGATCCAGGTCTGCGGACCGTCACACCTGGTCGGGCTCTTTTCGGATACCGGGGTTTCGACTCCCTCGATGTAGTCAGCAGGGTCGTTGATGTCCGCGTCTTCGTTCACCACGGGATCCGGTGAGGTCGCATCCGCGGTCTTTCCCGATTGACTGGATTCCGCGACAGCGGTTCCCGTCATCCCGATACACAACAGCATTGAGGCTGCGGAAGCGATGACAACTTTCCGTGCGATGCCCATTGGTCGCCTTTCCCCGAACCGCCCCCGTGGCGGCCAACGGACTGGACGCTATGCAGGGAGTATGCACACGTCAAGCAGAAAATAGGCACCTGAGCGTAACTTGAGGAATGCGCCGGGCAACGTAAATCCTGTGCAATATCGAGCGCCTTCCGGGCAACCGGATCCCATGGAATCGACTCAGGCGTGCGGACGCTCCCACCGGCCCCTGGTCGCCGGGTGGTTGGGATGCGACCCCGGGCCCCGGCACGGGCCGAACAGCCCGCACCCCCCGGGACCGGCACAGCCCGCCGTCCGGACATGCGCCTCCGGAGTGCCCCGGGCCCCGGCACTGTTCGCACCGGGCCCGGCCCAGGACGGCCACGGTCCCGCCCCGGAGGCGAGCCCGCGCCCCCGCCGGACGGCGCCTCGCGGTACGTTCGGGCCCGCACGTACGACCGGCGGGCGGACAGCAGCGGACAGAGCGGAGCCACAGGGTGAGCGGCGTGGGCGGCGTGAGCGGCAGTACGACCGAGGGGGCCGACCCGTTCGGGACGGCGCGGCTGCGGCGAGGGGTGCTGGACGCGTGGGGGGCCAGTCCCGCGCGGTTCCGGGAGGACGCCAACGCGGAGGAGGACCTCGCGCTCGGCGGCTACCGCGACCGCCTCGTCGTCGAGCTGGCGCAGAACGCCGCCGACGCCGCCGCCCGCGCCGCCGTGCCCGGCCGGCTCCGGCTGACCCTGCGTCCCGGGACCGCCGAGGGCCCCGCCGTCCTCGCCGCCGCCAACACCGGCGCGCCCCTCGACGCGGCGGGCGTCGAGTCGCTCTCCACGCTGCGCGCCTCCGCCAAGCGGGAGGGGCACGAGGCGGCCGTCGGACGGTTCGGCGTCGGGTTCGCCGCCGTCCTCGCGGTCAGCGACGAGCCCGCCGTCATCGGGCGGCACGGCGGCGTCCGCTGGTCGCTCGCCGAGGCCCGCGAGCTGGCCGCCGGGCCCGCACAGGCGAGCCCCGGCCTCGGCGACGAGCTGCGGCGCAGGGACGGCCACGTACCGCTGCTGCGGCTGCCGCTGCCCGCCGAGGGCACGGCGCCCGACGGGTACGACACGGTCGTCGTCCTGCCGCTGCGCGACGCCGCCGCCACGGCTCTGGCCGAACGGCTGCTCGACGGCGTGGACGACGCGCTGCTGCTGACCTTGCCCGGACTCGCCGAGATCGTCATCGAGACCCCCGAGGGCGAACGGACCCTGCGCCGCTCCCAGGACGGCCCGTACGTCACCGTCGAGGACTCCGGCCCGGTCGCGGCCCCGGTCGCGGCCCCGGCCACCGCGGCGCCCGCCGCGACGCCCGCCGCCACCCGCCGTTGGCGCGTCGTCAGCCACAGCGGCCCCACCGACCCCGCCCTCCTCGAAGGGCGGCCCGTCGAGGAGCGGCTGCGCCCGCACTGGTCCGTGACCTGGGCCGTCCCGGTGGACGGCGCGGGCGCGCCGGACCGGCCGCGCACCGCGCCCGTCGTACACGCCCCGACGCCCACGGACGAGCCGCTCGGCGTGCCCGCCCTGCTGATCGCCTCGCTGCCGCTGGACACCACCCGGCGCCACCCCGCGCCAGGACCGCTCACGGACTTCCTGGTCGAGAAGGCGGCCGACGCGTACGCGGAGCTGCTCGGCGACTGGGAGCCCCGCTCCATCGGCACGATCGACCTCGTCCCCGGCCCGCTCGGCAAGGGTGAGCTGGACGGACGGCTGCGGGCCGCGATCCTGGAGCGGCTGCCGCGCGTCGCCTTCCTCGTCCCGGCCGTCGCCCCCGGTGCCGAGGGAGCCGGTGCCGAGGGAACCGGCGCCGAGAACCGTACCGAGGGAGCCGACGCCGAGAACGGCGCCGAAGGAGCCGACACCGAGGACGGCGCAGGGCCCGCCGCGCTGCGCCCCTTCGAGGCCGAGGTCGTCGAGGACGCCGGTGCCGAGACCGTACGCGTACTCGCCGAGGTGCTCCCCACCCTCCTGCCCGCCGGGCTCGAACGCCGTACGCAGCTGCGCACCCTCGGCGTCGGCCGACTCCCGCTCGGCGACGCCATCGAGCGCATCGCCGGGGCCGAACGCCCGCCCGCCTGGTGGCGGCGGCTGTACGAGTCCCTCGCGGGCGTCGACCCCGAGCGGCTCTCCGGGCTGCCCGTGCCGCTCGCCAACGGGCGCACGACGATCGGACCGCGCCATGTACTGCTGCCGCTGCCCGGCACCGAGGGTGCCGACGACACCGGCCGCGACCTGGCCCGTCTCGGCCTCAAGGTCGCGCACGCCGAGGCCGCCCACCCCCTCCTGGAGAAGCTGGGCGCCCTGCCCGCCACTCCGCGCGCCGTCCTGACGACCCCTCAGGTACGGGCGGCGGTCGCGGCCTCGCTGGACGCGGAGGAGGCGTGGGACGACGGCCTGGCCGAGTCCGCCGCGCCGGACGCCGAGGAGCTGGCCGAACTCGTCCTGACTCTCGTACGCGACGCGGCACTCGAACCCGGCGACGAGCCCTGGCTCGGCGCGCTCGCCCTGCCGGACGAGGACGGCGAGCAGGCGCCCGCCGGGGAACTCGTGCTGCCGGGCAGCGCGTTCGCCTCCGTGCTGCGCGCCGACGAACTCGCCTTCTGTGACGCGGAACTGGCCGAGCGCTGGGGTGAACAGCCCCTCGCCGCCTGTGGGGTGCTGGCCGACTTCGCGCTCGTACGGGCCACGGACGTCGTCCTCGACCCCGACGAACTGGAGCCCCGCGACAGCGACTTCGCCGAACCGGACGACGCCGGGCTGCTCGACGCCGTCGACGTGTGGTGCGAGGACGCGCTCGACCGGCTGCCCGAAGGGCCCGTACCGCCGGTGGCCACGGAGATCGTGGCCGTCCGGGACCTGGACCTGGTCGACGACGACGCCTGGCCGAGGGCGCTGGCGCTGCTGGCCCGCCCGCCGCTGCGGGACGCGCTGATCCAGCCCGTACGGGTGCTGCTGCCGGACGGCACGACGGAGAGCGTCCGCTCGTACACCGCGTGGTGGCTGCGCGACCATCCCGTACTCGACGGCCGACGCCCGGCCGGACTGCGCGCCGAGGGCGGCGATCCGCTGCTGGCGGGGCTGTACGACGCGGTGGACGCGACCGGTTTCGAGGACACCCAGGTGCTGCGCGCCCTGGGCGTACGGACCTCCGTCGCCGCGCTCCTCGACGAGCCGGGCGGCGCGGCGGAGCTGCTGGGCCGGCTCGCCGACCCGGAACGCGAGGTGACGTCGGGGCAGTTGCACGCGCTCTACACGGCGCTCGCCGACCTCGACCCGGACGAGGTGACGCTCCCGGACGAACTCCGCGTCGTGGTGGACGGCACGGTACGGGTGGCCGACGCGGCGGACGCCGTCATCGCCGACGCGCCCGACCTGCTGCCGCTGGCGGCCGGGGTGCCGCTGCTGCCGGTGGCCCCGACGCGGTACGCGGAGCTGGCGGAGCTGCTCCAGGTGCGGCGGCTGAGCGGGACGGTCCCGGCCGAGGTGACCACGGACGGCGAGGAGCACACCGTCCCGGAGCCGGTCCGCGCGCTGCTGGGCGCGGACGCCCCGGAGACGTACGTCGAGCACGAGGAGCTGCGCGCGGGCGGCGTCGAGCTGGACTGGCGCAGGACGCCGGACGGGGTGCTGCACGCGGCCACCCTGGAGGGCGTGGCGGCGGGCCTGGCGTGGGCGGCGGGCCAGTGGCCGAGGCGGTTCGAGGTGGCGGCGCTGCTGGAGGACCTGTCACGGACGGAGGAGCTGGCGCGGGACCGCTGGTTCGACTGACTTCGACTGGCTTCGACTGACGGCGGGTCGGCCGTCGCCGCAATACGCGGGCCCTGTGCGACGTGACCTTCCGGTCCACGCCGCACAGGGCCTGTACAGGGCCTGTACCGGGCTCGCGCAGGGCTCGCGTAGCTCTGCGCGGGGGGTCAGCCGGTCTGCTTCACCTTGACGACCTTGACTTCCTTCCCGTCGATGACGCGGGTTTCGACGCTGGTCATCTCGAACTTGCCGTCGCGCGGGATGAGTACTTCGGATTCCTTGCCCCGGTAGCGGGAGAGGGGGTCGACGTTGCGGCCGTTGCTGGTTTCGATTTCGAGCAGGACCTTCTCGCCCTTCATGCCGCCTCCGTTGGCCCGGCCGAGGGCGGTCTCCGCCTTGCCGAGGTCGGTGGACGTGCTCAGGTACTCGGGGAAGGTGACCGGGTCACCGTCCAGGAGCTGCTGGAGGATGTTGTCCGGCATGAACGTTCCCCGGTAGACGGTGAGGTCGGGGACCGGCGGGAGGTGGCTCAGTGCATCGTCCATCAGATCAACCTTGGCGGACGGGTCGTGGAACGATCCGGGCACCTTGCCGCCCCGGAGGTACTTGTTGAGGTCGGAGGCCCAGCTCCCGGTGTACTTGGCGATGACCCAGGCGTCCTCCGCCGTCAGGTCCTCGGTCAAGGGGTTCTTCTTGGCGATCTCCTCGACCTCCTTCGCCCAGTCCTTGCTCTGCTGGATACCCGGCCGATAGTCGGGGACGTCGTCCAGAGCGCGCATCGGGTCGTTCTCGGCATCGGAGCAGCTCCCGCCCTTGCCGCCCTCCTTGGAGCCGTCGCCAGGTCCCTCCTTGTCGTCCCCGCCCTTGTCCTTGTCCTTGTCGTCGTCGTTGTCGTCGTCCTTCGGCTTCGGCCTGGGCTCCGGCGGCGGCTTCGGCTCGTCGGTGAGACCGAGAGCGTTCGAGATCCTGTCATTCACGTTCTGGTACGTGTCGACACCGGCGATGGAGGCTCCGGACACCGCCGCCATCAGGTCCATCGGAGAGGGCCCGGGACCGGCCGCGTACGTGACGCCACGGCCGTCCATCCGCCCGGCGACCACGCGGGTACGGGCCCCGGCCGAGGCGGCGAGTGTGTAGCGGCCGGTGCCGGCCGCGCCTGTGACCACGCTGCCGGAGAACGCGACGTTGGTGCCGTTCAGGCAGTCGTTCTTGTCGTCCTTCTTGTCGTCCTTCTCGTCATCGTCATCATTTTTGTCTTTGTCTTTGTCGTCGTTCCCGCCGGACGAGCCGCCGCTGCTGCCTGTGTCCCGGCAGTTCTGCGTCATGCCCCAGGGCGCCATGACCGGCCAGCAGTCGACACCGCCGGTCGAGCCGCCGGACTTGGAACCGCCGCTGCTGCTGCCGCCGGAGCTTGAGCCGCCGGAGGAGCCACCGCTGCTGGAGCCGCCGGAGGAGCCACCGGAGCTGGAGCCGCCGGAGGAGCCGCCGGAGCTGGAGCCGCCGGAGGAGCCGCCGGAGCTGGAGCCGCCGGACGAGCCACCGCTGCTGGATCCGCCGGAGCTGGAACCGCCGCTACTGCTCCCGCCGGAGGAGCCGCCGGAGCTGGATCCGCCGGACGAGCCACCGCTGCTGGATCCGCCGGAGGAGCCGCCGGAGCTGGAACCGCCGGACGAGCCACCGCTGCTGCCGCCGCTGGAGCTGGAGCCCCCGGAGCTGCCACCCGACGAGCCGCCCGAGCTGGAGCCACCGGACGAACCGCCCGATGATCCACCGCTGCTGCCACCGGAGGAGGACCCACCCGAAGCGCCACCGCTGCTGCTACCGCCGGAGCTGCTGCCGCCGCTGGAGCCGCCGGAGGCTCCGCCTACCGCCGCGCTGCCGCCGTTGTCGTTCCCGCCGTTGCTCCCGCCGGAGCTGGACCCGCCGGAGCTGGACCCGCCGTTGCTGCTGCCGCCGGAACTGGAGCCACCCGAGTTGGAGCCACCCGAGTTGGAACCGCCGCTGCTGGAGCCGCCCGAAGCGCCGCCTACAGCAGCGCCCCCGTCGTCGTCATCGTTTCCACCGTTGCTGCCGCCGGAACTCGATCCGCCGGACGAGCCGCCGGAGCTGGAACCGCCCGACGAGCCACCAGAGCTGGAGCCACCGGAGTTGGAGCCGCCCGAAGCACCCCCGGTCGCAGTGCCGTTGCTACCACCGGAGGAATTCCCGCCGGAGGAATTCCCGCCGGAGGCATCGCCTCCGGAGGCACCACCGCTGGAGCTGCCGCCCGAGGTACCGCCGGAGTCACCGCCCGAGTCACCGCCGGAGTCACCGCCCCCGTTGTCACCACCGCTGTTGCTGCCGCCGGTACCGCCGGTACCGCCGGTACCGCCTGTGCCACCGTTTTCGCCACCACCAGTACCACCACCAGTACCACCACCAGCGCCGCCACCGCCCCCGGTGCCCTGGTCGTTGGAGCAGTCGCCGCCGAGGACGTTGCAGACGGCCGTCTGGAGGCCGCCGGAGATCTGGGTCCCCACGCCGCTGAAGACGAGCGTGCCGATGATCAGGGCGACCAGACCGATCAGGCCCACGTACTCGACCGTCGACTGACCGCGATTCCGGCGCCACCCGATCAGGTGCGGAATCGACGGGAGCGCCTCCCGGCGCAGCTGTTCACGCGTCCAGCGTGGCCTTACGGCCCGCCGGTCCGCGGGGAGTTCGAACCAGGAGCGGCTGGTTCCCATGCTGACCAGCGCGAGCAGCGCGCCCGGCAGCAGGAGTTGGCTGATACCGCGCACCGAACCCAGGTACAGATTGACGACGCTGGCGATCAGCAGCCACGCCTGGAGGCCGATCAGCGCGTACCTGACCACCGCGCCGCCGGTCCACAGGCGCCGCGCCAGGATCACCGCGGCGACGCCCGGGGCCATGGCGTACAGCGCCGCCAGGGTGAGCGTCTGGGTGACACGACTGCCCAGTTCCAGCAGCGAGTTGAGTACGCCGATGCCACCGAGCAGCGTGAGGAAGAACATCAGATACAGCAGGAGGCGCGTCACGGCGAGTGATCGCGGCAACTCCCAGCGATGCGCGGGAACGCCTGTCCGGAGCGCGAGGCCCTTGGAGTCCAACAACGAAATACCTTTCGCCGAATCGCTGACGATGTCGGCCCAGCCCCCCAACCGCGGCGCGTATATCGGCACACTAGGTACGCGTCCGCCCCAACCGAAGGGCCCGTGGGCCCACTTCGGGGGCCCAAGCCGGACCCAGACCGGACCCACGCCTCGGTTTCGGCGGGGGCGGCTCCGTCCCGCCGTACGTCCCGCCGTACGTGGCCTGGTTCCTCGTCTCGTACGTCGCCTCGTTCCTCGTCTCGCGCGTCGTCCCGTGCTCGGCTCGCGCAGACGATCTTCGCAATTACTTCATAATTTTGTACAACCATTCACGTGTGCGCGTGGTCTGGTCGGTTGGATCCGCGCTTCTGCGGGTCCGATGACATTTCGGGCCCGGCCGCGGTGGACGATGCGCCGAGGGGGCCCTTTTCACAGGGGGAAGTACATGCGTACGCGTGCCGCCGTCGCCGCTGTTTCCGGTGCTCTGGTCCTGTCCGCTCTCGCCGTGCCCGTGTCGCACGCGGCGGACTCCCGCCAGGACAGCGCCGAGCTGGCCCGTTCCATCGAATCGTCGTTCCGGGACCGCGTCGCCGCCGCTCCTTCCGCCGCGCCGAAGGGTGCCCTGGCGGGCACGGCGGCCAAGACGGTCAAGACGGCCGACACCGCGCCGAAGGTCACCAAGGTCGTGGTGAACGGCGGCAAGCCCGTCGTGCTGGGTGCCACCGGCAGCAAGAAGGTGTCGGTCTCCTACACCGTCAGCCACGCGTCCGGCATCTACTGGACGCTCTCGTACCTCTGGACCGGTGGCGCGAAGCTCGACTCCATCACCAACATCATCCTTCCTGAAGAGGACGAGCCCGTCTGCAAGGCGGTCAGTGCCACCACGTCGAACTGCACGTACACGGCCAAGGCCGAGGCGAGATACCTCTTCAACAACGAGGCCAAGAACTGGAACGTCGCCACCTATGTGGTCGCCAACAGCGCCGACTCCGCGGAGAAGGAGAAGGCCGGCACCGTCAAGTTCCAGCGCGCCTCGCAGCTGACCGTCACCGCGACGCCGAAGCCGGTGAAGAAGGGCAAGACCCTCACCGTCACGGGCAAGCTGTCCCGCGCGAACTGGGAGACCGGCAAGAACGCGGGTTACGCGGGCCAGCCGGTGAAGCTCCAGTTCCGTAAGAAGGGCAGCTCCACCTACACCACCATCAAGACGGTCAAGGGCTCCAGCACCGGCACCCTGAAGACCACCACCACCAAGACCACGGCCGAGGGCTACTGGCGCTGGAGCTTCGCCGGTACGGCCTCCACGCCGGCGGTCAGCGCGCCGGGCACCCTGGTCAAGATCAAGAAGTAGGACGGCACCGAGCGGCGGAAACGGAGGGGCCCGGTCGGCAGATGCCGACCGGGCCCCTCCACCGTCGCGCGGGGGACGACCGGCCCCCTACGCGGGCATCTTCCGCCCCACCAGCCGCCAGCAGTACTCCAGCGCGCCCGACGCCACCACCGCGATCGCCACCGCCGTCCACGGCATCACCGCGCCCACCAGCTTCAGCGCGAAGAAATGCTGGAGCGTCGGCACCACCAGGACCACCAGGAACGCCACCAGCATCGAGATCACCAGCCCCACCCGCCACCAGGTGTACGGGCGGGCCACGATCGCCAGCACCCAGATGGAGACCAGGAACAGCGTGAGCGTGGCCGCGCTGGTCTCCGCCTCCAGCGTGTTGGGGCCGCTGTAGTAATTCCGGGCGATCAGATACGTGGCGAACGTGGCGATGCCCGCGATCAGCCCCGAGGGGATCGCATAACGCATCACCCGGCGCACGAAGTTCGGCTGCGCGCGCTCCGTGTTCGGCGCCAGCGCCAGGAAGAACGCCGGGATGCCGATCGTCAGCGTCGACAGCAGCGTCAGATGGCGCGGCAGGAACGGATACTCCACCTGGAAACAGGCCACCAGGATGGCCAGCAGCACCGAGTAGACCGTCTTCGTCAGGAAGAGCGTCGCCACGCGCGTGATGTTCCCGATGACCCGGCGGCCCTCGGCCACCACGGACGGCAGCGTCGCGAAGCTGTTGTTCAGCAGGACGATCTGCGCGACCGCCCGCGTCGCCTCCGAGCCCGAGCCCATCGACACGCCGATGTCCGCGTCCTTGAGCGCGAGGACGTCGTTGACGCCGTCCCCGGTCATCGCGACCGTGTGGCCGCGCGACTGGAGCGCGCCGACCATGTCGCGCTTCTGCTGCGGGGTGACCCGGCCGAAGACCGCGCCCGATTCGAGCGCCCCGGCCATCTCCTCCTGGCCGGCCGGCAGCCGCCGGGCGTCGACCGTGTTCTCCGCGCCCGCCAGCCCCAGCTTCGCGGCGACCGCGCCGACCGAGACCGCGTTGTCGCCGGAGATGACCTTCGCGGCGACGTCCTGGCCGGCGAAGTACGCGAGGGTGTCGGCCGCGTCGGGCCGCAGCCGCTGCTCCAGGACCACCAGCGCGGCCGGCTCCGCGCCGGACGCGGCTTCGGGGGAGTCCAGTTCCGCGCCTGCCCTGGCCAGCAGCAGGACGCGCAGCCCCTGCCGGTTGAGGTCGTCGACCTCGGCCAGCGTGGGATCGTCCTCGCCGAGCAGGACGTCGGGCGCGCCGAGCAGCCAGCGCGAAGGCCCGTCGCCTGCCTTCTCCTCGAACGCCGCGCCGCTGTACTTCCGTACGGACGAGAAGGGCAGCGCGGCCGTCACCGGCCACTCGCCCCGGTCGCCGCGATAGGCGTCGTTGATCGCCGTGAGGCTGGCGTTGGGGCGCGAGTCGGAGGCGCCGATCGCGCCGAGCACCTGCCGTACGTACGCCTCGTCCGCGCCGCCCAGCGGACGCAGCTCGCTGACGTCCATGCCGCCCTCGGTGAGCGTGCCCGTCTTGTCCAGGCAGACCACGTTGACGCGCGCCAGCCCCTCGATGGCGGGCAGCTCCTGGACGAGGACCTTCATACGGCCGAGCCGGATGACACCGATCGCGAAGGCGACGGAGGTCAGCAGCACCAGCCCCTCGGGGATCATCGGGACGATGCCGCCGACGGTCCTGGCGATCGAGTTCTTGAAGTCGTTCTGCTTGACGACGAGCTGGCTGAGGATGAGTCCCAGCGCGGTCGGGATCATCATCCAGGTGACGTACTTGAGGATGGTGCTGATGCCGTTGCGCAGCTCGGAGTCGACCAGCGTGAACCGCGACGCCTCCTCGGCGAGCTGCGCCGCGTAGGCGTCGCGGCCGACCTTCGTCGCGTGGAACGCGCCGCCGCCCACCACCACGAAGCTGCCGGACATCACCGTGTCGCCGGGGCGCTTGAGCACGGGGTCGGCCTCGCCGGTGAGCAGCGACTCGTCGATTTCGAGGCTGTCGGCCTCGGCGACCACGCCGTCGACCACGACCTTGTCGCCCGGCCCCAGCTCGATGAGGTCGCCGAGGACGATCTCGGAGGTGGAGATCTCGGCCGCGACGCCGTCACGCCGTACGGTCGGCTTCGCCTCGCCGATGACCGCGAGACCGTCGAGGGTCTTCTTGGCGCGCAGCTCCTGGATGATGCCGATGCCGGTGTTGGCGATGATCACGAACCCGAAGAGGGTGTCCTGGATCGGCGCGACGAAGAACATGATCACCCAGAGCACGCCGATGATCGCGTTGAACCGGGTGAAGACGTTGCCCCGGACGATCTCCGAGGTGGAGCGGCTGCTGCGGACGGGTACGTCGTTGACCTCGCCCCGCGCGACGTGTTCCGCCACCTCGGCCGAGGTCAGGCCGGTGTGCCGGCTCGCGGGCTCGGGCGGCTTGATGGGGTGTACGGGGTCGAGTTCGGCGCCCGCGTCGATGGCGGGGCCGTCCTGGCGCGTGGCCGGGCCATGTGATCCACGGCCGTGCGGCTCGGGGCCGGGGGGCTCGGGGCCGTCGGTGTCGATCTTCGCCCGCTGCGTCATGGTAATGACGGTAAGGCCGGTCGGACCGGTTCACCCGCCGACCAGGCAGAAGATCAGACTCCGGGACGAGGAGGATCGTACCCAGGCAGGAGGGAGGGTCACCGGAAACGCGACTTTGGGCAGGGTGCGATCAGGGGAGCGGGGGGTTCGGCCCCGCCGACCCCGCCCGTCCCGTCAGCTCCCGCCGACCTCGTCAGCCTCCGTCGCGGCTGCCACTCCCGCCGGGGCTGCCGGTCCCGCCGGGGCTGCCGGTCCCGCCGGGGCTGCCACTCCCGCCGGGGCTGCCGGTCCCGTCGTCGGTCCCACCGGTCCCGGCTGCCGCCGCCGCGCGCTTGAGGGCCGCGTCCCGGCCGCGTACGTACCAGATGCCGATGAGGCCGAGTCCGGTGCCGGCGAGGCAGGTCCAGATCCACCACGCGTGTCCGTGGTCGCTGTACCAGCCGTAGAACGGGAGCTGGAGAACGAAGAGCGCGAACCAGAGGATCGTGCCGCCCGTGACGGTGCCGACGACCGGCCCCTCCAGGGGTTCGGGCGCCGGGTGGCGGGGGTTTCCCGTCAGAAAGCCGCTCATGGCAGTCAGTGTATGCGGGGGCCACGACGCCCGGGTTGATGGTGTGGACAGTACGGAAGAAGGCAGGTGACACACGGGTCTACGCGCGGAGATAGCGATCTTGGGCGGTCATATTCATACTGATGTATTCATACTGAAACCGTTTACTGGCTGACTTGTTCTGTTCGTGCGCCTGTGCAGAATCGTTCAGTTCCGCTGTTCGGCACGTCAGCTGTCCGGCGCGTCAGCGTCGTCCTCTGCCGCGTTCCCCTCCCCATCCCTCCCGTATGACGACTGAGGTTCCGCATGCCATCCTCGGCCACCGCTCCGGCCGGTTCCGACGCCCCGCCCCCGGCCTCCGGTTCCGGAGAGCCGACCGGCGGACTCGACCGCTTCTTCAAGATCTCGGAGCGCGGCTCCACAGTCGGTCGTGAGGTACGCGGCGGATTCGCCACCTTCTTCGCGATGGCGTACATCATCGTGCTGAACCCGATCATCCTCGGCAGCGCGAAGGACATGTACGGGCACCAGCTCGACAACGGGCAGCTGGTCACCGCGACCGTGCTGACCGCCGCCTTCTCCACCCTCCTCATGGGCGTCATCGGCAACGTCCCGATCGCCCTCGCGGCCGGTCTCGGCGTCAACACGATCGTCGCCCTCCAGCTCGCCCCCCGGATGAGCTGGCCCGACGCCATGGGCATGGTCGTCCTCGCCGGGTTCGTGGTGATGGTGCTGGTGGCGACCGGGCTGCGCGAGCGCGTGATGAGCGCGGTGCCCACCGGGCTGCGCAAGGGCATCGCGATCGGTATCGGCCTGTTCATCATGCTGATCGGCCTGGTCGACTCCGGCTTCGTCTCCCGCATCCCGGACGTCGCGCAGACCACCGTCCCGCTCCAGCTCGGCGGCAACGGCCATCTGCACGGCTGGCCGGTCCTGGTCTTCGCCCTCGGGGTGCTGCTCACGATCGTCCTGATCATCCGCAAGGTGCGGGGCGCGATCCTGATCTCCATCGTCGCGATGACCGTACTCGCGATGATCATCGACTCGGTCGTGAAGGTGCCCAGCTGGGGCCTGACCACCCCGAAGTGGCCCGGCAACCCGGTCTCCACCCCCGACTTCGGCCTGTTCTGGCACTTCAGCCCCTTCGGCGGCTTCGAGAAGGTCGGCGTGCTCACCGGCCTGCTGTTCGTCTTCACCGTGCTGCTGTCCTGCTTCTTCGACGCGATGGGCACGATCCTCGGCGTCGGCGACGAGGCCAAGCTGATGGACGAGAAGGGCAACCTCCCCGGGATCAACAAGGTCCTCTTCGTGGACGGCATCGCGGTCGCGGCCGGCGGCGTCGGCTCCGCCTCGGCGAACACCTGCTTCGTGGAGTCCACGGCCGGGGTCGGCGAGGGCGCCAGGACGGGCCTGGCGTCCGTCGTGACCGGCGCGCTCTTCGCGGTGGCGCTGTTCCTCACGCCGCTGGCGACGATGGTCCCGTCCCAGGCGGCGACGCCCGCCCTGGTGGCGGTCGGCTTCCTGATCCTCGCCGGGTCCGTACGGGACATCGACTGGAGCGACTTCACCATCGCCGTACCGGCCTTCCTGGCCATGGTGATGATGCCGTTCACCTACTCGATCACCAACGGCATCGGCATCGGCTTCATCACCTTCAGCGTGCTGCGCCTCGCGACCGGGCGAGGCCGCGAGGTGCCGGTGGCGATGTACGCCGTGTCGGCGGTGTTCGTCTTCTACTACGCGATGCCGGCGCTCGGGCTGACGTGACCCGGCCGGGGCCGGGGCCCCGCCGCGTCACTCCGTTGCCACTCCGTAGAACTTCTCCGTCTCGTCGACCGCCACCTTGAAGCGTTCGTCGAAGTCATCGCGAATGAGCGTCTGGGCCACATAGTCCTGGACGCTCATTCCGCGTCTGGCGGCGTGCTGCCGTATCCGGTCGAGCAGCTCACCGTCTATCCGCAGGCTGAGCACTGTCGATCCCATACGGACCAGGTTCGGGGGTGATAGTGGCTCGTCGTGTCACTTTCCGGAGCAAGCTCACTCGTAAGAGTGAGCGCGCGGCGCGGTACGGGCCGCCACGGCGGCCCGTGAGCGGCCGCCGGAAGCCCCGGAAGCCCGTCGGAAGGCCGTCCGGTGTCTGCCGGACGCCTGTCTGACGGGGGCTTGTCCTTCCGGTGGTATTTAGCATGGGTAATGAGTTAACCTAACAAACATGTCTGACCTGCCCCACGACGACGACAACGAGAACGCCGCCGCCGTGAACGCTCTCCGCTCCGCCGTCATGCGGCTGGGCCGGCGTCTGAAGCACCAGCGTGTGGACGAGTCGCTGAGCCCGACCGAGATGTCGGTGCTGGGCACCCTCGCCCGCTGTGGCTCGGCCACCCCGGGTGAGCTGGCCCGCAAGGAGCATGTGCAGCCACCGTCGATGACCCGCATCGTCGCGCTGCTCGAAGCGAAGGGTCTCGTCAGGCTGGAGCCGCACCCCGACGACCGTCGGCAGAAGGTGGTCAGCCAGACCGAACAGGCCGAGGCGATGCTCGAAGAGAGCCGCCGCAAGCGCAACGTCTGGCTGGCGTCCCTCGCCGAGGGCCTGGACGAGGACGAGTGGGCGAAGCTGCGCGCTGCCGCCCCCGTACTGGAGAAGCTCGCCCACTTGTAATCCGCGCGCCGTAAGGAGGCGAACCCCCATTGAGTACGGGATCCGGAGCAGACTCCGCCCCCGCACCGAAATCCACCCACGACAGCACCACGCACGACAGCACCACGCACCACAGCACCGCCCATGACGGCACCATCCACGACGGCCCGAGCGGGCCCGGGGCCACGACGCCCGGGGCCATCACACCCGAGGCCGTCATACCCGACGTCACCACCTCCGACGAACCGGTCGAGGCACCCGAGACGTACGACGCCGGGACCAGCGACAGCAGCAGCGGTAGCGACAGCGCCAGCGGTAGCGACAGCAGCAGTGGAAGCACCGGAAGCACCTTCTCGTCGCTGAAGATCCGCAATTACCGG
Organism: Streptomyces corynorhini; assembly: GCF_003346515.1. Classification (GTDB taxonomy): domain Bacteria; phylum Actinomycetota; class Actinomycetes; order Streptomycetales; family Streptomycetaceae; genus Streptomyces; species Streptomyces corynorhini. The sequence continues at coordinate 26,382 of NZ_QQNA01000034.1, forward strand.
CTGTTCGCGACCGGCGCCGTCGTCTCCAACATCGGTACGTGGATGTCCCGCATCACCCAGGACTGGCTGGTCCTCAGCCTCACCGGGTCATCGGCGGCCGTCGGCATCACGACAGCCCTCCAGTTCCTGCCGATGCTCCTCTTCGGTCTGTACGGCGGAGTCATCGCCGACCGCTACCCGAAGCGTCAGCTCCTGCTCGTCACCCAGAGCGCGATGGCGGTGTGCGGGATCTCCCTCGCCGTACTGACCCTCTCCGGACACGTCCAGGTCTGGCACGTCTATCTGATCGCGTTCATGCTCGGCATGGTCACGGTCATCGACAACCCCACCCGGCAGTCCTTCGTCTCCGAGATGGTCGGCCCTGACCAGCTGCGCAACGCGGTCAGTCTCAACTCGGCCAACTTCCAGTCCGCCCGGCTCATCGGCCCGGCGGTGGCCGGCGTACTGATCACCACGGTCGGCAGCGGCTGGGCCTTCATGCTGAACGGTCTGTCCTTCATCGCCCCGCTGACCGGACTCCTCCTGATGCGGCAGCACGAGCTGCACAAGTCCGTCCTCGTCCCGCGCGGAAAGGGCCAGCTCAGAGAGGGGCTGCGCTATGTGCGCGGACGCCCCGAGCTGATCTGGCCCATCGTCCTGGTCGGGTTCATCGGCACCTTCGGCTTCAACTTCCCGATCTGGCTGACGGCCTTCGCCCACGAGATCTTCCACGGCGGCGCCGGGATGTACGCCTTCTTCAACATCCTCATGGCGGCGGGCTCCCTCGCGGGCGCCCTGCTCTCCGCCCGCCGCCGCTCCAGCCGGATCCGGATGCTGGTGCTCGCGGCGATCGGCTTCGGGCTGCTGGAGATCCTGGTCTCCGTCTCGCCGTCCGTCTGGCTGTTCTCGCTGCTGCTCCTGCCGATCGGCATGATCGGCCTGACGGTCAACGTCAGCGCCAACACGAGCGTCCAGATGGCCTGCGACCCGGAGATGCGCGGCCGGGTGATGAGCCTCTACATGATGGTCTTCGTCGGCGGCACTCCCATAGGCGGCCCGCTCCTCGGCTGGGTCACCGACACCTACGGCGCCCGCATCGGCTTCGCCACGGGCGGCGTGGTCTCCCTGCTCGCGGCGGCGGCCGTCGGTCTGGTGCTGACCCGGCTGGCGGGGGTACGGCTGAAGGTCGACCTGCGCGGGGGACGCCCGCACATGGAGTTCGTACCGAAGGAACGGGAGCTGGCTACGGCCGCGTGAGCCGGGCCCTGTGGGCCGGGGCGGCCGGGGGCACCGCTGAGCTGTGCCTGCTCGCGGCGCGCGCCGACGCCGCCGCGCGCCGGGCCGGGGCGCCGATGAGCGAGCCCCGCCACCGCTACCGTCCGCACCTCACGCCCGCCCGCGACCGCAAGGGCGCGCACGTGGACCTCCAGCCGTACGCCGAGGCGCTGCGCGGCTTCGAGGGCGGCGCGTGGGAGGTCGGCGAGCTGGCCCTCGTCCACAGCCGTCTGCCGGTCTCGCGGGAGCCCCCCGCGCCCGGGGGCGCGGGGGCGCCGGGGGAGCGGCCCTCGTACGAGACGATCGCGCGCTGTCGCCTGGGCCGGTCCTGGCGCGGCCACGACCCCCCGGGCGACGGGACTGTCGGCGGTGGCCGTTAGGCTCGGAGAGTGGACCCCAAAACCCGTAACCGCATCATGGCCGGTGTGCTCGTGCTGATGTTCGCGATCATCGCCGTGGCAGCCGCCGTTGGTTAGGGTCTTTCGTTTGGATCAGGCCGGATCAGGGAGCGGTGCAGGACCCCGCGAGCCCGGCGTCATCCGAGCGAGAGGCCCTGGCTCCGGGGCGTGACGCGCTTCAGGCGGTCGCGCCCTCGTCCGCCAGGAACGGGCGCAGCAGCGTGAGCAGGGCGCGCGGCCGGTGCAGCGGGATGATGTGGCCGCAGTCCTCGATGAGGTGTGCGGTGAGATCGTCGGTGAACGGGCGGAGCTGGCGTTCCAGCGCGGCGCCGACGGGCTGGGATCCCAGCGCCATGGTCGGCACCGTCAGGCGGGCGGCGGCAACGGCCTGTTCGATCTGCGCGGCGCTCTCGGGCAGGGCCCGGTAGTACGAGAACGCGCGGCTCAACGCCTCGCGGCCGGTGTACGCGCGGACGAAGGCGTCCCGGACGGCGGGGCGCACTCCCTCGCCGAGCGTGCCGTTCCGCAGAAACCAGTCGACGTAAGCGTCCTCGTGTCCCTCCAGCACGGTCTCGGCGAGGCCGGGCGCGGCGGAATGGAAGCCGAACCACCACGGCGGCCCGCCGGCGAGGAAGTCCTCGGCACCGGGCAGCCTGCCCAGCAGGGACTCCATGACGACCAAGCGCCGGACGAGACCGGGGTGGCGCAGGGCGAGGAGGAAGGCCGGCGGGGTGCCCGCGTCAATGCCCACCACCGCGGCCGAGGACACGCCGAGCGCGGCGAGAAGCGCCGCGGCGTCCTCGGCCAGGGTGCCCGCGTCGTATCCGGAGGTGGCCCGGCTGCTGGCGCCGAACCCGCGCAGGTCCGGCGCGATGACGCGGTGGCTGCCGGACAGCTCGGCCATGACGTCCGTCCACAGCTCCCAGGTGTGCGGGAAGCCGTGCAGCAACAGGACGGCCGGGCCTGATCCGGCGAGGGCGACGTTCAGCTCGACGCCGTTGACGGGGACGCGACGCAGCTCGGGCAGGGGCTCGGGCGCAGACTCTGGCATGGAGGGCTCCAGGAGGGGAGGGGCGGTGAGGAATGGTGACAGGGTCACCGTAGGGAACTAGCCTGGTCCTCCCAAGACGGCACTTTTCCTTCAGGTGGTGAGCCCCGGGTGACCACGTCGAGTACCGGCGCACCGAGCCGACGGCCCGGTGACCGCGGTGACCTGCTGGATCCGTGCTGCCCGACCCGTCAATTGCTGGACCGCGTCGGCACCAAGTGGACATCGATGGTGGTCAAGATGCTGGCCGAACACGCTCCGGGCGAGCTGCGCTTCGCGGAGCTGCGGCGTCTTGTCCCTGGCATCTCCCAGAAGATGCTGTCCGTCACCCTGCGGAGCCTGGTCCGCGACGGCCTGGTCGCGCGCCGAGTGGAACCCACTGTGCCGCCCGCCGTCCACTACAGGCTCACCGAGCTGGGGCTGTCCCTCGAAGAGCCGCTCGCCGCCCTGCGGGTGTGGGCCGAGACGCACATGCCGGAGATCGACCGGAACAACCGGCTCGCCCTCGCCGACGAGTCGTCCCCGAGCCAGGACGTGGCGCGCGAGGATCCGGGCGCACCGGGCACAGCCGCTCGTTGACGCCCGCCACGAGGACGTACGTATGTGAGACGTACGTATGTGAGGACGTACATATGTGGGGTATGTACGTAGGTGCTGTCGTCAGGCCCGCCCCGGCCGCACAGCGATGAGCGCGGGTGCGGCCGGGGCGGGCCTGTACGACCGGGTGAACGCCTCACGTACTACCAGGCGAACGCCTCCGGGGACGGCCCCGGGCCCGGGAAGATCTCGTCCAGCGAGGACAGGACCTCCTCCGACAGCTCCAGCTCGATCGCCCGCAGCGCCGACTCCAACTGCCCGGCCGTGCGCGGTCCGACGATCGGGCCCGTCACGCCGGGACGCGTGAGCAGCCAGGCCAGAGCCGCCTCGCCCGGGTCGATGCCGTGCTTGTCGAGCAGGTCCTCGTACGCCTCCAGCTGCGCGCGCAGCGGCGAGTCGGCCAGCCGGTCGGCCGACCGGCTGCCCGAGGCGCCCTCGCGCTCCTTGCGGATCGCGCCGCCCAGCAGCCCGCTGCCCAGCGGCGACCACGGGATGACCCCGAGGCCGTACTCCTGGGCCGCCGGGATCACCTCCATCTCGGCGCGGCGCTCGACGAGGTTGTAGAGGCACTGCTCGCTGACCAGGCCGTTCGAGCCGAGACGGCGGGCCGTCTCGTTGGTCTGGGCGATCTTCCAGCCGGGGAAGTTGGAGGAGCCCGCGTAGAGGATCTTGCCCTGCTGGATCAGGGTGTCGATGGCCTGCCAGATCTCCTCGACCGGGGTGGCGCGGTCGATGTGGTGGAACTGGTACAGGTCGATGTGGTCGGTCTGCAGCCGCTTGAGGCTGGCGTCGACCGCGCGGCGGATGTTGAGGGCCGAGAGCTTGTCGTGGTTGGGCCACGCGTCGCCGTCGGCGGCCATGTTCCCGTAGACCTTGGTGGCGAGCACGACCTTGTCGCGGCGGTCGCCGCCCTTGGCGAACCAGGTGCCGAGGATCTCCTCCGTACGGCCCTTGTTCTCGCCCCACCCGTAGACATTGGCGGTGTCGAAGAAATTGATACCCGCGTCGAGAGCGGCGTCCATGATGGCGTGACTGTCGGCCTCATTGGTGAGAGGCCCGAAGTTCATCGTCCCGAGGACGAGTCGGCTGACCTTGAGTCCGGTGCGTCCGAGCTGCGTGTACTTCATGACTCCACACCCAACTCGTTCGAGCGCACTCGAAGCAAGAGCGAATACGCCTTGTGGCGGCCTGTTGTCGTCGGTCCGAAGGGGGTGGAGGCCGCTCGCTTGAGTTCACCCTTGAGGCCACCTGGGGTCCCCCTGAGGTCACCCCCGAGGTCACCCCTGAAGTCCCCCTGAGGTCGTCCACGTGTGAGTGATCTCGAATCAGTCGATCGGCTGCTTTCAGGCCATTGTCGGCTGTTTGCGCATGATGACCCCTTTCTGTGATCAACCTTCACTCCGAGTGACCGGGCGTGGGGCCGCTCACCAGGCACTCGGCCGGCGGTGTTCGACCACTGGTGGCTGAGCGTGGCCCTCATGCCCGTCCGTCTTCGCACCGCGTTTTCGTACCGCGTCTTCGTACCCGGAACATCGGAGGTTCCCTTGATCACTCGTACGCGACACACCCTCGCCGCCGTCGCCGCGACGCTCGCTCTCGGCGCGGGCGGGCTGCTGACCGCGGCGGCACCGGCCACGGCCGCCGCACCGCGGGCCCAGGCCCCGGCCGCGCTCAGCTGTACGCACCAGCTCCTGACCGGAAGTGGCGGCCACAAGGGCGCGGCCATCACGTGCCAGGGGTCCACCTTCACGGGCGTCATCGACTGCAAGAAGGGCGATCTCGTCTACCGGCACTTCGGCAACCGGGCCGCTTCGGGCGGTACGTCCACGGTCTGGTGCGACCTCGGGGCCCAGGTCGTCTTCGCGGGCGGAACCCCCTCATGAGGTGCTCACGAGGTGCTCATGCGGTCCGCATGGGGTCCTCGTGAGGTCCTCGTGAGGTCCGCATGAGGTCCGCATGAGGTAGCGGTAGCGGATCGCTACGACTCCGTCCCTGCCCTGACGGTCGGCGGGCCGTCAGGACAGGGCGTCGAGGGCGGCGGCTCGGGTCAGCCCGCGAACGCGTCGAGCGCGGCGCGCACTTCGTCGCGCTGCGTGTCGCTGCCCTTGTGGCCCGCGTCCTGGACGACGATCAGCCGCGCGTCGGGCCAGGCGCGGGCCAGCTCCCATGCGGTGCCGAGCGGGCCGCCGAGGTCGTAACGGCCGTGGACGAGCACACCGGGGATGCCCGCGAGCCGTCCCGCGTCGCGCAGCAGGGCCCCCTCGTCCAGCCAGGCGCCGTGGGAGAAGTAGTGGGCGCAGATCCGGACCAGGGCCTGCTGAGCGGTCGGGGGACGCTCGGCGTAGGGGGTGGGGGAGCCGTTCGGCTCCTGGGAGAGCACGGCGTCCTCCCAGGTGACCCAGTCGGCCGTGGCCCGCTCCCGTACGGCCTGATCGGGGCTCTCCACGAGCCGGGCGTACGCGCGCAGGGTCTCCCGCACCACGGCGCTCCGGTCGGCGGCCGGTCCCGACCACCCGGTCCTGCTGTCGTCCACCGGAAGACCGGCGCCGTTGCGGAACCGGTGCCACTCGGCCGGGAAGACCGCTCCCGCGCCGCCGTACAGCCACTCGATCTCGGAGCGGCGGGTGGTCGTCACGGAGGAGATGACGATCTCCGAGACGCGCTCGGGATGCGCCTCGGCGTACGCGAGGATCAGCGTCGAGCCCCAGGAGCCGCCGTACAGCAGCCAGCGCTCGATCCCGAGGTGCTCGCGCAGCCGCTCCATGTCGGCGATGAGGTGGGCAGTGGTGTTGTGGCGCATATCGGCGGCGGGGTCGGCCGCGTGCGGTGTGCTGCGCCCGCAGTTGCGCTGGTCGAACAGGACGGTGCGGTAGCGCTCCGGATCGAAGAACCGCCGCGCGTACGGGGTGCACCCGGACCCGGGCCCGCCGTGCACGACGAGCGCGGGCTTGCCCCGCGGATTGCCGCAGACCTCCCAGTGCACGAGATTGCCGTCACCGACGTCGAGCATGCCCTGCTCGTAGGGGTCGATGGGCGGGTGGAGCGGGCCTGCGCCGCTTGCGGTGCGCACAGGGCTCATGGGGACCTTTCGGGCAGGCGGGGCGGACGGCGCTACGTTGAAGACAGGGCCCAGGCGGAGGCGACCAAGAATACGAACAGGATGCTGCTCACGGATCGCGCACCTCCTGAATGATGGCGATGCGCAACTGTAGGGTGCGTCGATCAGGTGCCGATCGTCATCACCCGCTGAAGGTGCGTCCCATGTCCAAGGTCCGTGTGCAGAACTTTCATGTCTCCCTCGACGGCTACAGCGCAGGCGAGACGATCACGATCGACACACCCATCGGGGGCGCCGAGGGGCTGTTCGCGCGCTTCGACGGGCGGGTCATCCACGGCGTGGACGCCGTGGACGACCCGATCACCCTTGATCGCGCTCTCACGAGCCTCTGGGGCCAGGGCATCGGCGCCGAGATCATGGGCCGGGGCAAATTCGGTCCGCAGACCGGCGAGTGGACCGACGGCGACTGGCGCGGCTGGTGGGGCGACGAGCCTCCCTTCCGTACGCCCGTGGTGGTGCTCACCCACCACCGACGCGACCCCCTCCACTTCGACAACGGGACGAGTTTCCACTTCCTCGACGCCACCCCCGAGGACGCACTCGCCTACGCCCGGGACCTCGCGGACGGCCGGGACGTTCGCATCGGCGGTGGCCCCTCCACCGTCCGGCAGTTCCTGAGGGCCGACCTCATCGACTTCATGCACCTGGTCACCGTGCCCATCACCCTCGGCGCCGGGGTGTCGATGTGGGACGGGCCGGCCGGAGTCCAGGACCGCTTCACCATCGAGTCGGCGACCTCGGCAAGCGGCCTTACGCACCACTTCTGGAATCGCGTCATCGACGACAGGGCCTAGCTTGGACGTCCATCCTCGCGGAGGGGCCGCCGTGCCCGGGGTGGCAGGCTGGGGGGATGCGTTCGCTTCCGCTTCCGCGCCGTTCCGGTCCGCGCGCTCTTCGCGCGCACCGGACGGCCGCCGCTCTCGCCACCGCCGTCCTCCTGCTGAGCGGTGCTCCGGCCGTGGCCGCGGCGGAGGGGGCGCCCGACCGGGACTTCACCATCAAGGATCCGCGGATCACCGAGTCGAGCGGGCTGGCCGCCAGCCGTATCCACCCGGGCGTCTACTGGACGCACAACGACAGCGCCCACCCGCCGTACATCTACGCCGTGGACTCCCGGACCGGTGAGACCGTCGCGACGGTCACGCTGGAGGGCATCGGCGATATCAGGGACGCGGAGGCCATCTCCCTCGGCCCGGACGGGAACCTGTACGTCGGTGACATCGGCGACAACCTCGACGGGTCCTGGGACCACGTCTGGATCTACCGCTTTCCCGAGCCCGAGCAGCTCAAGGACGTCACCGTCCGCCCCACGCAGTTCACCGTGCGGTACGCGGACGGGCCGCGCGACGCCGAGTCGATGATGGTCCACCCGAAGACCGGGCGGGTCTACATCGCGTCGAAGAACCGTAGCGGCGGCGGGCTGTACGAAGGCCCCGAGAAGCTGACGGCGTCCGGTACGAACACGTTCCGGCGGATCGGCGAGGTGCCCTGGGTGACGGACGGCGCCTTCTCCCCGGACGGCGAGGAGCTGACGTTCCGCTCGTACTTCAGCGCCCGTACGTACGCGTGGAAGGACGGCGGCAGGCTCGGCGGGCACCGGGCGGTGAGCGCGCCGTTGCAGCGGCAGGCCGAGTCCGTGACGTACACGGCGGACGGGCGCGCGTTGATGTTCGGGACGGAGGGCGCCCACAGCGGCGTGGTGCGGGTGGACATCGCCAAGGGCACCGGCTCGGGCTCGGGCGCCGACGACGGCGCGGCGGGGAAGGGCTCAGGCGGCGCCGCGTCCTCCGGCGGTACGGGCGACGGCTCCGGCGGCCGGGGCAACGCCACTCTCGGCGCGTTCGTGCTCGCCGCGGCGGCGGCGCTGTTCTTCGGCTTCAGGCGGCTGCGCGGGCGTACCAAGGGCTGAACGACGCCGAAGGCCCCGGCTGCCGCGGGAGTACCGCGGCGGCCGGGGCCCTCTTGTCGGACGTTCGAGGTCAGAGGCGCTCGATGACGTAGTCCACGCAGGCCGTCAGGGCCTGGACGTCCGCCGGGTCGACCGCCGGGAACATCGCCACGCGCAGCTGGTTGCGGCCCAGCTTGCGGTAGGGCTCCGTGTCGACGATGCCGTTGGCGCGCAGGGCCTTGGCGACCGCCGTCGCGTCGATCTCGTCCGCGAAGTCGATCGTGCCGATGACCTGCGAGCGCTTCGCCGGGTCGACCACGAAGGGCGTCGCGTACTTGGAGGCTTCGGCCCAGCCGTACAGGTTGCGGGCGGACGCGGCCGTGCGGCCGGTCGCGAAGTCCAGGCCGCCCTGCGAGTTGAGCCAGTTCAGCTGCTCGTTGAGCAGGAAGAGCGTGGCCAGCGCCGGGGTGTTGTACGTCTGGTTCTTCAGCGAGTTGTCGATCGCCGTCGGCAGCGAGAAGAACTCGGGGACGTGGCGCCCCGAGCCGTGCACGCGCGCGGCGCGCTCCAGCGCGGCCGGTGAGAAGACGGCGATCCACAGGCCGCCGTCGGCGGCGAAGGACTTCTGCGGGGCGAAGTAGTAGACGTCCGTCTCGGCGATGTCCACCGGCAGACCACCCGCGCCGGACGTCGCGTCGACCAGCACGAGCGCGCCCTCATCGGCTCCGGCGACCCGCTCGACGGGCGCCGCGACACCGGTGGAGGTCTCGTTGTGGGTGAGCGCGTAGACGTCGACGCCCGCCTCCGCCGCCGGGTCCGGGTGCGAGCCGGGGTCGGCGGTGATGACGGTCGGCTCGGCGAGCCAGGGCGCGAGCTTCGCGGCCTTGGCGAACTTCGAGGAGAACTCGCCGAAGGAGAGGTGCTGCGACTTGTTCTCGATCAGACCGTGCGTCGCGACGTCCCAGAAGGCGGTGGAGCCGCCGTTGCCCAGGATCACCTCGTACCCCTCGGGGAGGTCGAAGAGGCTCCGTACGCCGTCCCGCACCGCGCCGACCAGGTTCTTCACCGGTGCCTGGCGGTGGGACGTGCCGAGCAGGGACGTGCCGGTCGCGGCGAGGGCGTCCACCGCCTCCGTCCGTACCTTGGAGGGCCCGGCGCCGAAACGGCCGTCGGCGGGCTTGATGTCAGCGGGAATCTGGATATCGGCCACGGGCCGGAGCGTAGCCGCTCCCGGCGCGACACCGTAATCCGTGTCCGTCGGGTGAGACATCCGAAGTGGCCGATTCGAGACGTACGAACCGGTACGAAGTGACGAGGGCGCCGAGCGCCGGGGGCCGCCCCGGTTCGTACGTACGCACAGGAACCCGGGGTGCGGGCCGCTGTGCGTACGTACGGAACGGGCGGCTGGGCGGCTGAACGGGCGGCTGGGCGGCTCGCGGCCGTCGCGCCGGTCAGGCCCGCAGCCGCACCGGCAGGTCGAACAGGTCGTTCTGTGTCACCACCGGCTTGTTGCGCAGCTCAGCAGCCGGTACCGCCAGGTCGAGGCCGGGGAAGCGGGCGTACAGCGCGGGCAGCGCCACCGACGCCTCCAGCCGGGAGAGCGCGGCTCCCGGGCAGACGTGCGGGCCGTGGCCGAAGGAGATGTGGCGGTTGGGGGTACGGGTGGCGTCGAAGTCGGCCGCCGTCGGACCGTGCTGCCGCTCGTCCCGGCCGATCGCGCCGAACGAGACGATCAGCGCTTCACCCCTGGGGAGGACGGCACCCGCGTCGCCCACCGCGATGTCCTCGGCCGCGAACCGGATCAGGACGTGTGAGGTGGGGGTGGACCAGCGCAGGGTCTCCTCGATCACGTTCTCCCACGGGATCTCCCCCTTCAGCACCTGTTCGCGCTGTTCGGGGTGGGTGCTCAGGGCGACGACCGCGTTGACGATCAGGCTGATGGTCGTCTCGTGACCGGCCGCGATCATCAGCTGGAGCGTGTTGACGATCTCCTCGGAGGTGAGCCGGTCGCCCTCCTCCGACGCCGCGATGAGCGCGCTGGTCAGATCGTCGCCGGGGGCCGCCCGCTTCGCGTCGACGACCCGGGTGAACAGCGCGCCGAGGTCCGCCATCATCCCCGGCACCTCCTCCGGCGGCGTCTGGGTGGAGAAGAACATCTCGAAGAGCGACTTGAGCTTCGGATGGTCGGCCGCGTCCACGCCCATCAGCTCGCTGACGACGCCCATCGGGAGCGGATAGGCGAACTCCGCCTTCAGGTCGACGGGCCCCACCGGGCCGCCCGGCTGCTGTGCGACGCCCGGGTCCTGTGTGCTGCCGGTCCCCTGCGCGACGCCCGGCCCCACCGCGCCGCTCGGCTCCTGTGCGCTCCGCTCCTCGTACCGTCGCTCCAGGTCGTCCAGCAGACCGTTCGTCAGCTTCTCGATACCCTCGCGCAGCCGCTCCACCCTGCGTACGGTCAGCGCCTGCGCGACCAGGGCGCGCAGCCTGCGGTGCTCCTCGCCGTCCGCCGTCAGCATCGAACGGCCGGGGTTGGCCAGCCCGATCAGCGGCCAGTCGAGCGGTATCACACCGCGCTGCCACGCGTCCCAGACGTCGATGTCCTTCACCAGCCGGGCGTCGGTCAGCAGCTGCCTGGCCTCGGCGTGGCGCGTCACCGCGTAACACCGCACCCCGCCGGGCAGCTCCACGCGCGCGAGGGGCCCTGCGGCGCGCAGCGCGGCGCTCTCCGCCTCCAGGTCGGTGACGAGGGGGTCGAGGACGATGACGCCGCCGGGATCGCCGGGAGTGTCAGCGCCCGCTGTCCGGTGGGCGTGGGGACAGGTCATGTCGTGCCTCCGTGAGCGGGGTCGGGTGGGTGGTCGTCGCGTCAGGGGGCCCGTACGGGGGTGGTCAGGGGCCCAGTACGGGGGTGGGCGTGAAGGTCACCGGCAGCTCCGTGAGACCGCGCAGCCACGGCGAGGGGCGCGGGGTGAGCGCCTCGGCCGGGACGGCGAGATCGATGTCGGGCAGCCGGTCGAGCAGCACCTCGATCCCGGTACGGGCGACGACCTCGGCGATCTCCTGCGCCGGGAACGGGCAGCGGTGCTCGCCGTGGCCGAACGAGAAGAAGGCGCTGTTGCCGCCGGTGAGCGCCGAGCCGTCCGTACGGATCTGCGGGTCGTAGTTGGCGGCGGCGAGGCCCAGCAGCAGCATGTCACCGGCCTGGATCCGGCGGTCGGCGAGGCGGGTGTCGCGGGTGGCCCAGCGGCCGGCGACGTTCTGGGTCGGGGTGTCCTCCCAGAGGACCTCGTTCATGGCCTCGGCCACGCTGTGCCGACCGGCGGACAGCGACGCGGCGAACCGGTCGTCGGTCAGCATCAGCCGCAGCGAGTTGCCGATCCAGTCGGCGGTGGGCTGGTGGCCCGCCGCCATCATCACCATCAGGTCCTCGGCGACCTCCTCGGCGGTGAAGCCCGCCGTGTTGGCCAGCATCATGGACGCGGCGTCGTGGCCGGGCTCCGCGCCCTTCGCTTCGAGCAGCGCCCGCATGGACGTGGCGAGGTGGCGCGCTCCCTCAAGGGCGCGCTCGCGGCCGTCGATCATGTCGTTGAGCGCGGTGACCAGGCCGGGGCCCTGCTCGTCGGGGAAGCCGTAGATCTTGGCGAGGACCCGTACGGGCAGGAGCATCGCGTACCGGCCGATGATGTCCGTACGGCCCTCCGCGCAGAAGCCGTCGATCAGCTCGTCGGCGAACTGCTCGGCGTGCCGACGGAGCGTGAACGGGTCGGCCGACTCCAGCGCGTCGCTGATCATCGCGGCGCGCTCTCGGTGGCGGGCGCCGACCGTGTAGAGGATGGACGGCTGCTTGCGGCCGATCATCGGGCGCAACGGCCAGTCGTCGGGGATGGCGTCCCACTGGTTCCACAGGTCGGAGTCGCGGCTGAACAGCGCCGGGTCGCCGGTGACCTGGTGCAGCTCGCGGTAGCCGAGGACCAGCCAGGCGGGGATGTCCCCGTCGAGGACGACCGGGGCGACGGCTCCGTGGTCGCGCCGCATCTCCCGGTAGACCCGCGTCGGTTCGGTCTGGAAGTGCGGGCCGCTCAGGGGGACGGGGGCGGTGCCCGCGTGGGCCGGGCAGCCCGGGGGAGGGGAGGCGGCCCCTGTCCCGGCCTCCGCGTCCGGTGGGGCCGGTGCGAGAGGCGAGGACGGTGAGGAGGGCGAGGACGGTGAGGAGGGCGAGGCCGGTGTGCTGGGCGTGGTCACGACGCTGCCTCCGGGGTCGGCTCGGCCGCTCTGCTCGTCGCGGACGGGTTCTGCGCGGACGGGTTTCGCGCGGACGCGGACATGCTCTGCGAGGACAGGGCGTGCAGGTGCTCGACGAGCGTGATCAGCACGTACTTGCTGGACGAGCGGTCCCGCGCGTCGCACTCCACCATCGGCACGTCGGGCCCCAGATCCAGTGCCTCCCGGATCTGCTCCTCCGTGTGGAGGGGCCCGCCGAAGTCGTTGCAGGCCACGATGAACGGCGTGTTGTGGTGCTCCAGGCGGTCGATCGCGTACCAGGAGTCGGAGAGCCGCCTGGTGTCGACGAGGACGACGGCGCCGAGCGTCCCGGAGAACAGCCGGTCCCAGAGAAACCAGAAACGTTCCTGCCCAGGGGCGCCGAACAGATAGAGCACCGAGCGCGCGTCCAGGGAGATCCGGCCGAAGTCGAAGGCGACGGTGGTCGAGGTCTTCCTCGACAGCCCTTCGAGATCGGCGAGTTCGTCGATCCCCTCGCCTGCGCGGGTCATCGTCTCCTCGGTGTTGAGGGGACGGATCTCACTCACGGAACGGACCATGGTCGTCTTGCCGGCACCGAAGCCGCCGACGATGACGATCTTCAGACCGTTGTCGGCGGTGTCGGCCAGGGACGGCCCGGCCGAGGACGGACCGGTGGGCCGTTCAAAGGTTGCGGAGTCCAACGAGCACCTGCTCCAGGAGTTCGGGATCGGGAAGGCGGTCGGCCGCCCTCGCCGTACGGGGATGACGGGCGCTGATCCGTCCGGTGTCGAGCAGATCGGCGAGCATGATCCGGACGATGCTGCCGGGCAGACCGAGTTCGGCGGCGATCTCCACGACCGCCACCGGGCTCCGGCACATCCGCAGGATCGCGACGTGCTCCGACTGCATGCCCGGCGCCGGATCGCTCTCCGCGACCACCAGCGTCACCAGGTCGAACGTGTCCGAGTCCGAATGGCTGCGCCCTCCGGTGAGGGTGTAGAGCCGGTCGGGGGACTCGTCCCGGCCCGGCCGGCTCATACCCGCACGCCGCTCTGTCCTTGTCCGGTGGCGCGCGGCGGTGAGCTGAGGTGCTCCCCGAGCTGCTCGACGAGTTCGCTCATGTTGTGCCCGACCAGGCCGACATCGGCGTCCTCGGTGGCGACGACCGCGAGGTGCGCGCCGTCACCGGCCTCCACGATCAGCAGGAGGCCGCCGTAGAACTCCGTCATGGCGGACCGTACGCCGCCCTGGCCGTTGCCGAACTCGACGGACGCGCCGTGCGACAGGCTCTGGATGCCGGCCGCGATGGCGGCGAGCTGGTCGGCCTGGTCGACGGAGAGTTCCGGGGTACGGCACAGCTTGAGGCCGTCCCGGGACAGGACGAGCGCGTGGCGGGCGCCGCTGGTGCGCTGGAGCAGGTTCTCCAGCAGCCAGTTGAGCTTCTCGTCGGTGGTGGTGCCGGTCATCGGGGATCGCCTTCCGAGGGTGTGGAGGTGGCCGGTGGTGGGGGAACGGGTGTGGGGGTCACGGCCTTGCGGAAGCTGCTGAAGCGGGCCGCCTGGGCGGCGGGGGTGGTGCTGGGCGCGGCCGTGGCCGGGCGCGCTTCGTCACGGGCGCGGGCCTTGGCCTCGCCGGTGCGCAGCAGGGCGGCGGCCAGCGTACGGCCGCGTCGGCGCTTGGGCAGGCCGCTCTCGCCGAGGTCGGCTCCGGGCGGGTCGGAAGCGGTGGGTGTGGCGGTGGTGGGTGTGGGTGTGGCGGCCGTGGTGGCGGGTGGGTTTGGTGCGTCCTGTACTTCCTGTACTTCTTCTTCTACTACTTCTGCTTCTGTTTCTTCTGTGCTCTGAGCTGCCTGTTCCGGGACCCGCGGCACAGCAGACGCTTTCCGGGCCCGTACGGGAGCGGGCGGCGGCGCGATGCCCACCGGCTGCGGCGCCGGGGAGCCGGGACGCAGCTCCGTGAGCAGCTCCTGCGGCAGCATCATCAGCGCGCCCGTACCGCCGCGCGCCGACGGCCTGAAGGAGACCGTCAGTCCGTGCTTGCGGGCCAGCCTGCCGACCACCGCGAGCCCGAGCCGGGTGCCGGACAACGCGCTGAGGTCGGACTTCTCGGCCGTCACCGCCCGCTCCGCCCGGCGCAGCTGGATATCGCTCATCACCAGCCCGCTGTCCTCGACGGTGACGACGACACCGGCCGGGACCTCCTCCACGTACACATGGACCTCGGCGGTCGGCGGCGAGAAGTTGGCCGCGTTGTCGAGGAGTTCGGCCAGCGCGTGCATGACGCCCTCGGCCGCGTGGCCCGCGATCGCGACCTGGCTGGTCGAGTGGAGCCGTACCCGCTGGTAGCCGCTGATCCGGCCCATCGCGCCGCGCAGGATGGACTCCATGACGATGGGCCGCGCCCACCGTCTGCCGGAGCGCGCCCCGGTCAGTACGGCGATGGAGTCGGCGATACGGCCTGCCTGGGCGGCGCGGTGGTCGAGGTGGAGCAGGTCGGTGAGGACGTCCTCGTCCGTGTGCCGGTGCTCCATCGCGCGCAGGTCGGCGAGGACGCTGGTCGCGATGGCCTGGACCCGGCCCGCCGCGTTGGCGCAGGCCGCCACGGTGGCCGTGCGTACGGCCTCGCTGCGGGCCGCGTCCTCGGCGGCCCGCCGGGCGTCGGCGACCGTACGGCGTACGTCCTCCTCGGCCCGTCTCGCCTTGGCGGCGAGCTGCTCGGCGCGGGCGGTGAACGCGGCCTCGCGGCCGCGCAGCCGCTCGACGAGGGAGCGGAAGTGGGCGGCGGCGGTGACGGCGGCGGTCAGGGCCGCGGCGCCCGCGCCCGCGCCCCACGCGAGCGGGGTCTGCGCGGAGGCGGGTGCGGCGGAGACCGCCCAGACGCACAGCAGGCCGGTGACGGCCGCCGAGATCAGCGCGGCCGGGACGGTCGACCGGAGTGAGGGGCGCACAGTCGGCTACCTCGTAGACGGGGGAAGTCGGACATTCCAGGACGCTCGGACGGCCCGGCAGGGCGTGCGCCGGAGCACGGGCATTTTTTGAACTTTACTCAAACGGTGGCCACTATAGGAGAATTGACGATCAGTTTGGGAGCTTCCTGCTCGTTTTCTTCTGTGAGTGGTTCTGTTGATCCACCTTGTCGATCGGCTCCCCGGCTCGGCGGCGTCGGCGGGCGAAGAGCCGGGCTCCGGCCGGCCTCCCATGCATGCTGGACGCATGTCTGAGCAGCGGGAAACACCACAGGCGATGACCACCGCGCTCGCGCGGGCGCTCGCCCGGGAAATGCGCGGCGAGGTGGAGTTCGGCTCCGCGGCACGCGCGCTGGCCACGATGGACGCCTCCAACTACCGCCGCGTGCCGGTCGGGGTCGTCGCGCCCCGCGACGCGGCGGACGTGGCGGCCGCGCTCGCGGTCTGCCGGGAGCACGGCGTGCCCGTGGTCCCGCGCGGCGCGGCCACCTCCATCGCGGGCCAGGCCACGGGCGTGGGCGTGGTGCTCGACCTCACCCGCCATCTGCGCGCGATCGTGTCCGTGGACCCCGGCGCCCGTACGGCGGTGGTCCAGCCGGGCGTCGTCCTGGACGAACTGCGGGACGCCGTACGGCCGTACGGTCTGACCTTCGGCCCCGACCCCTCCACGCACAACCGCTGCACGCTCGGCGGGATGATCGGCAACAACTCGTGCGGATCGCACTCGGTGGCCTGGGGGACGACCGCCGACAACGTGCGCGGGCTGTCCGTCACCACGTACGGCGGGGAGGAGCTGCGCCTCGGCCGGGGCCGGGACGGCGTGCTCGGCGGCGGGTCGGGTGGCGCGGGCGCCGTAGCGGGCGCTGGCGCCGGAGCGGGAGCTGGAGCGGGCGCCGTAGCGAGGGCTGGCGTGGGCGCCGGAGCGGGTGCTGGCGTGGGCGCCGGCGTGCGCGCCCTCGTCGATGCCCACCTCGCGCTCCTGCGCACCGGTTTCCCCACCGGGATGCCCCGCCGTATCTCCGGATACGCCCTGGACGCGCTGCTCCCCGAGAACGGCGCCGACCTCGCCCGTGCCTTCTGCGGCAGCGAAGGCACCCTCGGTGTGGTCACCGAGGCGTCGCTGCGGCTGGTCGAGGCGCCCGCCGCGCGCGCCCTCGCCGTCCTCGGCTACCCCGACGAGAGCGCGGCGGCCGAGGCCGCCGCCGGGCTCCTGCCCTACGGCCCGCTCACCGTCGAGGGCATGGCCGAGGACCTGGTGACCGGCGGCCACGACCTGCCGCGCGGCGGGGCCTGGCTCTTCGTGGAGACCGGGGGCGCGAACCCCGCCGAGGCGCGCGCCGCCGCCGAGGCGATCCTGCGCGCGGCCGACGCCCTGGACGGAGCGGTCGTCACCGACCCGGCCGGGCAGCGGGCGCTGTGGCGGGTACGGGAGGACGCGGCCGGCACGGCGACCCGGATGCCCGACGGCAGCGAGGCGTGGCCGGGCTGGGAGGACTGCGCCGTGCCGCCCGCCCGGCTCGGCCCGTACCTGCGCGACTTCCGCGCGCTGCTGGCCGAACACGGCCTGCGCGGCACCCCCTACGGGCACTTCGGCGACGGCTGCATCCACGTGCGGATCGACTTCGACCTGCTGACCGACGACGGCGTACGGCGCTTCCGGCGGTTCTCCGAGGAGACGGCCGCACTGGTCGTCGCGCACGGCGGTTCGCTCTCCGGCGAGCACGGCGACGGGCTGGCGCGCGCCGAACTGCTGCCGAAGATGTACGGGGACGAACTGGTCGCGCTGTTCGCCCGCTTCAAGGACGTCTGGGACCCGGCGGGCGGCATGAACCCGGGCGTGCTGGCCCGCCCCGACCGCCTGGACGATCAGCTGCGGTTCGCGGTGCTGCCGCGCGAACGGGTGGAGGTCGCCTTCGGCTACCCGCACGACGGGCCGGACGGCGGGGACTTCGCGCGGGCGGTCAGCCGGTGCGTCGGCGTGGCCAAGTGCCGCGTCGCCGGGCCGAGTACGGGAGCGGGCGTGATGTGCCCCTCGTTCCGCGCCACCGGCGAGGAGCGGCACTCCACGCGCGGGCGCGCCCGGCTCCTCCACGAGATGCTCGCGGGCGAGGTGGTCACCGACGGCTGGCGCTCGACGGAGGTACGGGACGCGCTCGACCTCTGCCTGTCCTGCAAGGGCTGCCGCAGCGACTGCCCGGTGGGCGTCGACATGGCCACGTACAAGGCGGAGTTCCTGCACCACCACTACGCGGGCCGGATCAGGCCCGCCGCGCACTACTCGATGGGTCTGCTGCCGGTGTGGCTCAGGGCGGCGGCGCCGTTCGCCCGCGTCCTGAACGCGGCGGCGCGGGTGCGTCCGCTGGCGGCGGTCGCCAAACGGCTGGGCGGCATCGCGCCGGAACGTACGATTCCGCGGCTGGCGACGGAGACGTTCGGGCAGTGGCTGCGGGGACCGGGATCGGGTCCGGGTCCGGGATCGGGACCGGGGCGTGGGCGGGAGCGGGCCGTGGACGCGACCGGCCCGGCCGGGCTCGACGTCCCGCCCGGCCCGACCGTGGTGCTCTGGCCCGACACCTTCACCGAGCACCTCTCCCCGCAGGTGGGGCGGGCGGCGCTACGCGTCATGGCGGCGGCCGGGCTGCGCGTCGTCGTACCGCCGCGCGCCCGCGTGTGCTGCGGACTCACCCACGTCTCCACGGGTCAGCTCGACCGGGCCCGTACGGTCATGCGCCGCACCCTCGACACCCTCGAACCCGCCCTGGACCAGGGCCTGCCCGTCGTCGTCCTGGAACCGAGCTGCGCCGCCGCCCTCACCACCGACCTGCCCGAACTCCTCGGCGACGACCCGCGCTCCGCGCGGCTGGCCGCCGCCGTCCGTACCTTCGCGCAGGCCCTGGAGGAGTACGCGCCGCACTGGACGCCGCCCCGCGTCGACCGCCCGGTCACCGGCCAGACCCACTGCCACCAGCACGCGGTCCTGGGCGACGGCGCGGACCGGCGCCTGCGCGAACGCGCCGGGCTGACGGGGGAGCTGAGCGGCGGCTGCTGCGGCCTGGCGGGCAACTTCGGCTTCGAACGCGGCCACTACGAGGTGTCGGTGGCCTGCGCCGAGGACCAGCTGCTGCCGTCGGTGCGGGCCTCGCTGGCGGCCGGTGCGAACGCGGAGGTGCTGGCGGACGGTTACTCCTGCCGTACCCAGCTGGAGCAGGTGGGCGGCCACCGGGCCCGGCACCTGGCGGAGGTGCTGGCCGAGGCGCTCGGGGAGCCGTAGCGACGGATGTCGCCCATTGAGGCCACGCTGAGTGTCGGTGTGGTCGCGTAGCGTGGTGATGAAGCCTTTCTGTGGGCCGGTGAACTGGCGTGGGTCCAGGTCGGGTTGACGGGCTCCACGAAAGGGTGGTCTTTGGTTTCTCCTCGCATGAATCATGAGTTATCGCGGAATTGACTGATAAATGGTGTTGTCTTGCCCATCCGGGCGGGACCACGTGTACAGGGGGATCGCGATGACCGCTTCAGAATCCGCGCCGGCCCGTTCCGAGCGGAGCCCGGCGCCGCCCGGACTCCCGTCCGGCGTGCAGGCACCCCCGGGCGGCCGGGCGTTACGCGCCCGCTCCGCCGCCACCGCCGACCGTCAGGTGGGGAGCTGATCATGGCGACTCTGTGCAGACCGGCGATCGCCGTCCCCGATCACGTCATCACAAGAGAAGAGACGCTGGACCTGGCCCGGCAGTTGCACGCAGGCCACCCCCAGTTGGGCCTCGCCCTGCGCCTCATCGGCAACACCGGCGTCCAGACCAGGCGCCTGGTGCGGCCCATCGAGGAGACCCTCGAACACCCCGGCTTCACCGCGCGCAACGCGGTGTACGAGGAAGAGGCCAAGGCCCGGGTCCCCGAAGTGGTGCGCCGCGCGCTGGACCACGCCCAACTCGCCCCACCCGACATCGACATGATCGTCTACGTGTCGTGCACGGGCTTCATGATGCCCTCGATGACCGCCTGGATCATCAACAACCTGGGCTTCCGCCCGGAGACCCGCCAGCTCCCCATCGCCCAGCTGGGCTGCGCCGCCGGTGGAGCCGCCATCAACCGCGCGCACGACTTCTGCACCGCCTACCCGGGCGCGAACGTGCTGATCGTCGCCTGCGAGTTCTGCTCCCTGTGCTATCAGCCGACCGACCTCGCCGTGGGCAATCTCCTCTCCAACGGCCTCTTCGGCGACGCCCTCGCGGCGGCGGTGGTGCGCGGCGAGGGAGGCACGGGCGTCCAGTTGGAGCGCAACGGATCCCATCTGGTGCCCGGCACGGAGGACTGGATCTCCTACGCCGTCCGTGACACCGGATTCCACTTCCTGCTCGACAAGCGGGTCCCCAAGACCATGGCCATGCTCGCGCCCGCCATGCGCGACATGGCGGCGCCGCACGACTGGGACGTCTCCGGCCTCGACTTCTACGTCGTCCACGCGGGCGGCCCCCGGATCCTGGACGACCTCAGCCACTATCTGGGGCTCCCGGCGGAGATGTTCCGTTACAGCAGGGCGACCCTCACCGAGCGCGGCAACATCGCCAGCGCCGTCATCTTCGACGCCCTGGAGCGCCTCTTCGCGGAGGGCGGCGCCCACCACGGCGCCCGGGGAGTCATCGCCGGGTTCGGCCCCGGCATCACGGCGGAGATCACGTTGGGCACCTGGTCGGACGCGGGCCGGGACACGCCGGGCGCGGCGGGGGCGCCGGAGGCGCGGGCACCGGGCGCGGAGCTGGCCGCCCAGACCCCCGCGCTCCAGGGAGGCGTGCGCGGCTGACGCCGGTCGCGGGGGTCGAGGAGTGGAGACGCCGGGGTGTGGAGGTGTAGGGGTGCGGAGGTGCGGGGTGTAGGGGTGCCGGGGTGCGGAGTGCGAACGAACCAACGGAGGCCCGGCGACCGGACGCCGACGGTCAGCGGCTCCCCCCTCGCCTCCCTCGCCGCCTCCCCCGCCTTCCCGCCTGGCGGTACGGGATCGACTCCGTGCCCTCCACCGCCTCGGCGAGTTGTGGCACTACTGTTGCCGGAACTATGGCCTCCGTCACATGGGGCCTGGGGGTGTTCTGATCAGCTCGACGCATGGCCTCCTTGCTCCTGTTGCTTCTCCCCGCCGGGCTGATCACCGTCTTCGTCCTGGCCGGCTACGGCTTCGGCAGACTCGGCCGGGTCGGTCTCCGGCACGCGGACACCACGCTGTGGCTCCGGAGCGCGAGCGCCCTGCTGATCGCGGGCGCCGCGGCCGTGTACACCTGGGGCCTGCTCCATGTCGCGGGCGCGGTCGTGCAGGCGGAGGACGGCGGCACCAATTCCTCCCCCATGCTCCCCTGCCGTTCGTCGGCCCGAGCGGAGTCCGTGATCGACTACACCGTGGACTACGTACCGCTCCAGTTCGTCTGCCTCACGTCGGACGCCGGGAGGTACGACTCCCGGTCCGTCCCCGGCTACGTCAACCCGGTGGCGTTGACCCTCGCGCTGGCCGGTGTGGTGGTCGGCTCGGCGCTGGCCCTCGGATCGGGTGAGGAGTGATCACCGTCGCGCTGCACGCCAGACGAGTTATTCCGAAGTAGCGTCGTCCGCCCGCCGGGCAGAAGGGACTTCGGAACACGCCCTAGACGGGCGTGGTCTGGGTGCAGTTCTGCCACTCGACCCAAGGTCGCGAGCCGCCCTTGCTCGGTCCCGTGGCGTAGGTCGGGTCGCCGGTGATGGTCTGCTTCTTCTCCTCGTGCGTGATGTCGATGCCGAAGAGCTTGAAGCCGAGGGTGACCTGTCCGGCGGAGACGCCGAAGCCGATGCCCAGTGAGGCGTTCCACCAGTCGGTGTTGGCCTCGTAGTCGAGCCGGGAGAGCTTGGCCTTGTCGTGGAGGAGGGTCTCCAGGGGGCCGGCGTCGTTGCCCAGCGGCTCGGCGGCGTCCGAGGGATCGGGCAGGGCGTCGCCTGCGGGGAAGTCGCCGCGTCCGCGCAGCCAGTCCTCGACGAGGGTGCTGTCGCCGTCGTTGTCGAGGGCCAGATCGGCGGTCTCGGTGTGGATCGTCGAGTGGATCGTCCCGCCGCCGCCACCGACGTCGATGGTCACCGGCACGGGACCGGCGTTCACTCCGGCGCCCACCTTGACCCCGCCGCCGTCCCCGGCCTCCTGGCTCGTGGTGATCGTCAGCTTCTGCGGGTGGTGGGCGTCGCCGTTCTTCTCTTCCGCGTCGTAGGCGGCGGCGTCGTAGGTGACCGCGACCTGCTGCATCTTGCTGCCCTTGCCCTGGACACCCTCACCGGCCTGGCCGCCGACGGAGAAGGTGTAGACGAAGGTGACCGTGCCCGCGTCCGGTCCTGTCTTGGTCCGCATCACCACCACGTCCTCGGTCATCGACGCGGAGAGGAGGTCGGTGGATAGGGAGCCGAGGTCCTTCTTGTCGTCGCCCTTGCCCTTGCTGAAGGACTTGCCGAGGCTGAGCCCACCGGACAGCTCGGTGGTCGACTTGGTGATGTCGACGTCCGGAGCCCGGTCCGGGTCCAGGTCGCCCTTCTTCGCGTTGGCGCCCGCGCTGCACTCCCGGTACGTGTCGAACGGGTCCCCCGTCGGGCCCTTGCCGCACTTCGCCGCCGCCTTGAGGTACTCGGTGAACTGCTTGGCGTCCGCGAGGTTGGCCTCCAGGTCGGCCTGCGGGTCGTCGCTCTTGTTGCCGTTGAAGACCCACTGTCCGCCGCTGCCGCTGCCCTTGGAGTAGCTGCCGCTGAGCGAGGCGCTGCCGCCCCAGTCCTTCAGCCCCGGAATACCGGCCGAGATGCTGGCGGTGACGCCGACGCTGCTGTCGGTCACGCGCTCCAGGGTGACGGTGCCGTCGGACCACTGCTGGACCTTGACCGACTCCGAACTGCTGATCTTGATGAACAGGATCTGGACGACGACGGTGGTCTTCGTCTGGTCCTCGGACAGCAGGCACTTCGCCGGTTCGAACGGGTCGTCCTCGGGCGGTACGACCGGCCCATCGGGGTCGTCGGGGTGGTCACCCGGGTTGTCGCCTTCACCGGGCCCCCCGTCTCCGGGCGCGTCCGGGTCCTGGTGGTCGCCGGTCGCGCACGACTCGGAGCCGCTCAGCGGATGGATGACCCGGCAGACGGCGGACTTCAGCCCGGTCGCCTCGTCCTGGGGTACCGAGAGGCCGACGACGGCGGCGGAGATCATGGCGACGATGAGGATCAGCGCCACGTACTCGGTGCCCGCCACCCCCCGGTCCCGGGCGGCACGCACACCACCGGGAGCGCGCGAGGGAGCGCGGAGAGAGGTAGCAGGGCGAGAGGGAGCGCGGAGAGAGGGAGCAGGGCGAGAGGGAGCGCGGAGAGAGGGAGTACGGAGATATTGGAGGTCCCGGACGCCCTCGACCCGTTTCATCCGCACTCCTCGTCGCCGCAGAACGCCAACTACCCCGAGCCGCATGCAGAGTAGAGGCGAAGCCGGACCCATCAGCAGGGCCCATGGGCCCAGTTCCGGGCCTGCGCCGGACGGGCGAAGGCCCCCGTCCGGCTGGCGGATTCCTGGGGGCCTTCGCGGTATTCGTGGCGTTTCGCGTGAGCAGGGCCAAGAGCGCCGGAGGGCGATGGCCGGAGGGGCGCCGTCAGCGCACGTCGACGTAGTCCGCCGCGCCGACGGTGGAGCCGGTCGTGGTGTTGCCGTTGTACTTCCACCGGTAGAAACCGTCGGTGGAGGCAGTGACGGTGGCTTTGAGCCCACCGGTGCTGCTGGTGGTGGCCGTCTTGACCGTCTTGTACGCGGCCGTGCCCTTGGCGCGGAATTCGAGCCTGACCGTGCGGTCGCCGTAGCCGTTGTACTTCTTCGTGCTCCAGTCCGCCCGGGTCAGCTTGCCCTTGACGGTGATCTTCTTGCCCTTGGTGACCGGATCCGGCGTGGCGTCGGCAGCGGTGACCTTGGCGGCACGCTTGAGACGGACGGTCTGGGACCTCGTCTCGTACTCCGCCGCCTTGACGGCGCCGCTGGCCTTGAACAGGCGGAGCGACACAGCGACCTTCCACGTAGTGGCGTCGCTGTTGGAGCTGACTTGCTTCCGGCTCCGGTGCGGATCGATGTAGAGGTTGCCCTCGCAGCGAGCACGCTTGGAGCTGATCTCGTAGCAGGTGTATCCGCCCGGCCCGATGTAGTTCTTCCCCGTGTCGGCCGCTGTCTTCAGGCTGCCGCGATAGAGGAAGGGATCCGCCTCGTAGGCGTAGGGGTCGGCTGTGCTGTACCCCGATGGCAGGGTGATCTTGAAGGTGAGGGGCGGCTCCACCGCCTTCGACGTGCCGACCACGATCGGCTTGCCGTTGTTGATGACTATGTCCGACACCGTGATGCCGGTGTCCGCCGCCTGGGCCGCCGGCGCATGGAGAATCCCGAGCCCCAGCGCCCCGATGAACGCGGCCGCCACGGCGGTTCGTCTTCCTGGTTTCATTCACGCCTCTTCGAAGGAACCGACACGAAAGGCGACACGCTACCAATGACGTGATCATGCCTGCCGCCGAAATTCCTGGAAGCGCCAAGTCCGCGCCGACGGCGCTCGGCCGTGCGGGAAGCGTGCGCGCCGCGATCAGGGCGCCTCGGCGCCCTGTCTTCCACCACGCCGACGCCCCCGACCACGCCCGCGACCACGCCCGCTCACGCGCACGCTGCCGCGACCGCGACGACGTCCGCCGCGCTCCGCTCGCTCCACCTGATCCGCGTCGCCTTCTCCCTGATCTGGGTGGCACTCGTCTTCGCCACCTCCGCCTCCCTCGTGTCGACGGACGAGCCCACGGTGACCGCGGCCGTACTGCTCGTGATCTACCCCCTGTGGGACGTCGTCGCCACGCTCCTCGAACGGCGCACGGCCGGAGCCGCCACCGGCTCCGTGAGCCGCGTCACCACCGCCAACGTGGCCCTCGGCCTCGCCGCCACCGCCGGGATGATCGTCGTCGCCGCGTTCGCCACCATCGCCACGGCCCTGCTCGTGTTCGGCGTCTGGGCGCTGCTGTCCGGAGCGGTCCAGCTCGTCGTGGGGATCCGGTGCCGTCGCACCGTCGGCGCCCAGTGGCCCATGATCATCAGCGGCGGGCAGTCCGTCCTCGCGGGCGTCAGCATCGCCGCCATGTCCGCCTCGGCCACGAGCGGCCTGTCCACCGTCGCCGGATACTCGGCCTTCGGCGCCTTCTGGTTCCTCGTCTCCGTCATCGCCCTCAGCGTCCGGGGCCGAAGCGCCCGGTGACGCGGGGGGTCTTCCGGGCCGCATCCCGGCGGCCGTGCGGTGCCAGGCGGCTACGGAGTGATGTCGGCCGGGCGGGCGACCTCGAACTGGAAGCAGCCGTACTCCACGGCCCGGACGTGGACGAGCACCACGTCCGGCTCCGCGAAAGCCTCGCCGATGACCCGGTCGAAGGCCGCCGAACCGTCCTCGGGCGAGCCCTCGGGAACCTCGAACAGCCGTCCCCCGACGATGTGGCCCCGGGAGTCGTACCGGCGGACAGCGCGCAGCGCCCCCGGCCGCGCGAACGGATAGCCGCCGGGCGCGGAGCCCGTCGGCCCGTCGCACTCTCCTGCGTGGATGAACACCGGCCCCGACTCGTCGTACGCCCCCGGCTCGGCCCCGGTCGCCGCCGCCCACCGCCTCAGCGGCGCGTACGAGACGAGCGCGATGCGCTCACCGGGCGCGACGGCGCGCAGGCAGCAGCGCAGCGGGCTGCCGACGCTGTCGACGGGAGCGCCGTGCTCGCGCGCGGTGTACGGGCGGAGGGGGCGACCGGCGTCGTCGGTGACGCGGAGTTTTTTGAGGGCGGCGGTGGGGATGGGGAGCGGTGTGTACGTGGTCCTGTTCACGGGGCCAAGTCTTGGTGGCCGTATGCCCGTGTGCTGGCAGGAATCGGACGTGGCGTTCGGGGGTGCGGGAACCGTGGCACGTCAGGTTCCGCCCCTGCTGCTGCGCTTGTTGCGCTCGGCGACACGAGAGCTGAGTTTCGGGGCGGGCGCCCCGGCGGTGGGTGAGGCGGAGGCGGAGGCGTTGGTGCTGGTGCCGGTGCCGGTGCTGGTGCTGGTGCCGGTGCCGGTGCTCCCGGGCAGGTTGTCCTTCGGGACGACGAGCGTGCCGTCCATCCCGAACGTGGCGATGAGCAGCGACAGGTGCTGTCGCGCGGTCAGCCCGTTCACGCGGCCCACCTCCGCAGCCCGCGCCGTACGCGGAGCATCAGCTCGATGTCGGGTTCGGCGAACTGGTCGGGCCCCGGGACCCCGGCTGGGAGGGGGAGAGTCCACGCGGGCGGATCCGTTGCGGGTGACGGGGCGTCGGTCTTCGTCGCGGGCGGGTGGGTTGCGGTCTGTGTGGCCATAGCTGTCGTGCCCTCTCCTCGACGCGTGATGCGGGGGAACAGGGTTGCCCCCTGCCTGCGGCGCCGGCATGACGAGCGGCAGGCGTCGGGGGCAACCCCTAGCTCTCCCCAATGGGGCGCGGGACGGGGAGAGTTGCGCGCCTTGAGAACGGAGTCCCGCCGAAGGGGCCGATCCGGTCGGCGACGCACGGCGACGGTAGCGTCACAGCAGGGTGAGGCGCAACAGTGGTACGTCCCAAAGTTGCGCCGCACAACGGCGGACGCCCCTCATCTGCGGAAATGAGGGGCGACCGGGAGGCGCGGGTTACAGGTTCATCAGATCAGGTGATCGAGATCCCCGGCCTTGACTCTGAACAGCAGGCTGCGCAGCCTTTCGGGGCTTGTTGCGATGATGGTCTCTGGATCTGCGCTCTCGCGCATCATGATCTTGCCGTCGGCGGTGGCTAGTTCGACACAGTTCGGACTGTCATCGGCCCCCGAGAACGAGGACTTCTGCCATATGGGGTCGGTCATGCCGCTTGACTCACATTCCCTGTGCGATGTTTTGGATGAATCCACCCGATTCGTCGGCGTCGAGCGAGATGGCCTCGACCGAATCGAGCAGCGCCCGGTACTTGGCAAGTTGCGCTTCGGCGTCCAAGTATCCGCCGCCGAAGGCGCTATCGATCTGTACGGTGTCCAGCTGAGGGATTGATGCACCCACATAGAGCATCGAGTGCACTGAACCTGTGATCTGGGCATCGAACGGGATGATCCGGATCGTGACGCTCGGCCAGCGGGATGCCTCGTGCAGGAAAGCGAGTTGTGCCCGCATGACCTCAGTGGGGCCGTACCTCATACGGAGTGCGGCCTCGTGGATGAACGCCTCGAACTTTGGCGGATTCGGCCGATCGAAGACCTCGCGTCGCTGCATGCGATGTGCGACCCGGGCATCGATGTCGGCTGCTGGTAGGTCGGATACGCCGCTCGCAATCAATTCGCGAGCGTATTCGGCCGTCTGGAATATGCCTGGGATGTTCAGCATTTGAATCGCGCGCATGTAGACGGCGTGATATTCCAGCTCTGCTTGGTCGAGAAAGCCCAGCGGAAGGACCCTGCGGTACTCCATCCACCAGCCCTTGCCGCGCTCTTCGGCCATGCTTGCCAGTGCGTCGATGAGGTGCTTGTCGGTGGCTGAGCAGTGGGCTGCGATGCGGCGAACCCGTTCTTCGCTCACTCCGTAGCGGCCCGATTCCAAGTGGCTTACCTGTGCGCGTTCTCCTCCGAGGAACGCGGCAACCGCGCTCCCGGACATGCCGGCCCGCTCGCGCAGCTTTCGCAACTCGATGCCCAGCCGCTTTTGGCGGGCGGTTGGGTGTGGCCTTGGCGGCATGTGCCTCTCCCTTGATGGTCCCTACGAGTGTGCCGCCCCACAGTGTCACGGGTCCACCCGTAAGAGTGCGACGGCCGTCCCACTGTTGCACCGTCCCACTGTTGTGCCTTAACGTCCGAAGTGCGATGCAGCGGCATAACGGTTCGAAGTGCAGCTACCTGCACGCTCGTTGACGAGCAAAGGTGGCCAAGGCCACGGGCTGTGAAGCACATCGGCATCGTCATCGTCCGCGTTGGGAGAACGACATGACCACCGTCAACGCCACCGCACACCCCGTACCGCCGCCCCCGCCACGCGGGGATACGTACCGACTCGCCCTGCCCAACACCGCCGCCGCGCCGAAAGTGGCGCGGGAGTTCGTCAGTTCGCTGCTGGGCATCAACCGGCACACCCTGCTCGTCGAGGACGCGCGGCTGTGTGTCACCGAGATCGTCACCAACGCGCACCGGCACACCGCGACGCCGTTCATCCGCGTGCACGTGACCGTGGACCGTAAGCGGGTCACCGTCTGTGTGGCGGACGACGAGCCCTGGGCGCTGCCCGCGACCGCGTCCGTACCCGTACCCGCATCCGGCGCGGACTCGTACGGTGGCGTGGGTGGACGGGGGTTGCTGCTGGTCGAGAGCTTGGCGTGGGCGTGGGGCGCGGTGGTGCACGGGGGATGCGTACCCCGGCACAAGGTCGTCTGGTTCACCCTCGCCGAGCCCAGCCTCCTGGAGGCCGCGTGACGCGGCCCGGAGCCGAGGGGCCGGTCTGGGACTTCGTCGTGACGGGGGTCTTCCTGGGCGCGCTCGCCGGTGCCCTGATCTTCACGCAGGCGCCCGAGCGGATGGCCCGGCCGGAGGGGACGGAGGACGAGGAGACGGAGGACGAGGGGACCGGTCCCGACCGTACCGGCGACGGGCCGACGGCCGGTCAGCCCTGACGCGGTGCCTCGGCGCTTCCGCGCTTCCCCGCCAGGATGCGCTGCCGCGCGGCCTCGTACAGGATCGCCGTCGAGGCGTTCGCCGCGTTCAGGGAACTCGCCGCTCCGGTCATCGGGATGCGCACCGTGTGGTCGCACAACTCGCGCCAGGCGTTGCTGAGTCCGCTGGTCTCGTTGCCGACCAGCAGCAGGAGCGGCTGCGTGAAGTCGAAGTCGAAGACGTCGTGGTCGCCGTGCTCGTCCGTGCCCACCAGCACGATCGGGCGCCCGGCGGCGCGCTGACCGCCCACCCAGTCGGTCACCTCGCGCGGCGACGGCACCCGGACGGCGGGCAGGGCGAACAGTGAACCGGTGCTCGCGCGCACCGACTTCGAGTCGTAGACGTCGGCGGCGTGTCCGGCCACGATCAGGCCGTGCGCGCCGAAGGCGTCGGCAGAGCGGATGATGCTGCCGATGTTCCCCGGGCTGGTCGGGCGGTCGAACAGGACGCCGAGGAAGTCGTCCCCGACCGTGATCCGGCCGAGGTCGTCGGCGGGCATGCCGACCACGGCGATCACCTCGGGGGCGGACTCGCCCTTCTCGCCCAGCTCCGCCAGGAGATCGGGAGCCATGGCGATCTGCTCGGTCCGTACCGTCCGCAGCAGCTCCTGGGCCCACCGCGACAGGCTCCGGCTCTGGTCGAAGACGAGCGCGTGTATCGGCCAGCCGTACTCCACCGCGAGGGAGATGGGCCGTACGCCCTGCACCAGGAACTCCCCGGCGCGCTGGCGCTTGTTGCGGTTGGTGAGCAGTGCCTGCCACTGCTGGAACCGGGCGTTGCGCGAGGTGATCCGCTGGGCCACTGGCACCTGCCCCTCCTGCCCCTCAAGGCGTGACGAGTCCGATGACTCCGTACGGCGTGTGACGCAGGGTATCCGAAGCCGACCGGGGCCACGAAGCCATCACGAAGCGGACGGGCCGGGGGCGCGCGGGTGGTGAACAGGCCGAGGGGCGCTCTACGGTGACGGGGGTCGGACCGGTGACCACCGGGCCGGGCTGACCGGGACCGGGGGGTGTCCGATGGGGCGTTGGTGGCGGCGTGTGCTGCTCGCGGTGACGGTCGGGGCGCTGACGACGGGGTGTTTCGGCCCGCAGCCGCCGCTCTTCGGCCAGGACGGTGTGGTGCCGGAGGAGGCGGCGCGCGTGCCGATGGAGGTGCGGCCCGGCGCCGACGGTACGTGGGCGCTGTACGTACCCGAGCTGGGGCTGCGCGGTCAGGGCCGAAGCCTCGTCCTCCCGGAAGGTCCTTCGGTCAAGGGCTGGCGGAGGGAGCTGCCGGCCGAGTTCGCGGTGACCTCGCACCACCCCGGCGCCGTCCACTCCGCGTTCGTCCGTGGTGCGAGCGTGGTGCTGGTCGGTGGGCGGGAGGGGCGGCGGGGACCCAGCGCGGTCGCCTGGTTCGACGTGCTGAGCGGGCGTGTTCTGTGGACGCGGAACCTGCCTTCGGGCGCCACGGTCCAGCTGTCCGGGAGCGGTCCGCTGGTGGTGGCGGCGTGCGGGGC
>NZ_QQNA01000340.1 GCF_003346515.1 Streptomyces corynorhini
ATGGGACCGTACGGCCCGCCGCAGGACCTCCGCCATCCGGGCATCGCCCTTGACGACGGCGGCGGGCCGTACGGTCCCATGTCAGCGCGCCCACCGAGCCGGTCGTGGTCGTGCGCGGCTCGCGGCGGTGGCGGGTACCGGCGTACGAGGTCGAGGAGATCGTCCAGCAGCTGCTGGCCCGCGACATGCGGTACGGGGCCGCGCGCGAGGCCCTGCCCCTGCGGATCGCGCACGCCGTGCTCGTACGGATGGAGGAGGCGGGCGAGTCCCCCGACGACCGGGTGCAGGACGCGGTGGCCCGCAACCCGGCGGTGAAGGCGGCCGTGAAGGCCGTATGGCCGCCGGTCGACCCGGAGAAGCTGGTGCTGCGGCTGCTCTCCGACCCGGAGTTCCTGGCCGTGCACGCGGAGGGGCTGCTGACCGCCGACGAGCGGCGCGACGTTCTGTGGGCGAAGCCGCCGCGCGGCGTGAAGTCGGCGAAGTGGTCGGCGGCGGACGCGGTCCTGATCGACGAGGCGGGCGATCTGATCGCGCGTACGCACTCGTTGGGACACGTCGTCCTGGACGAGGCGCAAGATCTGTCGCCCATGCAGTACCGGGCGGTGGGCCGCCGCTGCTCGACCGGTTCCGCGACGGTCCTGGGCGATCTGGCGCAGGGCACCACTCCGTGGGCGACGGGGAGCTGGGCGGAGGCGCTGCGGCATCTGGGCAAGTCGGAGGCGGTGGTGGAGGAGTTGACGGCGGGGTTCCGCGTGCCGCGTGAGGTCATCGCGTTCGCCTCGCGGCTGCTGCCGGTCATCTCGCCGGGGCTGACGGAGGTGGCTTCCGTACGGGATTCGCCCGGCTCCCTGTCCGTACGGGAGATCCCCGACCCGGAGGACCTGGACGGGGCGCTGGTGGCGGCGTGCGTGGAGTCCCTGACCCACGAGGGCTCCACCGGCCTGATCGCGGCGGACGCCCGGATTCCGGTGCTGGCGGAGGCGCTGACGGCGGCGGGGCTGGCGTTCCTCTCCCCGGGCGAGGAGACGACGGCGGAGTCCCGGCTGACGCTGGTACCGGCCTCGTTGGCGAAGGGCCTGGAGTACGACTACGTCGTCCTGGACGAACCGGCGGCGGTCGTGTCGGGCGAACCGGACGAACGCACGGGCCTGCGGCGGCTGTACGTGGCCCTGACCCGAGCGGTCTCGGGCCTGATCGTGCTGCACGCGGACAAGCTGCCGGGGGCGCTGTCCGCGTAGGGACGGCAGGTGAGGCGGACGGCCACTGGGCCAGGAGGCCGTCCGCCGGACCACATCGCCACGGGTGGCCGGGCCCGGCCATGGAGCCGGACCCGGTGTCACGCCGCCTCCGCGACCAGCGCGACGACGAGGGCCACGAGGGCGACGGCGCACGCGATGATCGTGAGTCCGCTCGCGAGCAACGCGACCATCACACGCTCCTGCGTCCGGTCCTCGACGCCGCTCGCGCTGCCGCTGCCGCTCCCGCTCCCGCTCGCGCTGCCGTCCACGCTGCCGTCCACGCTGCCGCTCGCGCTGCCGTCCACGGTCTCGTACCCGTCCCGGTCCGCGCCGGTCATTCGGTACGCACTGCCAGGACGAGCCCGAGCGCGATGAGGCCCCAGCACACCATGGCCCCGAACCCCCAGGCGAACCGGCTGACCGGCCCTCTCCGCGCGTGCCTCACCGGACCCGCCTCACGTCGTGCGGCGACACCAGCCACTCCCTGCCGCCCTCCTCGGGCCACAGGAACGCCGTGGGCCGCTTACGGCGCGCACCCGGCATGTCGGCGGGGTCCTCGTAATCCCGGATCAGTGCCCGCAGCACGCCGACTCGCCCCGCCGCGTCCTCCACCCGGCGCCCGATGTCCGCCACCGTGATCAACGGTGCCCCTCGGGGTGCCGCCGCATATGGACGTTGCAGTCGGTCACGGTCGTCATGTCACCGACGCCCCGGGCGCGATCCCGCACCTTCGCCAGCTCCACACACCCCGGACACCCCTCCACCGGCGCCGGGTCGGGCTCCGTGGAGGCGGGCAGCGGCAGCTCAAGCGGGTCCGTCTGATACCTCGTCGGCTCCGTCATCGCCCTGCCTCCGCCGTCCCGGCCGGCCGGGAAGCCCGGTCACCGACGGGCATCGCTTCCAGCGCGACGGCGACCGCCTGGAGGATCTCCGGCGTCGGCTTCGCAAACGGTCCGCGATACGCGCCGTCCGGAAGCGGCGCCCACGGGGAGAACCACGTCTCGTCGGGGGTGTCGTGGGGCCGGGGGGTGCTGGAGGGAACGTAGTTACGATTCACCATCAACTCCTCTCCGTAGTCATTCGACTACCAAGTGACCCCAGCGTGGCCTAGAGTTGGTGGCCCCTCAACGTGCAAGATCTGGAGCGAGAGTCGGTATCGGACCGGTGAACATCAAAGAGCTGCACCCCGAAAGCAGCCCACAAGCCGCATTCGGAGCCCGTCTACGTGGGTTACGGGAGGCGCGCAAATGGAGCCAAGAGGAACTCGCGGTGCAAACAGACTATTCCAGCAAGCATATTTCGGCCGTGGAAACTGGTCGCAGGGTGCCAACTCTTCGATTCTCGCGCAGCCTTGACCTGGCCTTTGGGCTCTGCGACACGGCCGAAACGTTTGAACGGGAGTGTCGGGAAGTCAAGCACGGCAACCTGTTGGAGGGGTTCCCCGAGTACCTGGGCCATGAGGGCCGTGCGGTGGAGATTCGGCTGTACGAGATCGGGATCGTGCCCGGTCTGTTGCAGACACCGGAGTACGCAAGGGTGTTGGCGGACAGTGCCGTACGGCGGGGTTCCATCACACCCGAACAAGCTGATGAACGCGTCTCGTTCCTGGCGGAGCGGCAGGCGGCGTTGGTACGGCCCCGGCCACCCATGATGTCCGTGACCATGGATGAAAGCTGCATCCGCCGGACCGTCGGCGGTCGCGACGTCATGGACGCCCAGCTTCAAGGACTGGTCGAGTTCGCCGAGTTGCCGAACACGATGATCCAGGTCGTCCCGTTCGACATAGGGGAGCGCCGCCCGTTCAACCTGCCGGTCACTCTGCTGACGCTGTCCGACCGTTCGGTCCTCGGCTATGCCGAGTCCCAGATTCAAGGGCACCTGGAACGCGAGACCACTTCCGTCATCCGCTTGTTGACCGCCTACCATCAACTACAGACCGAAGCGCTCTCGCACGCGGCTTCCGTGGCCATGATCAACGAGGTACGAAAGGGCACCCCGTGACAATCGAGTCCCCCCGCTGGTTCACCTCCTCCTACAGCGACAACGGCGGCCAGTGCGTCGAGGTCGCCGCCAACCTCGCCGCCCCACACGGCATCGTCCCCGTCCGCGACTCCAAGAACCCGACCGGCCCGGTACTGCACTTCCCCACCACCGCCTTCACCTCCTTCGTCACCGGAGTCAAGGCCACGGAATTCCCCAGCACCTGACGCGTTGACGCCCCGCCACCCCCTCCCAGGCACGGCGGGGCTCCCGCACCGGCAACCGCAGAGGAAAGGGCACCCCGTGACAACCGAGTCCCCCCGCTGGTTCACCTCCTCCTACAGCAACAACGGCGGCCAGTGCGTCGAGGTCGCCGCCAACCTCGCCGCCCCACACGGCATCGTCCCCGTCCGCGACTCCAAGAACCCGACCGGCCCGGTACTGCACTTCCCCACCACCGCCTTCACCTCCTTCGTCACCGGAGTCAAGGCCGGGCGGCTCCCCGCCCTCTGACATCGCTCCCCGCAGGACGGTCCGGAATCAGATGGGCAGGTCCCAGCCCGGACCGTCCTCGTCACCGATCCAGACCCGCTGTCCGGCCGCCGACGCCGTGATGCCGAATCCTTCCTGGTGCGGCTCCCCCGCTTCCCGCCACGCCTCGACCGCCCGTTCCACCTGGTCCCACAGGCGGAGCGGTCCGCGCTGGGTCACGGTCCATCCCCCGTCAGGGTTCGGTGCCGTACGGGCCTGCGAACCGGTGGCCACGTCGGAGAGGATCTGTGTCCCGGCGTCCCCCATCCGTTCGGCCGAAGGCGCCGCCAACTGGGCGACCCAACCGCCTTCCCACGTACCGATGACGCCCGGGTCGATCCGGCTGGGCCGCTCGTCACCGGGCAGCAGGGCCAGGGCCGGGCGCGGTGGCCGGTCATGGGGCCGGGCGATCATGAAACTCGTGTAACCGGGCAGGAGCCGGCCGGTCGCCATACCGGGTTCGGTCACCGTGAGTTCCGCGAGACCGGACGCGTAGCTCCAGCCGGACAGGGTGACCAGGATTCGGCCGCCGGGCTTCACCTGATACAGCCATGGCATCGGCAGGTAGCGGACCGAACACGTGGCGATCAGGCGGTCGTAGCCGCCCCCGGCCGGGTCGCCCGCCAGACCGTCGCCGGTGATCAGCCGGGGGGAGCAGCCGACCGCCTTGAGGGCAGCGGCAGCCCGCTCGGCCACCTGCGGGTCGTACTCGACGCTGGTCAGGTTCCCGTCCCCGAGTCGGTGCGCTCCGAGAGCAGTGGAGTATCCGGTTCCCGTACCGATCTCCAGCACGCGGTGCCCGGCGTCGGCCCCGAGCCGCTGCCACATGCTCAGTACCAGTGACGGCAGGGTGGACGACGAGGACGGGTCTCCGAGCACCACGCGTCCTCCCGCATCATCGGGGTGGGTGGTCCCGTCCAGTTGAGTGATGAGCGTCTGGTCGGTGTAGATCCCCTCAAGCCATCCGGCGGCGCCCTGTTGAACGGCCCGGTAACGGGTCGGGGTGCTCCCTTCGACCGGCACGAAGTAGGAACCGGCGAACAGTTCCCGGGGGATCGCCTCGGCGGCCTTGATCCAGGCCGGGTCGGTGAGCGTGCCGCTTTCGGTGAGCGCGGCCAGCAGGGCGGCACGCAGCTCCTCGGGCGTACTCATACGGCATGGCCTTTCTGTAGCTGGTCGGCAAGGGCACGGGCGATCCGGTCCGTGATCCCACTGGGCTGCCATGCCCATTGGCCGTTGGGGTTGCGTCCCAGGAAGTACCAAGTCCCAACGGCGGTCACGGCGAAGCGCTGCGCGGCGGCGTGTTGCACCGGTTTGTGCTCGGCCGCCCGGTTGACCCGCCTGGAACGCGCCGCCCTGTTCAGAGCCTCGGCAGGGAGAGGCCGGGCAGCCCCGGGTGTCGCAGGTGCTGCCCGCCGTCGTGGACGTGCAGCCGAAAGGTCTCCGGTCCTGGGCGCCCCGCCGCGTCGTAGGCGCTCAGGACCGACTCGATACGGTCCCACAACTTGACCGGGCCGCCCTGTCGCACATGCCAGGTGCCCTCGCCCGGGGCGAGGGTGGCTGCGGAACCGGTGATGACGTCGACCAGATGCACCACCTCACCGACCATGGTCAGCTGCGCGTCCGGTACCGCGCTTTGGGCAAGGAACCGCAGGTGGAAGGCTTCTTCCGTGGCGGCGGTGATCCGTTCCGGGCCGTGTTTCGCCGCGCGGCCGGTCTCGGGGAGGCCGGCGGCCCAGTGAGCGGGGTTGCCGAACGCGGGGGCGGCGTGTGTACGCGCGGACATGAAGGAGACGGTGCCGCCGAGCAGTGGGCCCTTGGCGGTGCCGTCGTCCCCGACGGTGAGCAGTACTCGGGCGTATCCGTAGAGCCAGCCACTGAGGGTGAGGAGGATCTTCCCTCCGGGCCGAGTCTGGGAGATGAGCGCCGGAGGGACGGCCCGGAAGGAGCACGCGGCCACGATCCGGTCGAAGGGGGCCTCGGGCCAGTACCCGTAAAGCCCATCGGCAACCGCGAGTGTGGGGGTGTGGCCCAGGCCGAACAGTGTGTTCGCCGCCGCCTCCAAACGGTACGGGTCCACCTCGACGCTGGTGATGGCGGCGGAACCGAGGTGATCACACGCCAGCGCGGTGGAGTAGCCGGTCCCGGTACCGATCTCCAGCACCGTGTGCCCCTCGGTCACCTCCGCGTCCTCCCACATCCGCAGGACGAGCGAGGGCAGAGTGGACGATGAGGTCGGGGCCCCGCCATGCCGCACGGCCGACTGCTTCCAGTCCGCTTCCTCGCCGTCGAACTGGGTGATCAGGGTGGTGTCGGAGTATGCGGCGGCCAGCCACCGGCCACGGTCGAGTTCGGCGGTGACCGGTTCCCACACGGTCATCCCCTGCTCGTCGCGTTCGGCCGCCGGGAGGTAGAAGCCGGGCACGAACCGGTGACGGGGTACGGTCTCGACCGCCTGACGCCAAGCGGAACCGGCGAGAGCGCCCTCTGCGGTGAGGGCCTCCGCCATGGCCTCGCGCAGGCGGGTCGCTTCGGTCTCAAGGTCAGCGGGCACGGGCATCAGGCCGCCGCCTCCTTTCCGCTGAGGATGTCGGCGAACGCCTCGGTGATGGCCGGGGCTTCGGGCAGCCAGCCCCCTTGCCCATGTGGATTGCACTCGATGGCCGTCCAGGATGAGGGGAGGTCTTCGTCGCCGGTGAGTGCGAAGTCGAAACAGCCGAAGACCAGGTCGAACGAGGCCAGGTAGCTGTGCAGCGCGACCTCGATCGGAGCCGGTACGCCCATGGGTGTGTGGATGAGGCCGTTCCAGTCGCCGCTTCGCCAGTCCAGGGCATGATCCGGTGTCTCGACCCGGCTGGCGAACACCTGCCGCCCGATCACGGTGACCCGTGCGTCACCGGTCTTGGGGATCTCGGCCTGGAACAGGTGCGGCATGACGCTCAGCGAGTCGTCGAAGCAGCCAGGATCGACGCGCTGGGCCCAGATCGCTCCGGAGCGCCCGTCCTTACCCAGGGGTAGGCCGCGGAACGGTTTGTAAATGACGGGGCCGTGCTCGGCGGCGAACTCGCGCGCCTGCTCAGCGTCGTTGGTGACCAGCGTTGCCGGAATGGTGAGACCGAGTGCGGCGAAGTGACGCAGTTGGGCGGGCTTGAAGTCCGCTCGGGCGACGGCGGCCGGGTGGTTCACGTACCGCGCGCCGCGCAGGTTGTGCAGGATGCCGCCGAGGCCGTGCCGGGCCTCGGCTGTGGCGAAGTCGCGCTGCTGGGCGGGCAGGTGGGTGAACCGGGCGGAGTACGGGGTGGGGCGGCGGTAGTACACCGCCGTCACCTCTCCCAGCTCCACCTCGCGGCTTGCTGTACACAGCCGCCCGCCCCATAACGTCGCACCCGCGCCGATGCGGGCGCCAAAGGTCAGGCCGGGACCGATATCGGCCGGGTCGACGCGCGCGACAGGCACCTCGCGTTCGTTGAGCGCGGTGATGACCAGGTCAGCGGTGACGTCCTCCAGGGACGTGACGACCAGCACGTGGGGAGCCACTGGTCAGTCGGACTCGTAGTCGGTGGTGTTGTCGTCCTGGGTCTGCGGCTGTGGGCTCTGCCCGTCGCCGCCACCGGACACCGAGGCCGTGCCCTTGGTCTTGTTGGTGCCGTGCTTGCCCATCTCCACCACCTGACCGGCGGCGTCTGTGTAGCGGGCGGTCTGTGTGGCCTCGTCCAACGTCACTGCCGCGTACGACGGCGAGCCCATCGGCAGCCGGTCGGTGACCAGCCGCATCGCCCACGGAGCCTCGGAGGTGAACATCGCCATGCGAAATCGCCTTCCTTGACGTCAGGCGGATGGCCGGAGGGCTCCCGCTCGATCGGGATCCGCCCACCGCACAGACTCTGACCACCCAGCGTACGCGTCACCGATTGTCGCGAAAAGAGGACTTAGAGCGACATGGCGCCGGGCGACATGGTGCCGCCATCCGCACCCGCCCACCCGCACCCGCTCACCCCGCACCCGCCGCGAGCGCGGCCCCTCACGCGTCCAGCGCCTCCCGCCACACCCGTACCGCGTCCGCCTCCACCGGCCCCGACCAGCCCGCGGGGCGGGCCGCGCCGCCGATGTGGAACGCCGCCACTCCCGCCGCCCGCAGCACCGGCAGGTGGGCGAGGCGGAGCCCGCCGCCCGCCATGAGGCGCTGTCCGTACCCCGCCTCGCCGCGCTCCGCGTCCGCCGCCTCCGACAGCAGCGTCGGCAGGCCGCTGTCGACGCCCGCCGGGGACCCCGCCGTGAGGTACGTGTCGAGCCCCGGCAGGTCCGCGAGCCGCTTGCGCAGCGCGTCGCGGTCGGCCGCGTGGTCGATCGCCCGGTGGAACGTCCAGGAGCAGCCGTCCAGCTCGGCGATGAGCCGCTCCACCGTGACGAGGTCGGGGGAGCCGTCCGCGTCGAGGAAGCCGAAGACGAACTCGTCCGCGCCCTCCGCCCGCAGCCCGCGCGCCGCGTCCACCAGGCTGTCGGCGCCGCGCGGCGCGGGGCCGTCGACGACGAAGCCGTCCGTCAGCCGCAGCATCACCCGGAGGGGAATGTCCACGGCGGCCCGGATCTTCGCGAAGGTCTCGCGCGGCGGGGTCAGCCCGTCCGCCGCCATGTCGGTGACGAGTTCGAGGCGGTCGGCGCCTCCGCCCTGGGCCGCGACGGCGTCCTCCGCGTCGAGAGCGATCACCTCCAGAACTGCGCGCTTGCTCATGAGACCTCATTCGTAGGGGGCACCGACCGTATAGGTCTAGTCCAATACCCAGACTAAACGGCAACCCCACCAGCGCGCATCAACGCGTCGAGCCACAGGCACCCCACCAACACCCCCTGGCACCCTTGCTTTTTATACCCCCTAGGGGTACACAGGAGGGAGTGGGATACCCCTAGGGGGTACAATGGACCCGTCGACGAGAAGGAGTGCGAGCCATGAGCACCACCCGGACCTCCGGCGCCGCGCCCGGCCAGGGCGCGGCCGGTGCCGCGGACACCGCCACCGCCGAAGTCGAGCTGATCATCGGCGGCATGACCTGTGCCTCGTGCGCGGCACGCGTCGAGAAGAAGCTCAACCGTATGGACGGGGTGGCGGCGACCGTCAACTACGCCACCGAGAAGGCCAAGGTCAGCTACCGGGGCGAGGACGTCGCCGTCCAGGATCTGATCGCCACCGTGGAGGCGACCGGCTACACGGCCACCGAGCCGGCCCCCGTACACCCGGTTCCCGCGCACCCGGCCCCCGTACACCCGGTTCCCGCGCGAGGGGCAACGGACAGCGCGCCTCACGACACACAAGACCCCGGCGAAGCCCGCGACGAGGCCCGCGACCGCGAACTCAAGACCCTGCGCGAGCGCCTGCTGACCGCCGTCGTCCTCGCCGTACCCGTCGTCGCGATGGCCATGATCCCGGCCCTCCAGTTCGACAACTGGCAGTGGTTGTCCCTCACGCTCGCCGCCCCCGTGGTCGTCTACGCGGGCTGGCCCTTCCACCGCGCCGCCTGGACCAACGCCCGGCACGGCGCGGCGACGATGGACACCCTGATCTCCGTCGGCACCTGGGCCGCGTTCCTGTGGTCGCTGTGGGCGCTCTTCTTCGGTACGGCGGGCATGCACGGCATGCGGCACCCCTTCGAGCTGACCATCAGCCGGGGCGACGCCTCCGGGAACATCTACCTCGAAGCGGCGGCCGGGGTGACGGCGTTCATCCTGGCGGGCCGCTACTTCGAGGTACGCGCCAAGCGCCGGGCGGCGACCGCGCTGCGCGCGCTGCTGGAGCTGGGGGCCAAGGAGGTCACCGTCGTACGCGACGGGCGCGAGGAGCGCGTCCCGACGGCGCGGCTCCAGGCCGGGGACCTGTTCCTGGTGCGCCCCGGCGAGAAGATCGCCACGGACGGCACGGTCGTGGAGGGCTCGTCGGCCGTGGACGCCTCGATGCTGACGGGCGAGTCCGTGCCGGTCGAGGTCGCGGTCGGTGACTCCGTGGCCGGTGCCACGCTCAACGCGGGCGGCCGACTCGTCGTACGGGCCACCCGGATCGGCGCCGACACGCAACTCGCCCGGATGGCCCGCCTGGTGGAGGACGCGCAGAACGGCAAGGCGGCGGCCCAGCGCCTCGCCGACCGGATCTCCGGCGTCTTCGTACCGGTGGTGATCGCGCTCGCGCTCGGCACGTTCGGGGTCTGGCTGGCCATCGGCGCGGGTGTGACCGCCGCGTTCACCGCCGCCGTGGCCGTACTGATCATCGCCTGCCCGTGCGCCCTCGGCCTGGCCACCCCGACCGCGCTGATGGTGGGCACGGGGCGGGGCGCGCAGCTCGGCATTCTGATCAAGGGCCCGGAGGTCCTGGAGTCCACCCGCCGCGCGGACACGATCCTGCTGGACAAGACGGGCACGGTCACGACCGGGAAGATGACGCTCCTGGAGACCCGTACCGCGCCGGGTACGGAGCGGAGCGACGTCCTGCGGCTGGCGGGCGCCCTGGAGCACGCCTCCGAGCACCCCATCGCGCGCGCCGTCGCCGAGGGCGCGGCGGAGCGCGTCGGTACGCTGCCGGTCCCCGAGGACTTCGCCAACGTCCCGGGTCTCGGCGTCCAGGGCACCGTCGAGGGCCACGCGGTGCTCGTCGGGCGGGCCGCGCTGCTCGCGCGGTGGGAGATCCGGCTGCCGGAGGAGCTGGAGCGCGCGCGGACGGCGGCCGAGGCCGCGGGCCGTACGGCGATCGCGGTGGCCTGGGACGGCGAGGCGCGGGGCGTGCTCGAAGTCGCCGACGAGGTGAAGGAGACCAGCGAGGAGGCCGTCGGCCGGCTGCGCGCCCTCGGCCTGACACCGATCCTGCTCACCGGCGACAACAGGGCCGTCGCCGAGTCGGTGGCCGCCGAGGTCGGCATCGACAGCGCGCACGTCATCGCGGAGGTCATGCCCGAGGACAAGGTCGACGTCGTCAAGAGGCTCCAGGCGGAGGGCCGGTCCGTCGCCATGGTCGGCGACGGGGTCAACGACGCCGCCGCCCTCGCCCAGGCCGATCTGGGCCTGGCCATGGGGACGGGCACGGACGCGGCCATCGAGGCGGGCGACCTCACTCTCGTACGGGGTGATCTGCGCGTCGCGGCCGACGCCATCCGGCTGGCACGGCGCACGCTGGGCACGATCCGCACCAATCTGTTCTGGGCGTTCGCGTACAACGTCGCGGCGCTGCCCCTGGCGGCGGCGGGGCTCCTCAACCCGATGATCGCGGGCGCGGCGATGGCGTTCTCCTCGGTGTTCGTGGTCGGGAACAGTCAGCGGCTGCGGGGTTTCAAGGCGTCGTGACGCGTGACGGCAAGGTGCGGCGGAGTACGGGCTTTCTGCCTGGCTGCCTGGCTGCCTGGCTGCCTGGCTGCCTGGCTGCCTGGCTGCCTGCTCAATGATGGTCGTCTCAGTAACTGGGAGGCAGCACGGCACGCGGAATGCGACGCCCCGCGCGACCGTTTGCACCTGGCATGCCTGACTCCGCCGATCCCGCTCTCCCCGCCGATCCCGCCGTCCCCGCCGATCCCGTCGTCCCGGTCGTTCCTGCGGTCCCGGTCGTTCCCGTCGGTCCTGCCGTCCCGGTCGTTCCTGCCGTCTCCACTGTCTCCGCCGATCCCGCCGATCTCGTAGTCCCCGCAGATCTCGTCGTCTCCGATGACGCGATCGCCCCCGGCCGCGCGGCCGGTCCCGCTCCCGCCACCCCGCACACCCCGCACACCCAGGAGCCGGGCACGTCCGAGCCGGGCATCCCCGGTGAGCCGCGCATCCCCGAGTCGGGCACCCTCCGGCCGGGCGTCCCCGGTGAGCCGGGCACGTCCCGCCCCAGGATGCCGCTCGCCGTCTACATACTCGGCCTGTCGGTCTTCGCGCTCGGTACGAGCGAGTTCATGCTCTCCGGGCTGCTGCCGCCCCTCGCGGAGGACATGAACGTGTCGATCCCCACGGCGGGGCTGCTCATCTCCGCGTTCGCGATCGGCATGGTGGTCGGCGCCCCGCTGCTCGCCGTCGCCACCCTGCGCCTGCCGCGCCGTACGACCCTCATCGCCCTGATCTCGGTCTTCGGCCTCGGCCAGGTCGCGGGGGCGCTGGCGCCGACGTACGAGGTGCTCTTCGTGTCCCGGGTGGTCAGCGCGTTCGCGTGCGCCGGCTTCTGGGCGGTGGGCGCGGCCGTCGCGATCGCCATGGCTCCCCTGAACGCGCGCGCCCGCGCGATGGCCGTGATGATCGGCGGACTGTCCATCGCGAACGTGCTCGGCGTCCCGGCCGGTGCCTTCCTCGGCGAACACCTGGGCTGGCGCTCGGCGTTCTGGGCGGTCGGCGCCGCGTCGGCGGTCGCGCTGATCGGGTGCGCGACGCTGATCCCGGCCATCCCCGTACCGGCCGAGAAGCCCCGGCTCAAGCGGGAGCTGACCATCTACCGCGACCGTCAGGTCTGGCTCGCCATCGCCGTCACCGCGCTCGCCGCGGGCGGTGTCTTCTGCGCGTTCTCGTATCTCGCCCCGCTGCTCACGGACGTGGCGGGCCTGGACAGCGGCTGGGTCCCGACCGTACTGGCGCTGTTCGGAGTCGGCGCGCTGGTCGGTACGGCGCTGGGCGGACGGTACGCGGACGCGCACCTCTTCGGCGTCCTCGTCAGCGGGGTGACGGCGTCGACCGTGCTGCTGGTGGTACTGGCCCTGACCGCGTCGCACCCCGTCGCCGTCGTCGTCCTCACCTTCCTGCTGGGCGTCTCGGCGTTCTACACCGCTCCGGCGCTCAACGCCCGCATGTTCAACATCGCCGCCGCTGCCCCCACCCTCGCGGGCGCCACGGCGACGGCCGCGTTCAACCTCGGCAACACCGGCGGCCCCTGGCTCGGCGGTACGGTCATCGACGCGGACTTCGGCTACGCGGCCACGGCGTGGGCGGGCGCGGCCATGACGGTCGTCGCGATCGGGCTGACGCTGCTGGCGCTGCGGTTCCACCGCGCGGGCACGAGCCGGGTGGTGGCGGGCTCCGGCTCGTGCCCGCGCGGTGG
>NZ_QQNA01000341.1 GCF_003346515.1 Streptomyces corynorhini
TCAACATCAGTGAGAACTCACAGCGTGGACATCGGGCCGCGTGTGGACAGTTCCTCCAGGGCTGCCAGCAGCGCGGTGTACCGCTCGCGGGCCAGGTCATCGGGGAGCGCGAAGGCAGCCCAGTCGCCGGGGTGGACCTCCTGCCACCACATCCGCGGTCGGCTCATCGCCCACCCTCTTGTTTCCATGACGCCTCCACGCCCAAGAACGCGTGACCGTTCGGTGGTGGCCCGCCTCGGTTCGTGCCCTGCTTGGCCGGTGTCTGCGGCGGTATCCGCCACCACTGACATTGACTGCTGGAGGACAGTGCGACGAATGTCACGAAATCATCGCCTTCGATGTGCTATGGGGCGCTGTAAGGGGATGGATTGCAGGTGGAGCCTGAACGAGGTCATGGTCAGGAGGTGATCGAAGCCAGTCCAGGATGCGGGCCCTGGCCCGGCTGCTCGATGACGCCGGTCATGGGGCCGGCCGCGGTCAGAGGCCGTCAGGAGAGAGCAGCCTTGCGCAGGTGCCGGCGCAGCTGTGCGCGCAGGTGCGTCAGAGGGGCGCTGGCGCCGAGCCGCCGCAGGAAGCCGGCGGCATCCCAGGTGATCAGGCCGCCCTGGCGGGAGAGATACAGGCCCACGCTATCGATGCCGAACTGGTCGTCGTAGTCCAGCAGGAGGTATCCGGCGAGCTGGTAGATCTCCTCGCGGCCCAGGCGGCGGGGGTCCTTGGTGGCTTTGCAGTCCAGCAGGAGGCCGTCGAGGATGTAGTCGGCGTCGGCGCCGCCGATGTCGCCGCTGCCGGCAAAAACCGGACCGCACACGCGGGCCTTTTGCGGTAGGGCCCGGAAGGCGGCGAACGGAGCGTCGGCGAGCCGCGTCTGCTGGTCGATGTCGCACGCGACGTACTCCGGGACCGCCGCGGTGAGGTCGGCCAGGGTCGTGGCGGGGGTGGCAGAGCCGAGCATGCTGAAGCGGCGGATCTCACCGGTGCGGGCGATGTCCTCGAAGAAGCCGGCAACGAAGCACAGCCGGATGAGCGCGTTCTCGTCCAGGCTGCCGGGGGCGGCGAGGTAGGTGTCGACGGTGGCCAGCAGCTCCCGGCCCGCCGTGTGCAGGGCCTTGCGGGTCCCACGCGCAGGTGCTCCGCGCAGCGGTCCGGTCTCGTCAAGGAGCATGACACCGGCGACGACGGCCAGTCCGAGCCGCCCGCCGAGGCTGAGGCGTAGGCGGTAGTCGATGGCGTGCCCGAGGGCCGACCAGTTCGGGTACTGCACGTCGATCGGCTGCACCGGGTGCGCCAGGCCGGCGATGCGCGCCTGGTAGTCGCCCACCAGGTTCTGGCTGTACGGGAGGTGGGCGGCCATGAACTGCGAGATCGGTGAGGAGTCGTACTTCAGCTGCCCGGTCAGACTGAGCTCGATCATCGGCCGGCCGGCCACCGTGCCGTCCCGGCCGGCGTCGGCCATGGTCTTTTCGTACGCGTCGATCCAGGCGATGCCCTCGGTATCGAGCAGATGGCGGGCGCGGGTGACCGCGACGTAGATCAGGCGGGCCTCGCTCGCGTTCAGCGCGCGCTGCAGACCGTGGTCGTCCACCGACGGGGCCATGAAGCCCTTGCCGATGCGTACCGACGGCCACTCCCGTCCCTTGGCCTTGTGGGCGGTGGAGACGATAACTTTCGCGGATTCTTCCGGGGTGAGGCGGTCGACCGCTTCGATGATCTGGTC
The DNA here is from genome assembly GCF_003346515.1 of Streptomyces corynorhini. Lineage (GTDB taxonomy): Bacteria > Actinomycetota > Actinomycetes > Streptomycetales > Streptomycetaceae > Streptomyces > Streptomyces corynorhini. Next base: position 1,718 of record NZ_QQNA01000341.1, read on the forward strand.
GGGGCCGTAGGTGTCGACCAGCTGCACGATCGCTTTGAGGTCCTGGCCGGCCTTGTCCTGCTCGGCGTACTCCTGCACCTCGCCCCAGGAGGAGAACAAGAACAGCTCCGGGTGGCTGGTGCGCTGCCCGGCCTTGAGCTCGAGTGCGGCCTTGGCGATGCGCTGCAGCGCGCTGCCCCCGCCGGTCAGCGCCACCGGAACACCGAGCTCGAGGTAGGAGAGGACTTCGCTCATCGCGTCCACGTTGCCCCGGCACAGCACCGCCTCGGGCTGCGCCACCTCGCCGACCCGGGAGCCGGGGCCGTGGCCCGTCAGCTGCATCTCCGACTCGGCGTGTCCCAGCCACCGGTTGGCCACCTCGGCGATGGCCGGGCCGAAGCGGAAGGACTGGGTCAGGCGCAGCTGCTCGGCGGGGAAGCCGGTCATCACATCGCGCGCGTTGCGCCAGCCGTAGATCTGCTGGGCCGGGTCCCCGACGCACACCCGCTGCGCGTCCTGGGCGAGGAAGACCTCCTCCAGGACGGGGTTGGTGTCCTGGGCCTCGTCCAGCAGGACGAAGTCAGCCCCGAGCCGCGGGGAGGTCATCGCCCACAGCTTCATGTAGTGGTCGTGCTCGAACCGCAGCCGGCCCGCGGGCGAGCAGATGTCCTGCCACGCACGGTGCGCGTAGGGCAGCAGGGTGCGGGCGAGATAGTCCTGGCCGGGGCCGTCGAGGCCGTTGACCGGCTCCATGTGGCGGGCCATGACCTGCCGGTCGGTGGTGTAGCAGAACTTGCGGACCATGCCCATCACCAGGCGCGCGGCGTGAGTGACCTTGATCTGGCGGGAGTTGACATCAAGGTCGCGGGTGATGCCGAGCAGGCGGGCGGTGTGCTTGGCGGGGATCCTCGCCGAGGCATCCAGACGCTCCCGGTAGTGGTGGCCGACGGCGCGGAAGGCCAGCGAGTGCGCGGTACGGCACTCCACATTCGGCCCGAACCGCCCGCGGGCGTCATCGGCGATCGCCCGGTTGAACGCCACGTACAGCCCGCGTTTGCGGGTCGCGGCGCCCATCAGGATCAGGGTGGACGTCTTGCCCGTCCCGGCACCTGCTACCAGGGCCAGGTCCCGGCCGGAGGCGAACACCTCACGGGCAGCCTGCTGCTCCTTCGTCGGCTCTATGGCCAAGGGGTTCCTCTCTGGGAAGCGCGGCTTCATGTACCGCAGCCCCAGAGGCTGGACCAGCTGATGACCAACCGTCAATACAGTCATACGTTCGGTAGCCAGTTCCGGCCGAATTCAGGACGGGCCGCACAAGGAAGCGCCGCGGACCTGTGTGCTGCCGGTTCTCCCTCCCCGGCCCTTGGGCGGTGCATCGGGTCGCTGCAATCAGGCCAGCGAACTCTCCTGATTTCAAAAGGAGTTGTCAGTCCCGGTTTCTATGCTGCCGCAGGCAAGGGAACCGCTGGGCACCGCGCTGATGCCCGGCCACGCGATCACATGGGAGGTGTGGGATGCCGACGTGTACCCGCCGGGCCAAGTCGACCCGGCGCTTATGCCGACGCGAGGCCGCCGAGTGGCCCCGCTACGACGATCTCCCCGCCCCCGTGGTGGCGTGCGCCAGCCACCTCACGCCGGCGGAATGGGCCGCCTGCCGGGAAGCCCGCGCCCGGGCGAACGCCGAGTGGTCCGCCCGCCGGGCAGCGGAGGCGGCCGCACGCGAAGAACAGGGCGGACAGGCCCAGCCGGCACCGGCCGTGGCGCACTACGTCCCTCGGCCGTGCACCGGCCAGTGCGTCTCCCAGGAACGCGCCTGGGGCCGCGACGCCGACAGCGCCTCCAGCCTGTGCGCGACCTGCGACGGCTACGTGTGTCTGGCCTGCGGCAAGGCCGAAGTCGACGGCATCTTCGACTTCTGCGGCCGGTGCGCGGCGTTCGAATCGGAGGCCGACCAGGAGCCGGACACGGTCGGGGACGATGAGATCGACACCGGGCCCGAGCCGCGCATGCGGCTGACCGCGATGGTGCACCAGATCGTCGCGGCCACCGGCACCGCACACCGCGACGTCAACGCCCGCATCAACCGGATCATCGGGGTACACACCCGCGTCGGAGCCGACGAGCAGGTGATCCGCCGCGCCGCACAGGCCGCCCGCGACTGGCTCGACCAACTCCTCCCAAGCCCGCAGACGGACACCGCCGCCCCACCCGACATGCCCGAGGCCGGCGCAAGGACAGTGGCCGCGGAGCACGCCGAGCACGCTGCACGGGTCGAAGGCGCTGCGCTCGCGGGCGGCCGGGTACTACGGTCAGCGCCCATGGACACCCCCGCACCACGCCCTGCCGACGACGCCGCGGGCGAGCACGCCGAGCTGACCGTGACCGTACGCCTGACCGGCCGGAGCGCCAGGCGCCTGCGCCGCGCGGCCGACATCCAGCAGCGGCCCGTCGAGGAGGTCGCGGCCGAGTGCATCGGCAACGAGATGCGCCGGGACGTGCACGAGGCGCTGTACAGCGGCAGCGACGCGTACGCGGCCACCCTCGACGGCCTCGCCAAGCGCCTCGCACTCATCGTCCGCGAACTGGGTGCCCTGCCCTCCGGCGCCGCCGCACACGTGATCGCCCAGGCAGCAGCCGAACAGCACGGGCCCCTGCCCGAAGAATGGCACCAGCGCATGCTCGAACAGCTCACCGAGATGTGGACCGGGCGCACCACCGAGTTCGGCGTGCGTCCCGACGGCTCCGTCGGCCCGCTGGAGGACGTCAAGGTCCACGCGATGGTCACCCCCGCGCAGTGGGACGCCCTGGCCCGCATCGGCGCACCCGGCAGCATCGCACTGGGCACGCAAAAGGCCCTCGAAGCCGGGGTCACCGCCCTCGACCGATAGCCGGGTCGCTCGTATCAGCCGCGCCCCGGGTGGGGGCTAGCATGGCGCGCTCCCCCACGAGAAGAAGGAGCCGATGCAGCCCGAACACTGCCCCTTCCACCGCCGCGAGGACACCTGTGCGGCCACCGCCCGGCTGCTGGTCCAGGTCGGCCTGCTCGGCCCCGCACCGCACGCGCCCGCCGCCGGCGGGACAACGGTGGGCGTTCCCCCGGTCCCGCCGCGTCCCGTCACGCTCGCGCTGATCGCTGAACACGTCAACGCCTGGGGCCGCGTCGTCATCGACCCCACCCTCCCGCACGCCGACATGACCGCGCTGGAGGAACGGTCCCTGCGCTACACCCTGCAGGCCCTGTGGGAAGCCGCCGGTGAGGCCGCCCGCGGCAGCATCCGCTCTGTGGACGGCGCCGCGGCCAAATGGTGGAGCGTGAACTGCGCGCTGCAGGAAGCCCAGGCCGCCGCGCACCGCACCACCCTGACCCGCACGGGCGACGGCGACCAGGCAGACCTGTGGTGGTACATCGCCCTGCTCCACCTCGGCCACGCCCGCACCCTGCGGAAGGACCGCATCGGCCACACACTGCCCCAGTAACGGAACGCCGCCCGGCGCGCCGGGCTGACGGCGAAGCCAGGGATCAGGGCTTCGTCGTCAGCACGATCCGACAGGCGCCTCCCGGCTGCTTCCCGGGCGGCAGCAGCACGCCGCCGTGCGGTTCACGCGTCCGCAGCAGCCAGAGCGGCACGTCCTTCGCCGGTGGCCTCGACCAGGTCGCCGCGGCTACCGTCGGCCGGTGCCACGACACGGACCAGGCCCCGCTTCCACAGGCTGATCGAGATCCCGTACCACGCCATCTGCCGCTCGGTCCACGCCTCGTGGCCGGGATGATTCTCGTCCATGCCTGGCTCGGCCGGGTTCAGCACCGGGAAGTACGCGGACATCCACACCGGCCTGCCGGCCTGCGCGACCAGCTTCAGCAGGTCGCGTTCATCGTTGCTCAACACCATCCGCCCAGGCTACGACAGGACTTGGCATGGATTGGGAGTGGCGGTAAGAAGCCGTTGTCGTACCGAGTGTGCTGAACATACGTTTGATGCTGGCGACTTGATCGTGTGATCTTGCAGCGAGTGCGCATGAAGGGAGGGCCACCGAAGCAGTGCGGAGATGTCGAAGTCAACGCATGCTCTGGAGGCCCTCGTGTCGCAGTCTTCCCTGTCTGTGCCGCCCGAGTCCAGCGTGTCCGCTCTGTCGTGTGACTGTCTCGCGCACCGGTTCGGGAACGCGAACGACCGCCCGGAGCGGATCGCGCACTGTCCCTAGGACATGACGGCCTCGGAATGGGCGGTGGTCCGTGACGCGATGCCGGTGCCGGCCTGGCTGGAGGGCCGAGGCGGCCGGCCGGAGGGCTACTGCCACCGGCAGATGATCGACGCGGTGCGCTACCTGGTGGACAACGGCATCAAGTGGCGGTCGATGCCGGGCGACTTCCCGGCCTGGGACCGCGTCTACGCCTTCGCCAGGCGCTGGCGGGACCAGGGCCTTCTGGCCGAGCTGCACGACCGGTTGCGCGGACAGGTCCGCGAGGACGCCGGCCGCGACCCGGAACCGGGGGCGGGGATCATCGACTCGCAGAGCCTGCGCGCGGACGCCGTCGTGCCGCGTTCCACCTCCGGCTACGACGGCGGCAAGAAAATCACGGGGCGCAAGCGGCACATCGTCGTCGACGCCCTCGGACTGCTGCTCGCCGTCCTGGTCACCGCGGCCGATGTCCAGGATCGCATCGCCGCCCAGCCACTGCTCGCACGGGTCCGTGGCCACTTCCACCCGCTTATCCTGGTATGGGCGGACAGCGGCTACACAGGCATGCTCGTGGACTGGGCCCGCGACACACTCCACCTGACCCTGCGGATCGTCAGACGCACCGACACCGTGCCGGGTTTCGTGGTGCTGCCACGCAGGTGGGTGGTGGAGCGCACGCTGAGCTGGCTGATGCGCACACGCCCTCTGGTGCGAGACTACGAGAAACTGCCCGCCGTGCACGAGCAGATGGTGCTGTGGTCGATGACGACGCTCATGACGCGGCGGCTGGCCCGTCGGCGAGCCTGAACCGGCCCGGAGACAGCTCGACCAGCCAGCCCCGCTCCACCAGCCGCTTGGCCGTATGCCGCACCCGGCCCTCGATGTTCCTCTTCGTCAGCTCCATTCCCAGGGCCACCGCGATCTCGGGTGCCGACCGTGTGGCCAGCCCGTCCGCACCCCGGGCCAGGGCCAGCACCTCCACGACGGCACGGTAGTTCTCCCGCAGCACCCGCACATCCAGGCCCTGGACCCACACCGCCACCATCCGCCCCGGTCGTGCCGCCACCACCGCCACCGCCACCGGCACCGCCACCGGCACCGGCGCCGGCACCGGCGCCGGCATGTCAGCCACGAGCGCATCCCCCGGACCAGCGGTGAGCACGACGCCCACACGCTGCCGGGCGATCACCCACTCCCGCCATTCCGTCTCCGCCTCGGCCAGCTCGGCCAGCACCCGGTCAGCTTCCTCCCGCAGCCGTTCCGCACGCACCCGCGCGGCCAGCTCGCGCTCCTCCAACAGGCCCACCACCGACGGCATCCCGACACCTCCACCCCGACACGACACGACAACCCGACAGCGAAACTCTCCCTGACCAGCACCAATCCCATCCCCGAACAAGGGGAAAACAGCCCATCAAGCAATGCCTCATCCGGTACAACAACGGCTTCTCAAACCATAGGAAAAGCCACCCCCATAACAGCCGACCCACCCCAAACTGGCCAGAAAACAGCAACCACTTGGTCACCTCATGACAGCGAACCTGCCCGAAACTACCCCATGACCAGGCACCCAGCGCCGTGTCCCGCTGACACCCACCCAATGCCACCAACGCGCCCACACACAGTTGCACAGCCACAGGTCGAACGTGCCGACCAGGAGGTCCTTCTCCCACTTCCAGACCTTTGCCCGCGGCTCGAGTTCGTCGGCCCTGTCCTGGCGCAGCGGCATCAGGGCACGCTCGAACGGGGCGATCAGGTCGTCGTAGGCGGCCCGCATGGCCACGCTGCCGGCGTGGTCGTACGTCAGCTCGCGGTCCGGCATGACCTCCCACTTCAGACCGTCGGGGAGTTGGGCGCTCAGGTACTGGCGCAGCGGGTCGATGACCAGCGGGAGGCCGTCCTTGCCGAGTCGGGCGTGCTCGGCTGCGGGCAGGCGGACCCACCAGGCGTAGTAGGGCGTTTCGTCGTCGCAGGAGTCGTCGTCGACGCAGACCTCGTACACGCAGCCCAGCGAGGCGGCCAGCTCGGTCATCGAGCCAGTTGCACGGAGTCGCGCAACGACCGTCCCGCGCACCGGCCGCCTCGGCCGAGGGCGCGGCCTCACCGGCTCGCCGCCACCGCTCCCGGGTCGGCTTCCTCGCGCTGGGGCAGGCATGGCGGCGTCCAGGCCGGGTTCCAGCGCCAGGACGCCCACTGGTCGGCGTCCGCGAACGGCCCGGCCCGTTCCACGAGCATGGCGAGGACCTGGGCGCGTGCGAGCTCCACCGCCCGGTCCTCGATATCGGTGACGATGCCCAGGCGCCTCACGTGGGCGTACTCGTCCTCGTCCTTCCACGTCCACGCGCTCAGGCCGGGGTCGATGACGAGGTCGATGGTCAGGTCGAAGGTGTCGAACCCGGTCCCGGTGCGGCGGGTGGGGTGCTCGAAGTTGACGTACCAGTTCCTCAGCCCGGCCGCGGTGAAGAAGGCATTGATGCTGAACCACGCGCCCGGTGGCTTCCACAGCAGCAGTTCGGTCTCCTGCCACACGCCGGGGGCGAGCTCCCACTCCCCCGCCGCCATCGCGTCGAACGCCTCGGTGCGCACCGTACGGTCGCCCTCCACGCGGGCCTTGGCGTACAGGGCGGGCCAACGGACCTCGGCCCCGGGCGTGCACGCGGTCACCAACGCCTCGCCGGTGTCGGCGACAACGCGTAGCGCCTGCTCGCTCCACACGCGCCCGGAGCGGTGTACGTCGCGCCGCACCACCGTCTCCCCCGCCTCGAAGGTCTCCACCGGGTGCCTCCCTCGTGCGGCCCGGCCGGAACGTCCGGCAGGGCTGGCACCACCTCAGCGCACGGGGGTGGGGTGGGCAAGCCGCCGTTCGGGGCGGCTTGCCCGGCTGCCGGCTCCCACAACGGGCGGGCGAGCCCGGTCCCGTCGCAGTGGAAGCACCGGCCGCCCCCGGGCGCGCTACAGACACCGATGGTGCCGACGGCGTGGAGCAGGAGCAGAGTGAAGCCGTCGACGTGGCCGGTGTGCAGCGCCAGTTCGTGCCGCTTCCTGATCCGGACCTCCAGCGCAAAGCCGGAATCGCCGATGTCCCGCGTATCAATGGCGATGCCGCGCATCACGGTGTGGATGACCTCGTAAACGTGCCCCATCGCCTCTGCCCCGGACATCTCCACCCGCGCCGCGAAGAGAGTGTCGTACGGATGGGTGACGGACACCAACGCCTCCGGCGACACGAACCGTATGACGGCGGCCGACCGGTTCGGGGTGGGCCGCGCGAAGGCGCGTCAGGGCGTGCCACATGTCTCCCATGCCGCCGAACCCTCGCTGTACGGCTGCGCTCTCCCGTTTGCTGCGCCTCATGGCTTCCCTCCGGTTGATGACACTCGGGAGAGCTATATACGCCGGGGCCGGGGCGCGAACCGTCGCCCCGGCCCCGGCGTCCCGCCCGATGGCGCGGTGACTTCGGAAGCTGTCCCGCTGTGCGGCCTGGCGGCTCCCGGCCGCACAGCGAACTCGGCCGCTTCCGTCAGCGGCCGACCGGTTCGGGGTATCGCCGGCGGCGCCGGTCCGGGTCGTCGACACAGATCTCGTACCAGGGCTCGCCGCGCTGGAGCCGGGGCAGGGTATTCACGCAGACCGCGACAGCGATACCCTTCACGTCGGCGGCGAGCGCCTTCAGGCGGTTGTCGAGCAGGTGCTCCGCCTTTCCCGCCAAGACGACATACAGCAACGGGAAGCACTCGGAGCGCGTGTAGCGGTGGCGCTGCCAGAACGGGTACGTGCTCCCGTTGGTGCCGCGGGCTCCTTCCCACGCGCGGTGCCCGGCGTAGCGCTCGTAGTCCCAGACCTCCTTGGCGAGGCGGGCCTGGGACATGGTGCCGTTGTCGAGCTCGAAGAGGCGCACCTCGCTGGTCCTGGTCGGCCACGCGAGGACGGCGTCGGTGTTGAAGCTCAGGCCGGTCTCCTTGACGGCGTGGTACACCTCCACCTGCCAGCCGGTCAGACGGTCCCGGCCGCCGAAGGGGAGGATCGTGTCCCTCACCGCGACACCGTGCAGCCCGAACCCGGCTCGAACGGCCTTCGCTCCGGTGCCGGCCTTCGGTCGGGGAGGCAGCTCGTTGCCGTCGGCCAGAGCCTTCTGCCCCGCCGGGGTCAGGTTCAAGATCGGGTCCTTGCCCGCCTTGCCGTTCGTCTCCGCCAGTCCCAGCCCCGCCCGTTCCTTCATCGCCCTGCGCACATACGACCGGCCTCCGACTCCGCTTCCGTGATCACCTGAGCCACCTGCAGGACCGCCGCTATCCGCACGCCCCCAGCATCCGCGGCGCATCGGCCCGTACCTTCCCCGCCGCGGGAGTGGACTCCTTCCCCCTTCAACGGCGCCTCAGAGGAAGGCAGAGAGGCGTCGGCGTACCGGGAGTCCTCTCGGCGGGCGGCGCGAGCTGCGGTAATGGGAACAACGTGGGAATCGTTCACGGCACTGGACGCGCCAGTGGATTCCGGGCCGCTCCAGGGCCGCTCGGCACCCCTTGTCCATGCCGGGCACAGCTCCGGCTCGGGCTGCTGCCAAGCGCTGCTGATGTACGTCATGACGAGGCTCCTCACGCAGGCGGCGCGGGACCCCGGACAGAATCCCGCCGTCATCTGCTAGAGGTGCGGCAAAACTCGACGGTGTGACACTCCACCGAGCGCCGATACCGAGCCGTGATCACCCGGCAGGCGCCGCTGTCCTGTGACAGCGGGCCCTGATATGCCTGATGTGAAACTCGTGCCATATTCCCAATCTCCATCGGGCTTCTTGGCGCCAATGAAGCAGAATCCAAGTTTCCCCATGGCGTAAGTTCCCGCAGAGACCGCCAGGCATCCGCCATGCGTATTTACTGGATCCCCCATTCGGAAGAGCTGAGGGATCTCGCCTGCCTTCCATTTGATACTTCTCTGAATGTCGCCCTTTTTTGCGTCGCACTTCTGCTTTGGTTTTGGCTGCCCTGAGGCGTTGGTGACGTAGCGCGTTTTGTCGCCTTTGGTCTGTCCGGTTCCCTCGATGGGGTAGCCGTTGCCGCAGAAGCCGGCGGGGCACAGCCCGGTGGGGCCGAATTGAGTAACGCGGTTGTCGTGAGCCTAGCAGCAGGCGTTCATCTGAGCGGGGGCATCGATGACAATGACGGGATCGACGGAGAGGGAGCGGCCCAGAGCGGGGTCATAAACACACGAAACGAAACCGACATGGGCAACCAATTACGACGCCAGCGCCGGCATCGAAGCTGACCTCGAGACCGGACTGAACCACAACTGGACAATGGACATGGCGAAATAGATCCCAGCGTTCCAGCGATACACTGCTTCGCCCACACACACGCAAACATCCGCAGGTGCACTAGGTGTTCTGTCCACGGAGGTTGGTGACGGTAATCATGGTGGGGTGATAGCGTCGTCCGCCCGCAGGGCGGGGCTCGCGGCATCTGGTGCGCTGCGCTCGCTTCGCTCCCTCCGCCTCGGCGTCTGACGCGTCCTTCGGATGCCGAGCGCTCCCGCACGGCGGAGGGTCGCCCCCGAACTGGCATGTACTGGGGGTGACCCCTACAACGCGGCGAGCGTGCGTGCCGGACGCCGCGGGGCAGGCGGGACTCTGACGACAGGGCCTAGTCTTCTGAGTCAGGAATTCTGTTCAGATATAAAGCGAGGCGTTCGAGGATCTCGTCCGCGGTCTTGGTCCAGATGTAGGGCCTGGGGTCGGTGTTCCAGGCTGCGATCCAGGTCCGGATATCCTTCTCCAGGACTTGGACGGATCTGTGGGCGCCTCGCCGTATCTGTTTGTCCGTCAGTTCGGCGAACCATCGCTCCACGAGGTTGAGCCAGGACGATCCCGTCGGTGTGAAGTGCGGATGGAACCGCGGGTGGGCCAGCAGCCAGGTCTTGACGGCCGGGGTTTTGTGGGTGGCGTAGTTGTCCAGCACCAGGTGGATACCGAGGCCGTCCGGCACTTCCCGGTCGAGCTTGATGAGGAACTTCTTGCACTCCTCGGCGCGGTGGCGGCGGTGCGGGGAGCCGATGACCTTGCCGGTGGCGACGTCCAGGGCCTCGAAGAGGGTGGTGGTGCCGACGCGGACGTAGTCGTGCGTGACGCGTTGGGGCACTCCGGGCATCATCCGCAGCACCGGCTGCGACCGGTCGAGGGCCTGGATCCGCGACTTCTCGTCAACACAGAAGACCAGAGCCCGCTCGGGCGGGTCCAGACAGAGGCCGACGACATCGTGGACCTTGTCGACGAAGTACGGGTCTGTCGACAGCTTGAACATCTCCGAGCGGTGTGGCTGGAGACCGAACGCCCGCCAGACCCGCGACACCGTCGACTGCGACAGGCCCGTCTTCTTCGCCATCGAGCGCGTCGACCAGTGCGTCGCGTTCTTCGGAGCCGACTCCAGCGTCCTGGTGACCAGCGCGGCCACCTGCTCATCGGTCACCGTCCGGGGACCGCCCGAGCGGGGCTTATCTCCCAGGCCGGCGATTCGACGCTCGACGAACCTTGCCCGCCAGCGGCCCACCGCATGCGGCGTCGAGCCGAGCCGGGCAGCGACGTCCTTGTTGGAAGCACCCTGCGCGCAGGCCAGGATGATCCGACAGCGCAGAGCCCACGCCTGCGACGTGGAACGGCGCCGCACCCACCCCTCGAGTGCAGCCCGTTCCTCGTCCGACAGAACCAACGCGACCTTCGGCCGTCCAGTGCGTGCCACAGACCAAGTCTGAACATCTGAACAGAATTCCCGACTCAGAAGACTAGAGTCACCGCATGCGACGTAGGACGGAACTGGCGATCGCCGGGGCGGCGATTCTGGCCTGGGGCGAGTGGCTGAACTGGCGCTGGTCCCGCGCTCTCGTTGGAAGCGGCGTGGGCGCGTCCGAAGCCGTGGTCGTGTTGGGCTACCGGAACCCGCAATCGACGGCGAACTACATCAATCGCTGGCGAGTTCGTGCCGGCATCCGCTCCACTGCCGCTGACCGTGCGCGAGGCACTCGCGTGATCTTCAGCGGTGGTGTTACCGGCAACGGAGCCTCGGAGGCCCGCTTGATGGCCGACTACGCGAAAACGGTGCTCGCGTTCGACGGCACGGTGCTTCTCGAAGGCCAGAGCACGACGACATGGGAGAACATCACCAACGTGATCCCGCTTCTTGAGGATGTCGACCGCATCAAGATCGCATCCCAACCGGCTCACGCGCTCAAGGCCCGTGCGTATATGCGGCGGCAGCGCCCCGATCTTGCTGAGAGGCTCGTGCGAGCGGATGACTACCGCCCTGGCGAGTGGTTGGTTGGCAAACCATTGCTGGCCCTGTACGGGCTTTGGATGCTCCGCGGCCTCAAGGCGGAAGAACGGAGGGGCTCGCTGGAGACAGCCGCTCGTGTGTCGGCGTCACCAACGGTGATCCATGAGCCGGCGCCACACGGTGTTCCCGTGCTGCCCGGGGACGAGTGGTAGTCGATCGCGATCTCCGCCTCATCGCCGGCGACTGATGTCGTCGTCCGTGCAACTGCTCATGTGTCCTCCGCATACTCAGTGTCGTGCGAGACACCGGCCCGGCTCCCCTGTCCCACATGAGACCGCAGAGAACCCGTATCCGACCAGCGGCGACGTCCAGCAGCCGCACGCCGTCGGAAGCGGCCTCCGCGACCCCGTGGCCCGCTGGTGCTCGCGGGCTATTCGGCCCATGGAGAGTCCAGGATGGTGCGTACGAAGTCACCGCGCTCGAAGCCGGGCACGTAGTGCGCGAGCACATCGGCTTTGACATTGCCGAACGTGGTCTGCGGCTTGGAACGGATCCCGTCGGTGAAGGCGGCCAGAATGCGCTGTTTGAAGGCCGGGCGCGGGTGAGCGGCGACGACCGCGGCGCGGTCCGCCTCGTCGAGGTCGTGGTAGCCGATGCCGAGGACGTCGTACTCCACACCCGCGGTCAGCAACGCAACCTCCGGCTCCATGAATTCGGGGATACCCGGGGTGGTGTGCAGTGCGATGGCGGTCCACACCCGTCGGATGCTGTCGTCCGGCACCTGACGTGCCCGCAGGAAGCGCCGGGCTTCGTCGGCGCTGTCCACCTCGAAGCGTCGCCCGCTGCCGTGGAACGGTTCGCTCAGGCCCAGGTCGTGGAACATCGCCGCGACATAGAGCAGCTCGGGGTCGCAGCTCAGGCCCCGGTTGATCGCCTGGAGGCTGCCGAAGAAGTACACACGGCGTGAGTGGTGGTAGATCAGTTCGCTGGTGCTGTCCCGTACCAGCTCGGTCGTCTCCCGCGCGAGCCTGGAGTCCGGCACACGCACCCCGGCCGGTGCGGAGGAGTCGTCCTTCAACACAATCACCTGGTCCCTCGGTCCGCCGGTCCCTCCGGCAACGCCTCCAGTCTCCGGATCACCGGATCGCCGCGCCACGGCTGTGCCGCCGTATAACCCACAGGGCGTCGCGGGCGCGGGTCCCACGGTGGGCGGGAAAGCGGAGGCCGCGCCGGACAGTGGGGCGCGGTCCGGGAAGTCGGTGCGGGAGAAGCCTGATGTCGCGTTCCTCCCTCCACGACGTTCCGGAGTCGGTCGACGGGTGGTACGGATCAACCCGATGCGCATCGCTGCTGCGACCGCTGCTGCGGTGCCGGGCGGTGGAAGCAGAGCGTGATCTGCGGCCCGGTCGCGGCAACGCGAGGCAGGTGTCCGCCGGGGAGGGGAGGAGGGGCGATGTGCGGGTGCTCGGCCGGTACGGGCGCCTCCGGCCCCTGCCGCGCCTCCGCCTCCGGCTCCGGCAGGACGACGCTCAAGGTCACCGCCCTCGTGACGGCCGGGACATGTACACGCGGGTCATCACAGCGCACGAGGCCCTCGTGGTGCTCGGCCAGGGCCGCAAGGGCCTGGCCGACCTCACACCGGTGTTCGAGGCACGGATCCCCGGCGACCCCGGCGAGGACACCGCCGTGGGCGACAAGCTCGCCGAGGGCAATGTCCCCCGAAAGTACGGATCAGACGTATCTGATGCCGATGTCCTGCGCGGCGACCGGGCTCTTCCACGACAAGGGCCTGTTCGGGCGGAAGGAGCGGCGGACCCCGGACACCTGGAACGAGATGTTCGCACTCGGCGACAGGGCCGAGGCGGAGGGAATCGCGTCGTTCTCACGTACCCGACCGCCGGGTACCTCGACTCGTACCGACGTCATGACGTACCGGCGGCCCCGTACCGTTCGGCCTGGGGGCCGCGCCGGACAGGTGACCACCAGCGCCCGCCGGGACGGCACGCTCCGGGGCTCTGGACGCCGCCGACGTCGGGGCGGCCGGTCACCGTCGAGGTGCGCGGCGCCTTCGCCCACACCGAGACCACGCCCGCGTCCGCCGTGCGGGTCAGCGCGAACACCTTCGCCTTCTCCCGGCGCGCGGCGGCCGACGGGCACACCCGCACCGTCCTCCGGGACGACGTACGGACCGGGAACAGGCCCTGCGTCGTCCGCGGACAACACCAGCCGTGCGGCGATGACGGTCACCCCGTCCAGCGCGCCCCGTCGGGTCGTCGCCTTCCTGGAGGACCACGCGGGCAACACGGCGCGGACCGTGCTCCGGGAACACGGGAGCCCGTCTCCATCGGGGCCGTCCGGCATCTTCAATATGAACACAATGACAGGACTGTGGGGCTCCCGCTCATTTCTCCTTAGCATCGGCGCCGCCGCGCGACGGAGCGCGGACGAGATCGAGGAGAGCACCGCATGAACGACAGGCTGAGCGGGAAGCAGTGGACCGGCCGGTGGCGAACGGGCCGTCGACGAGCCCGGGTAGCGGCCCTGGTCGCCGGTGTCACCGGCGTCCTCGCCACAGCGGTCCTCGGCCCGCACGTCCCCGCCGCCGCGGCGGACGGGCCGGGGGCCGTCGGCTGTCCGGCGAACCTGGCGGACCGGGCGACGTGTTACACCGGGCAGGACGCCAACGGCGCCTCTTACGCGATCGCCGTCCCCGAGAACTGGAACGGCTCCCTGGTCGTCCACGCCCACGGCGGCCCGGACCTCGGCGCGGGGTCCGATCCCGAGCGCGCCGTCGGCGACCTCGAACGCTGGTCGGTCATGGTGGACGAGGGGTACGCCTGGGCCGGTTCCTCCTACCGGCGGGGCGGGTACGGCACCCGCATGGCGGCCCAGGACACGGAGAACGTACGCCGTCTGTTCACGGCACGGTTCGGCACTCCCGCGAAGACCTATGTCCACGGCCAGTCGTGGGGCGGCAATGTGGCCGCCAAGGTCGTCGAGATGTACGGCGCGGGCGGGCGCGGCCCGTACGCGGGTGCCCTGCTCACGAACGGCGTGCTGGGCGGCGGCTCCCGGGGCTACGACTACCGGGTGGACCTGCGTGTCGTCTACCAGTACTACTGCCGCAACCTGCCCCGTCCCACGGAGCCGCGGTACCCGCTGTGGGAGGGGCTGCGCGCGGACTCGACGCTGACCGGCGCCGGGCTGCGGGCGCGACTGCAGGAGTGCACGGGCTACACGTCGGACCCCCGGGACCGCACATCGCTCCAGCAGCGCAATCTGGACGACATCCTGGCCGTCACGCGCGTACCGGAGAGGACGCTGGAGTCGCATCTGCGGTTCTCCGTCTTCACCTTCCGGGACATCGTCCACAACCGGCTCGGCGGGCGCAATCCGTTCGGCAACCGGGGTGTCGTCTACTCCGGGTCGCACGACGACGCGGCGCTCAACGCGGGCGTGGAACGGTTCAGCGCCGATCCGTCGGCGGCGCGCGACCTGTCCTGGGACAGTGACATCACCGGAGACGTGAGCATCCCGGTCCTGACCCTGCACGCCATCGACGACCCGACGGCGTTCGTGGAGCACGAGGCCGCCTACCGGGCCAGTCTGCGCGGCGCGCACCGCGACCGGTACCTGGTGCAGAGCTTCACACGGGAGAGCGAGCACAGCGGCCTGAGCGACGCGGAGTACGCCACCTCCGTCGCCGCGCTGGACAACTGGGCGCGTACGGGCAGGAAGCCCACGCCGCGCAGCCTGGCGGCGGCCTGTCCCGCCCACGACCGTAGGTACGGGACCGGCTGTTTCTACCAGCCCGATTACCTTCCCGGCCCGTACGCCTCGCGCGTCGCTCCGCGTCCGGGCGGGCTGCGTTGGCCCGTTCTGACCGCGGCCGGGGAGAGGGCGCTGAGCCGGATCGACGGCGTGGGCATCGCCCCCTGACCGGGCGGACGGGAAACAGCCGCGCCGCGGCGGCCCGCGCCCGCCCGCGGCGACGGCTCCCGGGAGGCCGGTTCCCCGGGGCCGGGCCGGGGGCTACCCTTCCGGGGTGACGCAGCACCCCATGTCGAACGCGCCGCGCCCCGCGAACGACGGGCCGAAGGCCGCCGCCCGCAATCGGGCCGCTCTGGTCACCGCCGCCCGGGAGGTCTACGCGGAGCACGGCCTGGACGCCCCGCTCTCCGCGATCGCGCGGCGGGCCGGGGTCGGGCAGGGCGTCCTGTACCGGCATTTCCCCGACCGGACCGCCGTGGCGAGCGCGGTGCTGGAGGAGAACGTGCGGGAGGTCGAGCAGGCCGCCGCGGCCGACGGCGCGACCTGCGCGGGCGTGCTCGCCGTGCTGACCTGGCATCTGACGGAGTCGGCGGCGTTCATCGGCCTTCTGCACGCGGGCGTGGCGGTCAGCCGCTCCGGTTTCCTCGGGTATGCCCTGGCCCTGTCCGAGCGGGTCGAGCGTGCCCTGCGGGAGATCCTG
Organism: Streptomyces corynorhini; assembly: GCF_003346515.1. Taxonomy (GTDB): domain Bacteria; phylum Actinomycetota; class Actinomycetes; order Streptomycetales; family Streptomycetaceae; genus Streptomyces; species Streptomyces corynorhini. Next base: position 17,606 of record NZ_QQNA01000341.1, read on the forward strand.
CCGGAGGGCCACCGGCTGGCGGCGGCGAACGACCTCATGCTCGGCGTCGCCATGGTCTCCGGGGCCGTCACCGGTCCCACGCGCGAGGAGCGGGAGCGCCGGGCACTGGCTGCCTGGCGACTGCTCGGGGTCGAGGTGGGACCGGTGCGGCCCTTCGCCGGGTGACGGGCCGCGAGAGGGGGCGGCCCGGCGGCGAGGGGCGGGGGTCAGCCTCCGTTGGACTGCCGGATGCCCTCGGCCAGTGCGTCGAAGCTGTACAGGTAGCCTCCGGCGGGCCCGCTGACGGTCATGTAGGCCTTGGTCCCGCCGGGGGTGATCGCCACGTTCGTCGCCGACTCCAGGCCCTGGTCGCGGGCGGGCACCTCGATCGTCGCCAGGCGCTCACCGTACTTGTCGTAGACGAGCATCGCGGCCCGGCCGTGCAGGGCCTGGTAGAGGTTGCCGTCCGCGTCCACGGCGATCGAGTCGGTCTGGGCGAGGCCGCCGTCGACGCGGACGGCGGTGTGCCGGGAGGCCACGCTCTCCCCGTTCTCGCCGAGGCGCAGGTAGGAGATCCGGTTCTGGGTCAGCTCGCTGATCCACAGCCCCCGGTAGTCGACGTCGAACGAGATGCCGTTGGTGGCGGCCAGCCCGTCGGCCAGGACCGTGGCCTTCTCGCCCTCGCGGTCGATGCGCACCACCCGGCCGGTCTCCTCGCCCTCGGTCAGGCCGCGTGAGTCGCTGATGTAGAGGTTGCCGTCCTCGTCGAAGGCGATGTCGTCGGGGTTCATCGGCGCTCCGTCGACCTGGCCGGAGAAGAAGGTCCGCGGATCGCCGCCGTCCGGGGCCAGGCTGACCACCTCGCCGTGGGCGAAGTCGGACAGGTAGATCCGGCCGTCGTACGGGCTGAACTGTGCCGAGGTGTAGGCGCCCCGGCTGTCGGTGTGCGCCGGCCGCGCCGTCTTCCTGGCGAGATCGACGCGTATGACCTTCGGCTTGCCCGCGGGCGCGGTGACGTCGACGAGGAGGAGCGTGCCGTCCTCGTCGAAGGTCGGGCCTTCCAGCAGGGTCATCCCGGTCTCTTCGTGCACCTTCGTCACCTGCATCACCTTCTTCGCGGTGATGGTCCTGGCCGTGGCGCCGGGGGCCGCCTTGCCGCCGGGGCCCGCCGTGTCCGTACCGCATCCGGTGAGCGTGAGCGTGCCGACCGTGGCGAGCACGGCGAGGGATCGGACCGGGAGTCGTCGCGGGAGTCGTCGCATGGGGGGAAATCACTCTCTCTGTCCGCTGGCGTGCGGGGGCCACCGGCGAGCCGCGTGCGGGGCAGCGCGCGGGTGCGGGCCGCTCGTCGCGGGCGCCGGGAAGCACCCCCTCCAACCGGACATCGTTGTCCGGTAGTTGCTACCGTAGCGGACGGCCGCTCGTCCGGGGCGGCCCGTATGCCGGCAGACCGACAAGATCGAGGCCCCCACATGACGATCCCTCAGGCACCGACCCCCGAAGAACTCACCGAGCTGAGGCAGCGGTACCGTCTCGAACGCGAGCGGCGGGTACGGCCCGACGGCGCCGCCCAGTACCGCGCCACCGAAGCCGAGTTCGGCTACTACGCAGCCGATCCGTACGCGGGAGAGCCCGCCGACCGCGCGCCGCTGCGGGACACCGTCGACGTCGCCGTGGTCGGCGGCGGATTCGGGGGCATCCTCGCCGGGGCGCGGCTGCGGCAGCAGGGCGTGGAGCGGGTCCGGATCGTGGAGCAGGGCGGTGACTTCGGGGGCACCTGGTACTGGAACCGGTACCCGGGCATCCACTGCGACATCGAGTCGCACGTGTATCTGCCGCTGCTCGACGAGACCGGGTACGTGCCGGAGTGGAAGTACTCGCCCGGTGAGGAGATCCGCCGCCACGCGGTGCGCATCGCGGAGCGGTTCGGTCTCTACCGTGACGCCCTGTTCTCCACCTCGGTCACCTCGCTGACCTGGGACGAGGCGTCCGAGGCGTGGATCGTGGCCACCGACCGCGGTGACGCGTTCCTGGCCACGTACGTCGTCACCGCCACCGGCACCCTCTCCCAGCCGAAGCTTCCCGGGATACCCGGCATCGAGGACTTCGAGGGCCACACCTTCCACACCTCGCGGTGGGACTACTCCTACACCGGCGGCACCCCGGACGGCGGGTTGAGCGGCCTCGCGGACAAGCGGGTGGGGATCGTCGGCACCGGCGCCACCGGCATCCAGGTCATTCCGGTGCTGGCCGAGGACGCCTCGCACGTCTACGTGTTCCAGCGCACCCCCTCCACCGTGGACGTGCGCGCCAACCGCCGCACCACCGCGCAGGACGTCGGCGCCGACCGCGACGGATGGGCACGCGAGCGCCGCGACAACTATCTGCGCATCGTCTCGGGCGAGACGGTCGAGGAGGATCTGGTGGCGGACCGCTGGACCGAGTCGGCCGCGCTGCTGGAGAAGCTCCTGCCGAGCTTCCGGCGCCAGGGCGACCGCGGCGCCTTCGAGGCGGCGTACGAGATCGCCGACGCCGCCAAGATGAACGAGCTGCGCAGCCGCGTCGAGGAGACCGTCACCGACCCGGACACGGCGGAGCGGCTCAAGCCCTGGTACCGGTACGCCTGCAAGCGTCCCACCTTCTCCGACAAGTACTACCAGGCGTTCAACCGCGGCAATGTCACCCTGGTCGACACGGCCGACACCCACGGCATCGAGCGCGTCACCGGGAACGGCGTCGTGGTCGGCGACACCGCGTACGAGCTGGACTGCCTGATCTTCGCCACCGGATTCTCCGTCGGGACCTCGGGCATCCTCTCCGGCAAGCTCCCCGTACACGGCCGAGACGGCACCCAGCTGCTGCACGCGCTGGCGCAGCAGGGCCCGCGCTCACTGCACGGCTTCACCCGCAACGGCTTCCCGAACCTGGTCCAGATGGGGTCCCTGCAGAACGCCAGCAGCGTCAACTACACGCACATCCTGGACGAGCAGGCCGTCCACGGCGCCGCCCTGGTCGCGGCCGCCGAGGCCAAGGGCGCCCTCCTCGAACCGTCCCGCGAGACCGAGGACGCCTGGATCGCCGTCCTGGCCGAGGGCGCCCCGGACCACGAGTGGTTCCACGCCGACTGCACCCCCGGCTACTACAACGGCGAGGGACGCGGCCGGCCGAACGGTCCGACGTCCTATCCCCACGGCGCCTTCGCCTTCCACGAGTTGCTGAAGCGCTGGCGCGAGGAGTCCATGACCGAGGCGCTGCGGGCCAAGGCTCCGCGGGCCGAGGACAGCGCTCCGTAGTCTTCCGGGCCGTCCGGGCCCTGGACGATCCAGGGCCCGGACGGCCCGGGGCCCGGACGGTGCCGGGCGGTGTGCCGGATCAGCGGACCTCGGTGACCCGGCTCTCCTTCAGGGAGGCGCAGTTGGAGTTCTCCACCGACACGTACACGTTGTCGATGTGGGCGCCCCAGCTGACGCAGTGGCCCTTGCCGTAGGCGTAGGACGGCCCCGCGTACGACGTGTAGTTCCCGTAGTCCTCGGCCCACACGTCGGTGTCGGGGACGTAGATCCACGCGGACATGTTCTTGGCCGTGCCCGGGTTGGAGCGGATGGTCGTGACGCAGTTCTTGCCGTTGGAGGAGTTGTACGTCAGGTAGACCGTACCCAGTGAGCCGACGGCCGCCGAGTTCACGGTCTTGTAGGCGCTGCCGCAGACACTCTGCGGTGTGACGTTGGGTGCGGCGGAGGCGGTCGTGCCGAACGCGGTGGCCGCCCCCACGGCCAGCGCGGTCAGGGCTCCGGTGGCGGCGATCGTGCGAGTGATACTCATATTTCCCCCTTGTATCCCTCGGAGTGATTTACTCCTGCTTGGTGTGACACACCGGGGCGTCGAATGGTTGTGCCGGACAGGCGTGGCCGCGCCCGTCGTTCCGTCGTTCCGTCGTTCCGTCGTTCCGTCGTTCCGTCGTTCCGTCGAGGACCGTGCTGGGCGGTACGCGTCCGCCGCGTCACACCGTTCGGCGCAGACCCGCGACGAGCATGCCGACGAGCCGGCGCGCGTCGTAGCGGGGGTTGTTCCCGGCCCCCGCGCACAGGCCGCCGACACCGCGCATCAGCTCGTAGGCGTCCAGGTCCGGGCGGATCTCTCCGGCACCGGCCGCGGCGTCGAGCAGCCGGGTGCACACGGGGACGAGACGTTCGAGGAAGTAGGCGTGCAGGGGGTCGAAGCAGGCGTCGTCGGACTGCAGTACGGCGGCGAGTCCGTGTTTCGTGACCAGGAAGTCGACGAAGAGGTCGATCCACCGCGCCAGCGCGGCGTAGGGAGTCGGGCCGGCCGCCAGCAGGGCGGGACCGGCCTCGGCGAGCGCCTCGACCTGATGCCGGTAGACGGCGATGATGAGATCCGCCCGCGTCGGGAAGTGGCGGTAGATCGTGGCCGTCCCGACTCCGGCCTTCGCCGCGATGTCACGGATCGGCGCCTCCACCCCCGACGCCACGAAGACCGCGGCCGCCGCGTCGAGCAGGACCCCTTCGTTGCGCCGCGCGTCCGCCCGCTTGGGCCGTGCCGTCCGCCCCGCGTCCCGATCGCCGCCGTTCACCGCATCGCTCCTTCGTCTCGCGCTTGATAAACGGGACGCTGTCCCGTATTTTCAATCGGGACAGCGTACCGTTTCTCCATCATGGCAGATCCGGGAACCGCCGACCCCTGTCCGCACGCCATGAACCGGCCTGCGCCCCCTCGCGTTCCCACGCCCCCGCGACGCGGAACAGCACAGCAAGGAGCCATATGATGTCGACTTATCTACTGGTGCACGGCGCCTGGCACAGCGGACGCGCCTGGGAGCGGGTGGTGCCCCTGCTGGAGTCGGCCGGGCACCGGGTCCTCGCGCCGTCGCTGACCGGCTACGGGGACAAGGCGCATCTGCTGGGTCCCGAGGTGGGGCTCGGCACACACATCGACGACATCGTCGGGCTGATCGTCGAGCAGGACCTCACCGAGGTGGTCCTGGTGGGACACAGCTACGCCGGGCTGGTCGTCTCGTCGGTGGCCGACCGGGTCCCGGAGCGGATCGCCCACCTCGTTCACCTGGACGCGATGGTCCCGCGCGACGGCGAGAGCGCCGCGGACGTCCTTCCCGTGACCCAGAACCTGATCGACCTGGCGTTGAAGTCGGAGAGCGGCTGGCGCGTCCCGCCGCTGCCCGAGTTCCCGCCGCCCGCGGGGCTGTTCGGGGTCACCGACCCGGCGGACGTCGCCTGGCTGCGCACCTTGCTGTCGGACCAGCCGGTGCGCTGCCTCCAGGAGCGCGTCCACCTGGACAACCGGGCCGCGGACGTGATTCCGCGTACGCACATCCACTGCACGGCCGGTGTGCCGGAGGGCATCACCCGCCGCCCGATCGACCCGATACAGCCCAACGGGGCCCCGGCGCGGATCCGGGAACTGGCGACCGGCCACGACTGCATGATCACCATGCCCGCCGAACTGACGGAGCTGCTGCTCACGCTGGACTGACGCCCTCGCCCGCCGCGTCGGGGCGGCGCGCCTCGGGTGCGCCGATCATCCTCCAGGGCACCGGACTCGCCAGCGCCAGCCGCGGTTTGCGCGCGGCCCAATGGCGTACGGAGGCCGCCATAACCTCTCCGGGCGCCGCCACGGGCCAGGTGGGTGTGAAGGGGGCGCTCATGCTGGTGTAGCTCTGGAACATGGCGAGCAGTTTGACGGCCCGGCTCTGGAACGGGGAGAGGTACTGCTCCGCGAGCGGCAGGAAGAACCGGTCCCAGCTGTCGCCGGAGACGATGGGCGGCCGGGCGATCGGCGGCACGCCCGCCTCGGCCCTGCACTCGTTGATGGTGTCGCAGGTGATGTCGAGGAGGGTCGCGAGCCGCAGGCCGGCCGGGCCGCCCGCGATCACCTCGGTGCGCGGGGTGGCCGGCGGGCCGGACAGCACGGCGGCGGTGACGGCGGCGGCGACATCGTCGACGGGGCAGATCTCGGCGTATCCGTCGGGGTCGCCGACCACCACGGCGGCCAGCCCCGAGACGAGTGCCTGGAGGAGTGTGTAGGGCCCGGAGAAGCGGGAGATCTCGCCGCTGTTCCGGCGTCCCACGACCAGGGGCGGGCGGACGAGGGTCAGCGGCCCCCGGTGTGTTTCCCGCACGATGCGCTCGCCCAGGGCCTTGGACCACTCGTAGCCGTTGCGGTATCCGTCGAAGGGCGCGCCGCGCGGGTCTTCGAGGTCGCGGGCGCCCGCGACGTACGCGGTGGAGATGTGGACGAGGTGGGTGGCCCGGTCGGCGAGGCCGAGTACCGCCCGCAGCGGCCGGATGTTCGCGGTCACGGCCTCCTCCCGGCTGAGCGTCCAGCGGGTGGAGGCCGCGGCGTGGACGATGACGTCCCAGTGTCCGGCCAGCTCTCCGGGGGGCGGCTGGGCGCCGATGTCCCAGCGCACGACGGAAGGGTCGGCGGGGCGGCGGGCCACGCGGGTGAGGGCGAGGTCCGGTGGCCGGCCGGCGGCGAGGAGGGCGGCGACCACCTCGGTGCCGACCACGCCGGTCGCGCCGGTGACAAGGATCCGCATGGTGCATCTTCTCCGGTCGGTCGGGGGCGGGGCGCCGCGGCGGGGATCACCGTAGGGCGCGTGTCGTGGCCGGGCGGTCGCCCGCCGGGGCGGGGGCCAGCACCAGGCAGCTGTTCTGCCCGCCGAATCCGAAGGAGTTGGAGAGTACGGGAGCGGGCGGCACGGCACGCGGGGCACCGACGACCAGGTCCACCATCCCGGCCTCCGGGCTGGAGCGCAGGTTCGCGACGGGTGGTACGAGGCCCCGGTCGGCGCAGAGCAGGGCGAGCGCGGCCTCCAGCGCGCCGGAACCGCCGACGAGATGACCGGTGACGCCCTTCATGGCGGTGACGGGTGGCGAGTGGCCGTCGAAGCAGCGGGCGATGGCGCGCGCCTCGGACCGGTCGTTGAGGAGGGTCGATGTGCCGTGGGCGTTGATATGACCGATGTCCGCCGGGGCGCAGCCGGCGTCGGCGAGGGCGAGCCGCATGCACCGGCTCGCCGGTTCGCCGTCCGGCCGGGGCGCGACGATGTGGAAGGCGTCGCAGGTGGCGGCGTAACCGGCGATCTCGCCGTGGATCCGGGCGCCACGGGCCCGCGCCCTGTCCCAGCGTTCGAGGACGAGTACGGCGGCGCCCTCCCCCATGACGAAGCCGTCCCGGTCGGCGTCGAAGGGGCGGCTGGCCCGCTCGGGCGCCTCGTTGCGCACGGACAGGGCCCGCAGCCGGTGGAAGCCGCCCATGATGACCGGGGTGACGGGCGCGTCGACGCCGCCGGCGAGCGCCACGTCCAGTTCCCCGTGGCGGATGCGGCGCGCGGCCTCGCCGATGGCCGTGGTGCCGCTGGCGCAGGCCGTGGCGTAGGTGGTGCACTCGCCGTGGAACCCGTGGCGCATGGCGATGCGGCAGGCCGCCGAGTTCGCCATGGTGCGGGGGACGGTGTGTACGGGCATGGCCGAGGGCCGCTCGCCGTGGTCCCGTGTGGTCGCCTCCATGCTCGCGAGGCCGCCGACTCCCGTACCGATCTGGACCCCGGCCCGCTCCGGCTCCGCCACCGGGGTGAGCGCCGCGTCGGCGACGGCGTCGGCCGCCGCGCAGAGCACGAGGGCCGTCGGACGGTCGATCTGGCGCGCTTCGCGGCGGCCGATGTGGGCGTCGGTGTCGAAGAAGGGCACGAGGCAGGCGAAGCGCACCGCCATGCCGCGCTCGGCGAGGCCGGGGACCACGGCCGCGGTGGACCTGGCGGCGAGCAGGGTGGCGAACACCTCGTCGGGCGTGTTGCCGGCCGGTGACCTCACGCCGATTCCGGTGACGGCGACGCGCACCCGGCCGCCGCGGTGGGCGCCGGTCACGCGCGGCCGGCCGATCGGGCCGCGAGCAGGTCGACGGCCTCGCCGACGGTGCGGGTACGGGTGAGGTCCTCGATCTCGATGCGCAGGTCGAGGTTCCGCTCCAACCGGGCGCCGATCTCCATCAGTTCGAGGCTGTCGACGCCGTAGTCGGTGATCAGGTCGGTGGTCTCGTCCACCTCGTCGATGTCCGTGCCGAGTACGTCCGCGACGGCGGTGCGCAGGACCAGGGCGAGTTGCTCGCGGTCGGCCATGTCGGTCATTCCTTTCCCGGGTCGGGTACCGGAGCGGCACGCGGGGGCGACGGCCGGGCGGCGGTGCGGGCCCTTCGGGGGCCGGCCGGGGCGCCGCGCGCCGCCGCGGCCAGCGCGGAGCCGAGGATGTCGGCGGCCTCGGCGAGATCGGCCGCCGTGCTGACCAGGGGCGGCAGCAGGCGTACGGTGGTCGGCCTGCTGAGGCAGGGCGAGACCAGGAGTCCGGCGGCGGCCAGTTCCATCACGACCACGCCCGCGATGCGCGGGGTGGCCAGGTCGATCCCGCGGAGCAGTCCCCGGCCGTCGACCGCCCGGATCAGCTCCGGGTGGCGGTGGCGCAGAGCCTGCAGGACGTTGTCCAGCAGGCGGGCCAGTTCGGCCCCGTGCGGGGCGAGTTCCTCGATGGCGCTCAGCGCGGCCGGAAGCGCCGCGCAGCTCAGGGGGTGGCCGCCGAAGGTGGCCGAGTGGAGGAAGGGGTCGGTGTCCAGCGGCGCGTACAGCTCCTCGGAGCAGACCACCGCGGACAGCGGTACGACGCCTCCGCCCAGCGGCTTGCCGACCAGCACGGCGTCGACGCGCAGCCCTTCGGCCAGGGCGAGCGAGCGCTCGCCGCACCGGCGCAGCCCGCACTGGATCTCGTCGGCGATCACGAAGGTGCCGTGCCGGGCGGCGTCCTCGCACCACCGGCGCAGTACGTCGGGGGGCAGCGAGCGCGCGCCGTTCTCGCCCTGCACCGGTTCGAAGACGAGGGCGGCCACGTCGGCGGCGGCGACCTCCCGGCGCACGGCGCCGGGATCGTCGGGCGCCACGTGGACGACGTCCACGGAGCAGCCGCGCAGCCCGGTGCGGTAGAGGGGGTGGTGGGTGAGCGCGAGGGCGCCGAGGGTCTTGCCGTGGAAGCCGCCGCGCACGGCCACGACCCGGTCCCGGCCGGAGGCGACGCGGGCGAGTTTGACGGCGACTTCGACCGCGTCGGAGCCGTTGAGTCCGAAATGGACCTTGGGCAGTGTGTGTCCGAAGTAGTCGGCGAGGCGGGCGGCGGCGGCCGCCGCGACCGGGTTGCCCAGGCTCCGGGTCGAGGTGGGCATGGTGTCGAGCTGCCGGTGGACGGCGTCGACCACGGCGGGGTGGCGGTGGCCGAGCAGGGTGACGGCGTACGAGCCGAAGTCGAGGACGGAACGGCCGTCCGACAGCCGGACCCGGCAGCCGTCGGCGCCCGCCTCCACGGCCCCGCTNNGCGGGATGCCGATTTCGAATTCGACGTGCAGCCGGACGACGCTGCCGGTGCCGGGGGCGGCGGTGACGGCCCAGTGGCCGACGAACTCGCCGAGGTCCCCGCTGACTTGACGGAAGTCGAAGCGGCGTGCGGCGGGGTCGATCACCTCGTCCTCGGTCCAGCGCAGCAGAGAGCCCCTGAGCCGTACGGACCAGGCCGTCGTACGGTGGCGGGCGTCGGCCCGGTGGGTGACGACGACCGACTCGACGTTCTCCATGCACCTGGGGTAGCTCTCCACGTCGACCACGGCCGCCCAGGCGGTCTCGGGTGGCGCCGCGATGCGCAGCTGGGTCTCAACTCGGGGCATGGGTGGGCCGTTCTGTGTCCGGAGGGGAAGGCGGGGTGCCCGGGGAAGGACCCGGCGCAGTACCGCGCGGCGTCCGGGGCGCAGATGGGTGATGGCGTACGACTGCGGGATCAGGT
>NZ_QQNA01000342.1 GCF_003346515.1 Streptomyces corynorhini
CGGAGCCGCGCCCGGTCGGGCCAGGACCCGGCCCGACCAGGCGCGGCTCCGGCCCGCTCCCGGTCGCCGCCGTGGCGCGGCCGACGGATCAGCCCAGCGCGCGCAGCGCGGGTACGAAGGCGACCAGCACCGGCACCACGGGTACCAGCGCCGCCGCCGCCGTCAGCCGTAGCCTGCGGGCCGCGGTGAGCCGGGGGACCGGGGACAGCAGCCGGTTGACGCGCTGCGGCAACTGCGCGTCGGGCGTGTTGCCGGGGCCGAACACGCCCCGGTCCTCGTTGAGTTCGACCAGTGCGAGCGCGATCGTCAGTCGGCCGAACCGGCGCGAGGCGACATCGTCGGCGGCCAGTTCGACCAGCCGGTGCATCTCGTCGCGGAACGCCGCGAAGACCGGCACCTGCGGGAATCCGTTGGCGAGCGCGCCCGAGCAGTGCAGCAGCCAGTCGTGCCTGGCGCGCGCGTGGCCCTGCTCGTGCGCGACCACCGCGTCGAGCTGACGGCCCTTCAGGCGGCGCAGCGCGGCGGTGGTGATGACCAGTTGGGGCGCGGCGCCCGGCAGCCACCAGGCATCGGGCCGCTCACCCTCCAGCACGACGAGCCGCTCGCCGTCGGGCTCCTCGCCGGGCAGCACGGGGGAGCGTACGAGCAACTCCCTGCGACGCCGCCCGCGTCGGCTGCGCGCCCGGTGGATCTCCCGGGTGAGCATGGCCGCCGTCCACAGCCCGCCGCTCGCCAAAACCACGGCGAGCACCGCCGACCAGGGCCGGTGCGAACCGAAGGCGTACGCCTCGACCACGCCGCGCGGGGCGGGGGCGAAGACATGCCCCCGTACGGCCTGCCAGGCGGCTGCCGCGCTGAACACCATGGAGAGCGCGAAGCTCAGGAGGACGGCCGCCACCACGCACTGCCACACCCACAGCGCCACCACCGGCTCACGCTCGGGCCATTCGGCCCGCGCCAGCAGTCGCGGAGCGACGACGGCGGCCAGCGCTCCGAGCAGCAACAGTGCCAGGGAGACCATCATGGGCAACAGAGTATGAGCGCGGCGTCGCTCATGGGTATCGTCTGACCGGGCAAGTGATCCAGGACACGTTTCGGCGCGGTACGGATCAGATCGTCAGCAGCATCGCGAGCATCGCCACCCCCATGGACAGCCGGCAGGCGAAGGCCAGCTCCGGGCGGTCGCCCCAGCCCGCCGCGGCTGTCGCGCCCCGGGCGCCGGAGGCCCCCGCCGCTTCGGCGGGCAGCGGCACCAGACGGCCGCCCGCCCACAGCACATAGCCGGTGAAGTAGATCAGCAGGACGCCGGTGACCAGGGGAGCCCCGCCCGCGCCGCCCGCCGCGTGCGAGGCGTGCGCGCCGCTCGGCGCCCCCGCCATCGCCCCCGCCATGTAGACCATCGCGAGCATGCCCAGCAGATGGTGCGACCGGTGCCGATGGCGGCGCTCCCCGCTGTGCTCCGACACGAGCGCGTGCAGCGCCGCCGCGCCGAACACCGCCACATACCCCAGCCAGACCCAGCGGGGCGGTGCCAGCACGGCGGCGGGCACCGCCATCGCCGCCATCCCGAACCCCATCAGCGCCTCGCCGCCCGCCGAACCGCGCTGTTCCGCCACGGCACTGCGCGTCCGGAGCAGACACAGCCCCCCGGAGACCGCGCAGAGCGCGACGAGCAGCCAGCCGACCGCCGCAGGTCCGTGCACCGCGCACCTCCCCCGATCAGCCGCTCAGTGGCCTCGGCAAGGTCATGCCCCCCGCGCCCGGCCCTGATACGGGCGCGCGGTGGCGCAACGGCACACTGAGGGAGCGCACTTCACGGAAGCATCGGTTCCGGTCGGACGCACGCGCTGGCCACCGGCAGCGCCAGCCCCTGCCGCGCCGCGTCCAGCAGCGTCAGCATCACATCGAGGACATGGCGCGCCAGCTCGGCCGAGGCCCGGTGCGGACGGCCCTCGGCGAGCGCCCGTGCCAGATCCGCGAGACCGAGCCCGCGCCCCGCCCCCGACGTGCCCGCCGAGACGGGGAGCCGCTCCCACCCGCCGCCGGAGCGGTGCAGCTCCACCGGCCCGTCGAACTGGTTCGGATCGGGGACCGAGAGAGATCCGGCCGTGCCGTGCACCTCGATGTGCGGCAGCCGGGTGGCCTGGACGTCGAAGCTCATCACCAGCGTGGTCAGCGCGCCGCTCGCGTGCCGGAGCACCCCGGTGACATGGGTGTCCACCTCCACCGCGAAGCGTTCGCCCGCGCGCGGCCCCGAGCCGATCTCCCGCTCCGCCCTGGGCCGGGAGGCCGCGCCGGTGACCTCGATGACCGGCCCCAGCAGATGGACGAGCGCGGACACGTAGTACGGGCCCATGTCGAGCAGCGGCCCGCCGCCCGGCCGGTAGTAGAACTCCGGGCCGGGGTGCCAGCGTTCGTGTCCCGGGGTGGTCATGAACGCCGTCGCCGCGACCGGGGTGCCGATGAGCCCGGCGTCGACGGCCGCGCGGGCGGTCTGCGTGCCGCTGCCCAGTACGGTGTCCGGCGCGCAGCCGACGCGCAGGCCGGAGGCAGCGGCGGCGGCCAGCACACGGTCCGCGTCCGCGCGGGTGGTGGCGAGCGGCTTCTCCCCGTACACGTGCTTGCCCGCGGCGAGCGCGGTCAGCGCCACCTCCGCGTGGGCGGCCGGGACGGTCAGATCGAGGACGGCGTCGACGTCGGGGGCCGCCACCAGTTCGGTGAGCGTCCCCGTGGCCCGTGCGCCCGGCACGCGCCCGGCCACGGCGGCGGCGCGGCCGGGGTCGAGGTCCGTGACCACCGTGAGCCGTACGTCGTCCAGCTTCTCCAGCGTGTCCAGATAGGCGCCGCTGATCGCGCCCGCCCCCACCATGCCGATTCTCAGCGGCTTGCCCACAGCAGTCCCCTCTCGGTGAGCGTGCGCACCTCGGGCACGTCGAAGTCGTCCGGTTTGTGGCCGATCGCGGAGACGAAGACCCGTCCCGCGCCCCAGTTCCTGGTCCAGACGGCGGGCATGGTCACCGGCCGGGACCGGTGCTCGTCCGCCGCGAACTCCGTGGTCGCGAGGGTGTCGATCAGCGGATCCGTGGCCAGCCAGTACTTCTCCGTGTGCACCCGGAAGTCGCCGAGACCGGCGATCACGGGATGGTCGGCGCGCTCCTCGACGAGCGTCACGCGGTGCTCGGAGAAGCCCTCGGGGTGCATGAGGAACTGGCCGCCGGTCAGCAGCTGATAGCCGAGATCGCCCCGGAAGGAGTCGACGATGCCGCCGTGCCAGCCGGCCAGCCCCGTACCGGCCGCGACCGCCGAGGCGAGTCCGGCGCTCTGCTCCGGGGACAGCTCGCCCATCGTCCAGCACTGCACCACCAGATCGGTGGTGCCGAGCAGTTCGGCGTCGGCGTAGACGTCCAGGGTGCCGGATGTCCGGACGGTGTAGCCGTGGTCGCGCAGGAAGGGCAGGAACAGCTCCGTGATCTCCACGGGCCGGTGTCCCTCCCAGCCACCACGGACGACCAGGGCCTGCCGGGCTTGGGATGTCACGGTCCTCGCACACTCCTGTCGGTTCGTCCCGGTCGTTATCGGTTCTGCGCGGCTCTGTCCCGTACCGACCGCGCGCCGCCCCTCCCCGTGCACCCTGCCCGCCCCGGCCCCCGCCTACGCCGCACGGCCGCGCTACGCTGCGCGGCGTCCCAGCATCGGCCCGGAACAGGAACCCGCACCATGGAGCCCACCGCACCGCACCCCCTCGGCGAACTCACCTTCCGGGACGCCACGGCCGCCGACGCGCAGGCCGTGGTGGACCTGGTGGAATCGGCCTACCGCGGCGACAGCAGCCGTACGGGATGGACGACGGAGGCGCACCTCCTGGACGGACAGCGCACCGACGTACAGGCGGTCCTCGATGTCGTCGAGGCGCCGGGGAGCAGGCTGCTGGCCATCGAACAGGACGGCCGGCTGACCGCCTGCTGCCAGCTCGAACACCGGGGCGAGGCCGCCTACTTCGGCATGTTCGCGGTGCGGCCCGGGGCGCAGGGCGGCGGCCTCGGCCGACGGATCATCGCCACGGCGGAGCGCATGGCGTGCGAGAGCTGGTGCGTCCGCGAGATGCAGATGACGGTACTGACCGCGCGCGAGGACCTGATCGCCTGGTACGAGCGGCGCGGCTACCGCCGTACGGGAAAGCTGCTGCCCTTCCCGTACGACGACGAGCGCTTCGGCATACCGCGCCGGGCGGACCTGGAGTTCGAGCTGCTGGTCAAGCCGCTGGTCTGACGGCGCGGGCCGCCACCCGGGCCGACCGGGGCACGGCGCGGGGCGGCGCTCACGTCACGCCGTGAACCGCCCGGTCCGCCGGATCTCCGGGAAGTCCGTGGTCACCGCGGACAGCCCGAACGCCCGCGCCAGCCGCAGCTGGTCCTGGGTGTTCACCACCCAGCCGATGATCCCCAGCCCCTCGCCGTGCGCACGCTCCACGACCTCCAGGGTCAGCCGGCGGATGTTCAGCGCCAGCCGCGCCGCGCCCGCCGCCTTGGCGCGGTCCACCACGTCGGGTCCCCAGCGGCTGGCGATCAGCACCGTACGCACGCCAGGCACCAGCGAGGCGATCTCGGCCACCGCCTCGTCGTGGAACGACGACACCTCGACCCGTTCCACGAGCCCGCGCTCACGCATCACCGCCGCCAGCGCCCGCGCCGCGGCCACGTCCTTGATCTCGGCCTGGACCGGCGAGGCGACGTCCTCCAGCACCTCCTCGAAGACCGGTACGCGCTCGCCCTGTCCCGCGTCCAGCTCCCGCAGCTCGGCGAGGGTCCGGTCGGCGATGGCGCCCGTGCCGTCGGTCGTGCGGTCCACTTCGGTGTCGTGCATGACGACGAGGGCGCCGTCCTTGCTCAGGTGGAGATCCAGCTCGATGGCGTCCATACCGGCCCGCTCGGCGTGCCGGAAGGAGCGCAGGGTGTTCTCCGGTTCGACACCCATCACTCCGCGATGACCGATGGTCTGGAAAGTCAAGACTGTCTCGCTTCCGTCGAAGGCGGCTCCGCGTCCGAAGGCGGTTCGCACCGAGCGTAGGCCCTGTCTTCGAAGTAGCGCCGTCGTCCCGAGGGGAGGGCCCGGCGGGCGGGCCCGGCGGGACTTCGAAGACAGGGCCCGGCAGCCGCTCCGGTCGCCGGACCCGGCCGCGTGCGGTCAATGGAAAGTACGCGTCCCTCCGCCGTATCGCAGGAAAAACAGCGGTGACCATGGGGTGACAGCAGGAAATTTCCCGTCCTCTCCGGTTGTACGGGGGAACCTTGGGCCTATACGGTGAGATCACGCCAGGTTCTACGGTGAGGGAAGTGACATGACGGAAATTCTTGCGCAGGAAGCCGCTGTATCCGGGATATCCGGCGTGACCAGGCTGATCGATCACCCGGCCTGGCCGGAGCTGAAGAACGCCGTCGAGGAGATCCGCCCCTGGCAGTCCCCGGACGGATCGATCGACTTCACCGCCGAGGGCGCCCCGGCGCGCGCGCTCGCCGATGTCGCGCTCGACCGGGTGACCGCGGCGGTCGAGCAGCTCGCCCCGCTGCTCCCGCACGACGCCGAGTACCACCGCGCACTCCTCTCCGACCTGCGCAAATGGTCCGACGGCGGCTTCGCCGTACCCGACTTCCTGGACTCGCTGCTCGCCTTCGGACCCGCGGCCGACCGGGCCGACGGCCGCCAGCACCTGGCCGTCTTCCCCATGTACACGCAGAACGGCAATCCGGACCGCAACCTCGAAGCCGTCGTCCTGCGCATGGTCTGGCCCGACTGGCTGGCCGAGCTGGAGCGCACCCGCTACGACAACCCGCTCTTCTGCGGCATCACCTTCGAGGACTTCACCTCCGGGTACGACACCAACTCCGCGGTGTTCTTCCCCGAGACCATCGCCGTGCGCGAGGCCCCCGAGCGCTTCAGCTGGGGCGGGATCTTCTGCGACCGGGAGGCGGCCCGCTTCCGCCGCGTCATCGCCGCCGCCGTCTCCACCCTCGGCGTCGGACTGCCCGACGACCTGCGCGCGATGGTCGATGACCAGGAGCGCTGCCAGCAGGCGTTCGTCCTGTGGGACATGATCCACGACCGCACGCACAGCCACGGCGACCTGCCCTTCGACCCGTTCATGATCAAGCAGCGCCAGCCGTTCTGGATGTACGGCCTGGAGGAGCTGCGCTGCGACCTGACGGCGTTCCGCGAGGCCGTACGGCTGGAGGCCGACGGCTTCCCGCAGGGCCGCGACGTCCAGTTCGCCGTGCTCTTCGACCGCATGTTCCGCTTCCCCGTCACCGGCGCCCGCGTCAAGAACTACGACGGGCTCGGCGGCCAGCTGCTCTTCTCCTACCTCCACCAGCACGACGTGGTGCGCTGGACGGACAACACCCTGCGCATCGACTGGGAGCGGGCACCCACCGTCACCAACCAGCTCTGTGCCGAGATCGAGGACCTCTACCGGGCGGGCATCGACCGGCCCAAGCTGGTCCACTGGCTCGCCGGGTACGCGCTGGTCTCCACCTACCTCGCCCCGCACCCCGGCTCCCGCTGGGCCAAGGGCCCCGACGCCCTCGACCTGACGCAGCCACCCCGCAAACTGGTCGACGACGTGCTTCCGGACGAGTTTCCCCTCAGCATGTTCTACGAGGCGCTGTCCAAGAAGCTGAAGAGCGTCATCGCCTCGACCAAGGGCATTGTCGCGACGGACACCGGACGCGTGGCCGCGTGAGCGCCCGCGGCCAGGAGGAGAGCGGCATGGACGCCACCACCCGTACCAGCGGATCCGGCCCCGCCGACCCGGACGGCGTGCTGCACGGCGCCGTCGTCGCGGTGGCCGGAGCGGCGGGCCCGGCCGGCCGCGCCGCCCTGCTGCGGCTCGCCGAGGCCGGCGCGACCGTCGTCGGCGCGGACGCGGACGCCCAGCGGCTGGCCGAGGCCGTCGACGCCGCCCGCTACGCGCACGGCGGAGCCACCGTCATCGGCGACACCGTGGACCTGCTCGACCCCGCCGCCACGCGCGCCTGGGCCGACCGTACCGAGAAGGAGTTCGGCCGGATCGACGGACTGGTCCATCTCGTCGGCGGCTGGCGCGGCGGCGCCACCTTCGCCGGGACCGACCTGGCGGACTGGGAGCTGCTGGAGAAACTCCTGATCCGCACCGTCCAGAGCACCTCCCTGGCCTTCCACGACGGACTGCTGCGCAGCGACCGGGGACGGTACGTGCTGATCAGCGCGGCGGGCGCGACCAAGCCCACGGCGGGCAACGCCGCCTACGCCGCCGCCAAGGCCGCCGCCGAGGCGTGGACACTCGCGCTCGGCGACGCGTTCCGCAAGGCGGGGGGCGAGGACGGGCCCCGGGCCGCGGCTGCCATCCTGGTGATCAAGGCACTGGTGCACGACGCGATGCGCGCCGAGCGACCCAACGCGAAGTTCGCGGGCTTCACGGACGTCAAGGACCTGGCCGAGGCCATCGTCGGAGTCTGGGACCGGCCCGCCCGTGAAGTGAATGGAAACCGCCTGTGGCTGACCCCAGGACCGTGAGGTCCCCCGCGACGGACGCGCGCCGCCACCACGACCCCGAGGTGCGCGGCTTCGCCAGCGACAACTACGCGGGCGCCCACCCCGAGATCCTCGCCGCGCTGGCCCTCGCCAACGGCGGCCATCAGATCGCGTACGGCGAGGACGACTACACCGACCATCTCCAGCGCGTCGCGCACAGCCACTTCGGACAGGACGCGCGGGCGTTCCCGGTCTTCAACGGCACCGGCGCCAATGTCGTCGCGCTCCAGGCGCTCACCGACCGCTGGGGCGCGGTCATCTGCGCCGAGTCCGCGCACATCAACGTGGACGAGGGCGGGGCGCCCGAGCGGGTCGCCGGACTCAAGCTGCTCACCGTACCGACGCCCGACGGCAAGCTGACGCCCGAGCTGATCGACCGGCAGGCGTACGGCTGGGACGACGAGCACCGCGCCATGCCGCAGGCCGTGTCGATCACCCAGAACACCGAGCTGGGCACGGTCTACACCCCCGACGAGATCCGCGCCATCTGCGAGCACGCCCACGGCCTCGGCATGAAGGTCCACCTCGACGGCGCCCGGATAGCCAACGCCGCCGCGTCCCTGGACGTCCCCATGCGGACCTTCACCAACACCGTCGGCGTGGACATCCTGTCCTGCGGGGGGACGAAGAACGGCATGCTCTTCGGCGAGGCGGTGGTCGTCCTGAACCCGGACGCGGCCCGCGCGATGAAGCACCTGCGCAAGCTCTCCATGCAGCTGGCGTCCAAGATGCGCTTCGTCTCCGTCCAGCTGGAAGCGCTGCTCGCGGGCGACCTGTGGCTGCGCAACGCCCGGCACGCCAACACGATGGCCCAGCGGCTCGCGGCGGGCGTCCGGGCGGTGGACGGCGTGCGGATCCTCCACCCGGTCCAGGCCAACGCCGTCTTCGCCCGGCTGCCGCACGCGGTGAGCCTGCGCCTCCAGGAGCGCTTCCGGTTCTACTTCTGGGACGAGAAGGCCGGGGACGTCCGCTGGATGTGCTCCTTCGACACGACGGAGGACGACGTCGACGCGTTCGTGCAGGCGCTGAAGGAAGAGATGGCGGGATAGCCCCGGGCCGGTGCGCGGAGAGACGTTTCCGCCGTCCCTCCGCGCACCGGCCCCGCCGTCAGCTCCTGTCGGCCTCACGGGCCTCGTGCGCCGTGGGCGCCGTACCCCCGAGGTGAGCCGGTACCCACCAGGTGTCGCTCGCGTCCCTGGGCCGCACGGGATAGGCGCGCTGCGCCGCCTCCAGCAGCTCCTGCACCCGGTCGCGCAGCCGACGGGTGATCGCGCCCGCGTACTGGTCGCCCGGCGCCTCCACCTGCTCACCGACGCGGATCGTCACCGGGATGTGGCTCCGCCTGAAGCTCCGCGGCCGGCCCTTGGTCCACACCCGCTGGGTGCCCCACAGCGCGACCGGGATCAGCGGGACGCCTGCCTCCTGCGCCATCCTGGCCGCGCCCGACTTGAAGCTCTTGAGCGTGAAGGACTGCGAGATGGTCGCCTCGGGGAAGACCCCGACGATCTCGCCCGCCCGCAGCGAGGACAGCGCGTGCGCGTAGGCGGTCTCGCCCTGCTTGCGGTCCACCGGGATGTGCTTCATGCCGCGCATCAGCGGCCCCGAGATCTTGTGCCGGAAGACCTGGTCCTTCGCCATGAAGCGCACCAGACGCTTCTGCGGCAGGGCGGCGAGTCCGGCGAAGATGAAGTCCAGATAGCTGATGTGGTTGCTGACGAGCACGGCACCGCCGGTGCGCGGAATGTGCTCCGAACCCTGCGTGTCGATCTTCAGGTCCAGCGCCTTGAACATCGTGCGAGCGGCGCCGATGACCGGCCGATAGACGAGCTCTGCCATCTGGGGAGGACCCTTCTTGTTCCGGGGAGGTTCTCCCGGCGGAAGTTACGCAGCCGTAGGTTTTCGGCATTCCGCCGATCGTGCCCCATACACGGCCCCGTGGCCAGTCCTGATCCCTGTGCGGGGCGAGATTCTCGTCACGTCACCGCACCACCGTCACAGCGTGTCGGAACTGCGGATACAGCCCGCGGTCCAGCGGTGGCCGCGGGCCGCCGCTGCCCGGTGATCAGCACCGCGGCCGGTACGACGGCGGTGCTGACGACCGTGCCGAACCGCGGTCCTCGTACGTCGACGTCCATGGCGCCGGCCTCGCTCGTCGATCACCGCCGCGGGAGCCGGGAATTTCCGCGGTGGCGCGAACGCTCCAGGGGAGATGGAGAGCAGCGGACTCGTGGTCCGCGCGGCGGTGTGCCGGTGACGGCGCCGCGTTCGGCCGGTGCGCGGGCGCCGGGACGGGAGGCTGAGGATGCGGGACGAGGACGGGCTGCGGCTCGGCGCGGCGGAGCTGGGCGCCGAACTCGGGGAGCGGGCCACGCTCCTGCAGTTCTCCAGCGCGTTCTGCCAGCCCTGCCGGGCGACCAGACGCACCCTCAGCGAGGTCGCGGCCATGGTCGACGGGGTCTCCCATGTGGAACTGGACGCGGAGGAGCGCCTCGCGCTCGTCCGGGAGCTGGGCATCGTCCGGACCCCGACCGTGCTGGTCCTGGACGCCCGCGGCCGAGTCGTCCGCAGAGCGTCCGGGCAGCCGCGCCGGGTGGACGTCATCGCCGCACTGGGGGAAGCGGTGTGAGTGTCCGTCCGAAAGTCCGCCCGGGGGAGCGCACTTGACCATGACCGCCACTTGTCGTCACCCTGACAGGGTGCCCCGGGAACCCCTTCGCTCCTGGCGGGTCCGGACGGGCCGGGCCCGCGGCGCGCGTACCCGCTGTCCGGCCGTCCGAGCGTCCACGGCCCCGTTCGACCCTCCGCGAAGGACCCTTCCATGACGACCTCACCCGACCTGTCGACTGCTCAGCCGGGCTCTCCCGCGTTGCTCCGCTCCGTCTTCCGGCGCCACGCGGCGGGCGTCGCCGTCGTCACGGCCCGGGGCGAGCGGCCGGTCGGTTTCACCGCCACCTCGCTCAGCTCCGTGGCCGCCGAGCCGCCGCTGCTCTCCTTCGGCGTGGGCGTCACGTCCTCCAGCTGGCCGGTCCTGGCCGGGGCCGCGCACGTGGGGGTGCACATACTCGGCGAGCACCAGACCGAACTGGCCGCCACCTTCGCACGCTCCGGCGCCGACCGGTTCGCCCCGCCCACCGCGTGGCGGGAGGGGCCCGAGGGGGTGCCGGTGCTGGACGGCGTACTCGCCTGGCTGGTCTGCCGGGTGGTCGCCCGCGTACCCGCGGCCGACCACCGCCTGATCGTCGCCCAGGCCGTCGCGGGGGACTCCGCGGGCGCGGGCCGCCCCCTCCTGTACCACCAGGGGCGCTTCAACGCGCTGCGGGACTGAGAGTTCCCGCGCCGTCTCCCTCGCCGCGTTGGGTAGGTCACAGTTCCAAGCGCTTGCTCAGCGGGCAGACTATGGAATGTACTGGCGAGTAATATTACTCCGGTGAGCCGGTCTCCCGACCGGAAACCGCCCGACAAGGCGCCTATGCTGCGTGCGACAAGGCAGCCCGGAAAAGACGATGCAGTAGGAGAGCCGGCGTGAGCTTGAGGATCGTTGTCTGTGTGAAGTACGTGCCCGACGCCACCGGGGACCGGCGTTTCGCCGATGACCTGACGCTCGACCGTGACGAGGTCGACGGTCTGCTGTCCGAGCTGGACGAGTACGCCGTCGAGCAGGCGCTGCGGATCGCCGACGCGGCGGACGAGGCGGAGGTCACCGTGGTGACCGTCGGTCCCGAGGACGCCAAGGACGCGTTGCGCAAGGCGCTGTCGATGGGCGCGCACAGGGCCGTCCACGTGGAGGACGACGATCTGCACGGCACGGACGTCATCGGCACCTCGCTGGTGCTGGCCAAGGCCGTCGAGAAGACCGGCTACGACCTGGTGGTCTGCGGCATGGCCTCCACCGACGGCGCTATGGGTGTGCTGCCCGCGCTCCTCGCCGAGCGGCTGGGAGTCGCCCAGGTCACGCTCCTGTCCGAGATCTCGGTCGAGGGCACCCTCGTCAAGGGCCGCCGGGACGGCGACAGTGCGAGCGAGGAGCTGGAGGCGTCGCTGCCCGCGGTCGTCTCGGTCACCGACCAGTCGGGAGAGGCCCGTTACCCCTCCTTCAAGGGGATCATGGCGGCCAAGAAGAAGCCGGTGGAGTCGCTGGACCTGGCGGACCTGGAGATCGACGCCGACGAGGTCGGCCTCGCGGGGTCCTGGACCGCGGTCGACTCGGCCACCGAGCGTCCGGCCCGCACGGCGGGCACCATCGTCAAGGACGAGGGTGAGGGCGGCAAGCAGCTGGCCGGGTTCCTCGCGGAGCAGAAGTTCATCTGAGCCCCGGTCGCTCACTCGACCACCCGCCCGACCCCTCGTACGCGCAGGAGATCCCACCCATGGCTGAAGTTCTCGTCTTCGTCGACCACGTGGACGGCGCCGTCCGCAAGCCCACCCTGGAACTGCTCACCCTGGCCCGCCGCATCGGTGAGCCCGTCGCGCTCGCGGTGGGCGCGGGCGCCGAGGCCACCGCGCCGGTGCTCGCCGAGCACGGCGCGGTGAAGGTCCTCACCGCCGACGCCGCCGAGTTCGCCGACTACCTCGTCGTGCCCAAGGTCGACGCGCTCCAGGCGGCCGTCGAGGCGCTCTCGCCCGCCGCCGTCCTGCTGCCGTCCTCCGCCGAGGCCAAGGAGATCGCGGCCCGTCTCGCGGTCCGTATCGGCTCCGGCATCATCACCGACGCCACCGACCTCGAAGCCGGTGCCGAGGGCCCGGTCGCCACCCAGGCGGTCTTCGCCGCCGCGTTCACCACCAAGTCCCGCGTCTCCAAGGGCACCCCGGTCATCACCGTCAAGCCCAACTCCGCCCCGGTCGAGGCGGCGCCCGCCGCGGGCACCGTCGAGGCGCTCACGGTCGCCTTCGGCGAGAAGTCGACCGCCACCAAGGTCGTCGCCCGCACTCCGCGTGAGTCGACGGGGCGTCCGGAGCTGACCGAGGCCGCGATCGTCGTCTCCGGCGGACGCGGGGTCAACGGCGCCGAGAACTTCGCCGTCATCGAGGCGCTGGCCGACTCGCTCGGCGCGGCCGTCGGCGCCTCGCGCGCCGCCGTGGACGCGGGCTGGTACCCGCACGCCAGCCAGGTCGGCCAGACCGGCAAGTCCGTCTCCCCCCAGCTCTACATCGCC
This sequence comes from Streptomyces corynorhini, assembly GCF_003346515.1. Classification (GTDB taxonomy): domain Bacteria; phylum Actinomycetota; class Actinomycetes; order Streptomycetales; family Streptomycetaceae; genus Streptomyces; species Streptomyces corynorhini. The sequence goes on from NZ_QQNA01000342.1 coordinate 12,720, forward strand.
TCGGGCATCTCCGGCGCGATCCAGCACCGCGCCGGGATGCAGACGTCGAAGACGATCGTGGCGATCAACAAGGACGCCGAAGCGCCGATCTTCGACCTCGTCGACTACGGCATCGTCGGCGACCTCTTCGAGGTCGTCCCGCAACTCACCGAAGAGGTCAAGGCCCGCAAGGGCTGAACCGATTCCCTCCGGTACGCCCCGGGGCCGCGCGGTGGACTCCACCGCGCGGCCCCGCGCCGTTCCCCGGCGCGTGGCCGGTCGCCATTGACGCGGCCGGGACCTGCGGCTTGACTTCCTGCCACGGATCGATGATTCCGCGGTACGGAAAAGAGAAGGGTGCCGGAATGGGGCAGCACGAGAAGATCGCCACCAGCCTCCCGGCGGGGGCCGTCGAGGCCGTCGGCGCCTCCCTCGCGGACGTCGACGCCGAACTCGCCCGCCGCTACCCCGGCGACCCCGGCACCCGTCAGCCCGTGCACACCGTCTACGTACCCGCCGACGTCTTCGACGCGGACACCCCGCGCTCCTGGGGCGACCGGGCGCTCGCCGCCCTCGACGAACACGCTCCGGACGCGGCCTCCCTGGCGCGGGTCCTCGGTCTCCCCGACGCGCTGGCGGGACCGGTCCACGAGCGGGTACGGGCCAAGCTGGCGCGCGAGCCCGTCGAGGACCTGCGCGTCGACTTCGAGGACGGCTACGGACCCCGCCCGGACGACGAGGAGGACGAGGCCGCCGCCCGCGCCGCCCGGCTGGTCCACGAGGCGTACGCGAACGGCACGGCGGCCCCGTACACGGGCATCCGCATGAAGTGCCTGGAGGCGGCCGTCCGCGACCGCGCCATCCGCACCCTCGACATCTTCCTCAGCGGGCTGATGGCCGCCGGCGGTCTGCCCGGCGGACTCGTCCTCACCCTGCCCAAGGTCTGCTACGCCGAGCAGGTCGCGGCGATGGCGCGGCTGGCCGGGGAGTTCGAGAAGGCGCACGGGCTGGAGACCGGCCGGATCGGCTTCGAGATCCAGATCGAGACGAGCCAGGCCGTCCTGGCCGCCGACGGCACCGCCACCGTGGCCCGGATGATCGGCGCGGCGGGCGGCCGGGCCACCGGGCTGCACTACGGCACGTTCGACTACAGCGCCTGCGTCGGTGTCAGCGCCGCCCACCAGTCGAGCGACCACCCGGCCGCCGACCACGCGAAGGCCGTCATGCAGGTCGCCGCGGCCGGAACGGGCGTACGCGTCAGCGACGGCTCCACCAACGTCCTGCCCGTCGGCCCGACCCCCCAGGTCCACGAGGCGTGGCGGCTGCACTACGGCCTGACCAGGCGCGCCCTCGCCCGCGCCTACTACCAGGGCTGGGACATGCACCCGGGCCACCTGCCGACCCGGTACGCCGCCGTCTACGCCTTCTACCGCGAGGGCCTCGAACAGGCGGCGGCGCGGCTGGCCGCCTACGTCGCCAAGGCGGGCGGCGCCGTCATGGACGAGCCCGCCACCGCCAAGGCGCTCAGCGGCCATCTGCTGCGGGGCCTCGACTGCGGCGCCCTGGACGACGACGAGGTCACCGGGCTGACCGGGCTGAGCCGCGCGGACCTGGAGGGCTTCCGCGACCCGGGCCGCGCGGGCTGACGGCGGCCGACGCCCGCCCACCGCCTCACGGGGTTGCTCAGCCGTCCGCGGGCGGCGGGATCTCGCCCGAGCCCCGGGCGATCAGTCGCGTCGGCACCACGACCCGCGCCGGAGCGTCCGCCCCGCCGTCCAGCCGGTGGAAGAGGCGCTCCGCCGCCGTGCGTCCCAGGGTCGCCGCGTCCTGCGCGATGACCGTCAGGCCGGGGTCCAGGAGATCCGCCAGCTCGATGTCGTCGAAGCCCACCAGGGCGACCGGACGTTCATGGTCCGTCAGGACGCGTACCACCGTCACCGTCACCCGGTTGTTGCCGGTGAGGATCGCCGTCACCGGCTCGGGAAGGGCGAGCATCGCGCGCACCGCCTCGTGGACCCTGCGCGGCGCCGTCGTACCGAGCGAGACCCAGTCGTCCGCGATGGGCAGACCGGCGTCCGCCAGCGCCGTACGGTAGCCGCGCAACCGCTCGCTCGCCGTGTGGATGCCGGGCTGGTCGCCGATGAAGCCGATCCTGCGGTGGCCGTGCGCGATCAGATGCGCGGCTCCCGAGCGGGCGCCGCCGAAGCTGTCGGAGAGCACCGCGTCCGCGTCGATCCGGCCGGCCGGCCGGTCCACGAAGACCGTCGCCACCCCGGCCTTGATCTCCGGCTCCAGATAGCGGTGGTCGTGCCCGGCGGGAATCACGATCAGACCGTCCACCCGGCGCGCGCAGAGCGCGAGCACCAGCTCCTGCTCGCGGTCCGGGTCCTCGGCGCTCGACCCGTTGATGAGCAGCGCGCCGTGCGCGCGCGCCACCTCTTCCACCGCCCGGTTCAGCGGACCGTAGAAGGGGTCCGCGAGATCCTCCAGGACCAGTCCGATGCTCGACGTACGGCCCTTGCGCAGCACCCGCGCCGAATCGTTGCGGCGGAAGCCCAGCGCGTCTATCGCCTCCTGGACCCGCCGCTCGGTGTCGGCGGTGACGCCCGCCTCTCCGTTGACCACGCGGGAGACCGTCTTGAGCCCGACTCCGGCGCGCGCGGCCACATCCTTCATGGTGGGCCGGTTGCCGTAGCGGTTCTCCGGGCGATGGGCGGTATCGGCCACAGTGCGCTGTCCTGTCGTTTCTCGGTGATTCTTCCGTCAGGTCCTGGGCGCCGCGGGTCTCGTCCGGGCGGTGCCGTCGAGCATAGGCCCTGGACAACGTTGTCAAGTGTATGGAGACTGTGGAACGAAGCCATAGTTCCGTACCACCCCCTCGTTCCGTACACCCCCCTCCGAGGGGGATACCTCGTCGCCGGGAGATCCCAGACCGATGCATACCGAATCCGTCGCCGCACTCGACATCGGCGGTACCAAGATCGCCGGTGCGTTGGTGGACGGCCGCGGCAGGATCCTCGTACGGGCCCAGCGGCCCACCCCCGCGCGGGAGGACGGCGAGACGGTGATGCGCGCCGTCGAGGAGGTCCTCGCGGAGGTCTCGGCCTCGCCCCTGTGGCCGTCCGTCACGGCCGTCGGGATCGGCAGCGCCGGTCCCGTCGACGCCTCCGCCGGTACGGTCAGCCCGGTCAATGTCCCGGCCTGGCGCGGATTCCCGCTGGTGGAGCGGGTACGGGCGGCCGTGGGCGGGCTGCCGGTGACGCTCGTGGGCGACGGTGTCGCCATCACGGCGGCCGAGCACTGGCAGGGCGCGGCCGGGGGCTACGACGACGCGCTGTGCATGGTGGTCTCCACGGGGGTCGGCGGTGGCCTCGTACTGAACGGTCGGCTCCACCCGGGCCCCACCGGCAACTCCGGTCACATCGGCCACATCAGCGTCGAATTGGACGGCGACTCCTGCCCCTGCGGCGGCCGGGGCTGTGTGGAGCGCATCGCGAGCGGCCCCAACATCGCCCGGCGGGCGCTGGAGGGCGGCTGGGAGCCCGCCCCGGGCGGCGACCGTTCGGCGGCCGCCGTGGCCGCCGCCGCCCGCGCGGGACATCCGGTGGCGATCGCTTCCTTCGACCGGGCGGCCCAGGCGCTGGCCGCCGGTATCGCCGCGACGGCCACGCTGGTCGAGATCCGGATCGCGGTCATCGGCGGCGGGGTGGCGGGCGCGGGCGAGGTGCTCTTCGCGCCGCTGCGCCGCTCCCTGCGCGACTACGCGGCGCTCTCCTTCGTCCAGCGGCTGGAGGTCGTCCCGGCGCGCATGGGGACGGACGCGGGCCTGGTGGGCGCGGCGGCGGCCGCGCTGCTGGGGAGCCGGGACGGCACGAAGACGGCGGCGGTCGGCGGCTGAGGGCAGGAGACCCGCCGCCGGGCCCGCCGAGGCGCCGCGCCGCCCGTACAAGCCGTGCGGGCCGAGCCGTACGAGCCGTAAGACCGGTACGGGTCGTAAGACCGGTACGGGCGGTGGGAGCCGTGCGGGCGGTACGCGCCGTACGCGCGGCGCCTGTTGGGCGGTCAGCGCGGGGTCTGGCAGGCCATGCGCTCACTGCCCTTGAACTTCACACACAGCTCGGTGCCGGTGCCGGTGTCCCCGGTCGGCCAGGTGTGCGTCAGTGCCTTGCCCGAGCGGGTGGCCGTGGCCGTGGCCACCCGCCGTCCGCCCCGGTGGAGCGAGACATCGCGGGAGGCGAGATCGGCGGGCGGGTTGGTCCAGATCCCGGTGACCGAGTTCTGTCCGCCCTGTCCCTCCAGCCGGATACAGATCTGCGGCCCCGAGAAATGGTGCGTGCAGGCGCTGCTGTCGGCCGCCGCGGGGGCGGCGGCCAGCGAGACGGTGAGGCCCGCGAGGGCCAGGGTCAGGACGGACCGCCGGGGCGTGGCCCATGGTCTGCGCATGTTTCGGGACTCTCCGGTCGTCTCCGGTCGTACGGAACGGGTCGGCGGGTGTGGGCGCGACAACGGCGC
>NZ_QQNA01000343.1 GCF_003346515.1 Streptomyces corynorhini
GACGGCCCCGGCCTCCGCCACCTCGGCGAGGGTCCGCCCGATCCCGTAGAACATCGGGTCACCGCTGGCCAGCACCGCGACCCGGCGTCCGGCGTGGGCGGCCAGCAGCCCGGGGACGGCCGGGCGCAGCGGCGACGGCCATGCCACGCGCTCAGCCGCGCACTCCTCGGGGAGCAGTCGCAGCTGGCGGTGGCCTCCGATGATCACCTCGGCCGCCCGCAACACCTCCCGCGCGCCGCCGGACAGCCCCGTCCAGCCGTCGGCGCCGATGCCGACGACGGCCACCGGCGACAGGGGGGAGGACGACCCTGCGTCCGACACGCGAACCTCGTGGGGCGGGACACTCACTTCCGTACACCTCTGAGCTGGGAGAAGACCGACCCCGAACTCTACTGGCCGCCCGCTCGCCCTCTCCCGGCGGCGCGATGCCCGTCAGCACACACCACGAGGGAGTGCGGGATCAGCGACTGACCCCGCACTCCCCCGCACTCCCCCCGTGGCTGCGCGACGGCTCAGCCGTCAGCCGGACGAACCCGCGGGCCGCTCCGACGCGACACCGGCCGCTCCCTCCACTTCTTCCACTCCTTCCACTCCTTCCGATGCTTCCGATGCTTCCGCTCCTTCCCGCGCCGCCCCGGCCCGCCCCGAGCGGAGCGCGCCGTCGGCGAGCGCACCGAAGATCAGCCCGAAGGCCGTCCACAGCAGCGCTTGCACGGCGATCGACGACAGCCGGAACTCCCAGAGCAGAGCGGCCGGGAAGGTCTCCGGGATGGCGTCGGTGTTCGCGGGCAGCAGCAGACACGCCACGGCCACCGCGACGACGTAGCCGGCACCGGCGGCGAGCGACGCGTTCCAGTTGCCCAGGCGCGGTGCGAGTCGCCTGCCCGCGATGATCGCGGCGAACGCGAGCAGGACGCTCAGGAGAATCATCAGGAAGAACAGCGCGGTGCGTTTGCCGATGGTGTCCGGATCACCGACCGCGGGCGGATTCGCCGGATACTTCAGGAACGGCACCAGGTAGACCGTGACGAACGCGGCACCCGCGATCAGCGCCGCCGTCGCTCTCGGCCCGAACCGGCCGATCCGGCCGAGGCCCACGGCGAAGACCAGCGAGGCGATTCCGCCCACGGCCACCCCGTACACCAGAACGCCGGTGGCCAGTCCGAACGTCGACTGCACCGGCCTGCTGACCAGTTCCTCTTCCTCCTCGTCGTGATGGTGTGCCTGCGGCTGGGAAGCGGTCGAATCCGCTGGGTCCTCCTCCGCGCCGCCGTGCTGATGTGCCGGCGCGGAGTTGGCCTCCTCCTGCGCGATCGAGTCCCGTACGGAGGGCTCGCCCGCGAAATAGGCCAGCGCGAACGCGAGGAGTCCGGCCAGCACGCCCGCGATCATGCCGCGGACCAGGAGGTTTCTGACGGTGGAGGCATGCATGTGCGTGATCTCTCCGTCGTCGGCGTCAGTGGCAGGGGAAGCCGAGAAGATGACGGCCGTCGTGCACCCACTCGTGCACACCCGCCCCGGAGAACACCGACGTCGCGCCCTGTTCCGCGCCGACGAAGTAGAGCAGCACCAGCATCAGGGTGCCCACGAACACGGCCCACGGCAGCACCGCGCGCAGCGGAAGCGGGGTGACCGGGGTATCGGCGGCGGGAGAAATGACCGGGTGCGTTATGGACTGAGCCATGGCACAACCTCCTTGGGGAACTCGCGTCCCATTGAGTGGAGCCCGTACGACGGCCATCGGGTCTGACTCACCGGGATCCACCGCGCCGCGCGCGACCGGATCCCCGCATACAGTGGCGCGACCGTGCCGGACTCTCACCGGACTTCCGTCTCGCCGTCGTAAATATCGACGTGAACGTACCGCGAACCGGCAGGTGGGCCAAGAGGCCCTCTCGCGTCCCGGGCCCGGAAGGAGTTGGCTTCAGCCCATGACCACAGGACAGACGACGACCCGGATCATGCTCATCTCACCCGCCATGAGCACCGCGCTGCGCGAAGCACGGTTCCCCGCTCCGGCCGGGGACGACGACCTGGACGTCACCGACGACCTGGACGTCACCGGCCTGCGCCAGGCCGAGGCCGTACGGGAGAGCTTCCCGCGCGCCGCCGCCCTGTACGTCTCCCCCACGCGCCGCTGCCGCAGGACCGCCCACGTACTCGGCCTGACCGCAGACCCGTTGGACGGGACGGCGGCGGACGGCCTCGCACCGTGTGCCGTGGGCCGCTGGCAGGGCAGGACGCTGGACGAGGTGGCCTCGGCCGAACCCCAGGCGGTGGCGGCCTGGCTCGCCGACCCGGCCGCCGCCCCGCACGGCGGCGAGTCCCTGCTCGACTTCCACGTACGCGTCGCGCAATGGCTGGAGGCGGGCGCCGCGACCGATCACCCTGGCGCGGAGGCCGGCCCGGACGCCGAGAACGGCAACGGTATGGACAGGGCGGACAAGGCAGACGGGATGGACGGCGCGGGCGGCACCGGGCGGCGCGTGATCGTCGTGGCGGAACCGGACGTCGTCCGCGCCGCCACCGTGCACGCCGTCGGGGCGCCCCCGTCGGCGTTCTGGCGGATTGACGTGCGCCCGCTGTCCGTCACCGAACTCAGCGGGCGTAACGGCCGTTGGAACCTGCTCAGCGGCCGTCCCCTTCTGCACGCCTGAGCCGCGCGCCCGAACCGCACGCACGCCCGAGCCGCGCGCCCGAACTGTGAGCACCGAACCGCACGGCAGGACCGCACGCCCGGAGCCGTACGCCAGGACCGCACGCCCGGAGGCGTGCCCGTGCCGGTGCCAGGAGGCGTGCGCGCGTGCCGGTGCCCGTACCCGTGGCTGCGGCGGGGGTCAGCCCCTGCCCTTCACCCGATCCAGCGCGGCGACGCCCACCGCGGCGAGAGCGATCTGGATTATCAGCTCGATCCAGTCGATCCCCTTGGTGTCCGCGACACCGAAACCGGCCGCGATGGCCGTACCGATCAGGGCCGCGACGATGCCGACCAGAATGGTCAGCAGGACGCCGATTCGCTGCCGTCCGGGCACCACGAGCCGACCGAGCACACCGATCACGATGCCGACGATAATGGCCATGACGATGCCGGAAATCTCCATGTCCCCTCCTCCTCGCACAACCGTTGCGGACAGTGGTGCATACCAAGACATCTGCCCGCCACACACCCGTCCAGTCCACCGTTGCGAGTGTTCGCCAATCGGGTTTAACCGCCGCGCACCGCGGTACGCCGACGATTCCCGCGCGTGTCACCACACGCGCCCCACACGCGGCACCACACGGCTCTCAGCCCGGTTCCCAGCCCGGGTCCCGGCCGGTGAGCGCCAGCAGCCTCTCGAACGCCCCGGCCCCCTCGCCCCCGCTCC
>NZ_QQNA01000344.1:0-229 GCF_003346515.1 Streptomyces corynorhini
CGCGACGGCCGTAGCCCCTCCAGTACCCCCGTGCCTGGGAATGGTCACAGCCGTTGTCACGGTATGTCTCCTATATCGCTTGTCGCACCGCCTGTTCATCCGGTGCGACAAGCGATATAGGAGACATACCGTGACAACGGCTGTGACCATTCCCAGGCACGGGGGTACTGGAGGGGCTACGGCCGTCGCGGCACGAGCGCGCCAGGTGGTGAAGGCGTACGGGTCCGGG
>NZ_QQNA01000344.1:241-14965 GCF_003346515.1 Streptomyces corynorhini
CCGCGATCATGGGCCCGTCCGGTTCGGGCAAGTCGACGCTGATGCACTGCCTGGCCGGGCTGGACACCGTGACCTCAGGCGAGATCCACCTCGCCGAGACGGAGCTGACGAAGCTCAAGGACAAGCATCTGACGCGGCTGCGCCGGGACCGGATCGGCTTCATCTTCCAGGCGTTCAATCTGCTGCCGACGCTCAACGCCATGGAGAACATCACGCTCCCCATGGACATCGCGGGCCGGCGGCCGGACGCCGCGTGGCTCCGGCAGGTCGTGGACACGGTGGGCCTCGCCGACCGGTTGCGGCACCGGCCGACCGAGCTGTCGGGCGGTCAGCAGCAGCGGGTGGCGGTCGCGCGGGCGCTCGCCGCCCGGCCCGAGATCATCTTCGGTGACGAGCCGACCGGGAACCTGGACTCGCGCTCGGGCGCCGAGGTGCTGGGCTTCCTGCGCAGGTCGGTGGACGAGCTGGGGCAGACCATCGTGATGGTCACGCACGACCCGGTGGCCGCCTCGTACGCGGACCGGGTGCTGTATCTGGCCGACGGGCGGATCGTGGACGAGATGCTCCGGCCGACGGCCGACGCCGTACTGGACCGTATGAAGGACTTCGACGCGCGGGGGCGGACCTCGTGACCGTCTTCAAGACCTCCCTGCGCAACTTCCTCGCGCACAGGGGCCGGATGGCGCTCTCCGCCGTCGCGGTCCTGCTGTCGGTGGCGTTCGTGAGCGGGACGCTCGTGTTCACGGACACGATGAACACGACGTTCGACAAGCTGTTCGCGGCGACGTCGGCGGATGTGACGGTCAGTCCGAAGGCGGACGACGAAAACGATCAGGGGAACGGGAACGGGAACGGGAACGGCCGGCCGGACACGCTGCCCGCCGCCGCCCTCGGTACGGTCGAGAAGGCGGCGGGCGCGCGGTCGGTCGAGGGCGCCGTCGACAGCCAGGGCGTGACGGTCGTCGACTCCGGCGACAAGAACGTGGGCAGCACCAGCGGCGCGCCCACCATCGCGGGCAACTGGACGCGCAACGACCTCCGTTCGATGAAGATCACTTCCGGTCACGCGCCGCGCGGCCCGACCGAGGTGATGATCGACGCCGACACGGCGAAGAAGCACGGTCTGAAGCTCGGTGACGAGCTGCGGGCCATCACCGCGACGGGCGATCTGACGGCGGGGATCTCCGGGATCGCCACCTTCACGGTCACCAACCCGGGCGCGACGATCCTCTTCTTCGACACCGGGACCGCTCAGCGCGCGCTGCTGGGCGCGACCGGACGGTTCAGCCATCTCAACGTCACGGCCGAGCCGGGAGTCAGCCCCACCGAGCTGAAGCGGGAGGTGACGGCGGCACTGGGCTCCGACCTCGGCCCGTACAGAATCCAGACGCGGCAGGAGAGAGCGGACGAGAACCGCTCGGAGGTCGGCTCCTTCCTGGACGTGATGAAGTACGCGATGCTCGGCTTCGCCGGAATCGCCTTCCTCGTCGGCATCTTCCTCATCGTCAACACCTTCTCGATGCTGGTCGCCCAGCGCACCCGCGAGATCGGCCTGATGCGGGCGCTCGGCTCCAGCAGGCGGCAGGTCAACCGCTCGGTGCTGCTGGAGGCGGTGCTCCTGGGGATCTTCGGCTCGGTGACCGGGGTCGCCGCGGGGGTCGGGATAGCCGTCGGTCTGATGAAGGTCATGTCGGCGGTCGGCATGGAACTGTCCGTGGACGATCTGACGGTCAGGTGGACGACCCCGGTGGTCGGGATCGTGCTGGGCGTCGTGGTCACCGTCCTCGCCGCGTACGTTCCCGCCAGGCGGGCCGGGAAGGTCTCGCCGATGGCGGCGCTGCGCGACGCGGGCACGTCGGCCGACGGCCGTGCGGGTCGGCTCAGGGCCGTCGCCGGGCTGCTGCTGACCGGTCTGGGCGCGGCGGCCCTGCTGATGGCGGCGCGGGCCGACAAGGCGGGCGAGGGCTCGCTCGCTCTCGGTGCCGGTGTCGTCCTCACCCTCCTCGGCTTCGTCGTGGTCGGCCCGATGCTGGCCGCCGGTGTCGTACGGGTGCTCGGCGTCGTCGTCCTGCGGATGTTCGGCCCGGTCGGCCGGATGGCCGAGCGCAACGCGCTGCGCAACCCGCGCCGTACGGGAGCCACCGGGGCGGCCCTGATGATCGGGCTGGCGCTGGTGGCGTGTCTGGCGGTGGTCGGCTCCTCGATGGTGGCCTCGGCCACCGACGAGCTGGACCGGTCGGTGGGCGCGGACTTCATCGTGGAGGCCGCGGGTCCCCAGCCGATCGTGCCGCAGGCGGTGGCCGCGCTGGCCGGGGCCCCGGACCTGACGCACGTCACCCACTACAAGTGGGTGGAGGCGAGGCTGACCGCACCGGACGGCACGACCAGCACGACGGGCCTGTCCGCCACGGACGAGACCTACCTCCAGGACCTGCGCCGCGAGACGGTCGCGGGCGACCTGCCCGCGGCGTACGGCAAGGACGCGATGTCGGTCGGCGAGGGCTACGCCAAGAAGCACGGCGTCGAGGTCGGTGACACGTTGACGGCTGCCTTCGAGGGCGGGCGGACGGCCGAGCTGAGGGTCGCGGCGATCACGTCGGACGACACGGCGATCGACCAGGGAGCGCTGTACACGAACATCACGACGGTGGAGCGGTACATACCGGCCGAGCGGATGCCCGGCGACCTGATGATCCTCGCGGCGGCGGCGGACGGCCAGGAGAAGCAGGCGTACGAGGGCGTCAAGGCCGCGCTCGCCGCGTATCCGCAGTACACGGTGCGCAACCAGACCGACTACAAGCAGAATCTCCAGGACCAGATCGGCCAGTTGCTGAACATCGTCTACGGCCTGCTGGCCCTCGCGATCATCGTCGCGGTGCTGGGCGTCGTGAACACCCTGGCCCTCTCGGTGGTCGAACGCACCCGCGAGATCGGCCTCCTGCGCGCCATCGGTCTCTCGCGCCGTCAGCTGCGCCGCATGATCCGCCTGGAGTCGGTGGTGATCGCCCTCTTCGGCGCCCTGCTCGGCCTCGGTCTGGGCATGGGCTGGGGTACGGCGGCCCAGAAGCTGCTGGCGCTGGAGGGCCTCGGTGTCCTGGAGATCCCCTGGCCGACGATCCTCACCGTCTTCGTCGCCTCGGCGTTCGTCGGGCTCTTCGCGGCGCTGGTACCGGCGTTCCGGGCGGGCCGGATGAACGTCCTGAATGCGATCGCCACGGAATAGGACGATAGGGTTATCTCATCTGGCCCCGGTGGATGTCCTCCAACATCCACCGGGGCCGGAGTGTGTGTGCGCCGGGTTTGCCCGCGGTGCCGTCCGAGGTCACACCCCACTGGCCCGTGCCCCCGCGGGACGGCTGCACGGTGGGCCCGGTGGCCACGTCCCGCACGTCGACCGGCGTCTTCCACGACGAGTTGAGGACGAGCGTCCCCCTCACCGTCGGGATCGACCTCACCCTGGGAGCGCTGAACCGGCTCTGACGCGCTCCGTCACACCACGACCGGCTTGCGGGCCACCGCGAAGATCCGGCGGAACGGGAAGACCGTGCCGTGCGGGCCGGCCGGGTAGGCGGTGCGGAGCAGGTCGCGGTAGCGGGTGGTGAACTCCCGCGTCGCGGCAGGGTCGTCGGCGAGCGCGGTCAGGACCGGGCGCAGGGCCGTGCCCTTGACCCAGTCGAGCACCGGGTCCTCGCCGTGGAGGAGCTGGAGGTACGTGGTCTCCCAGGCGTCCACCTCGCAGCCGAGGTCGGCCAGGCGCGTGACGTACTCGGCCGGTTCCAGGACGACGCCCGTGCGGCGGATGGGGGAGAGACGCTCGCGCCAGCGCGGGCTGTCGCAGAGGTCGGCGAGGAGGGTGTGGCTGATGGCGCTGAAGTTGCCGGGGACCTGGAAGGCGAAGGTGCCGCCGGGGGCCAGGGCGCCGATCCAGCGCGGGAAGGAGTCGGGGTGGCCGGGAACCCACTGGAGGGCGGCGTTGGAGACGATCAGGCCGTACGGCTCCTCGGGCGTCCAGTCCGTGGCGTCGGCGGTCCGGAAGTCCAGCGTGCCGCCGCCGGAGGTCGGGCCCGCGTACTCCCTCGTCGCGCGCTCCAGCATCTCGGGCGAGTTGTCGAGGCCGGTGATCCGGGCGGTGGGCCAGCGGTCGGCGAGGAGCGCGGTGACGTTGCCGGGGCCGCAGCCGAGGTCGGCGATCCTGGGCGCGCCGCCCGGCGTCGGCACCGGCGGATCGGGGACGCGGGCCAGCAGGTCCAGGAACGGGCGGCCCCGGTGACCGGCGTGCCGGAGGTACTGGCCCGGGTCCCAGTCGGCCTTGAGCGCACCGGAGGGCACGGAAGGGGCGGAAGGCACGGAAGGGGCGGAACCGGTGGCCGGGGCGGCCTGGGCGGCTGGGATGGCCGGAAGATCCGGGCCGGACGGAACTTTCGGGCCGGACGGTGTTTTGGGCATGGCTCGGTCCCTCGCTGGTCGGCGCTGCCGGGTCGTCGGCCCGGTGATTCCCACCCTGCACCCCCGCATATCTTGACGTCAAGAGACTTCACGTCGAGGGACCCTCTACACTGATCGTCATGGAGGATGAGGTCGACCGACTGGTCGCAGCATGGCGCCGCGAGCGCCCCGACCTCGACGTGGAGCCGCTTGAGGTGCTCAGCCGCGTGAGCCGGCTGGCCCGCCACCTGGACCGGGCGCGCCGGATCGCGTTCGCGGAGCACGGCCTGGAGCCGTGGGAGTTCGACGTACTGACCTCGCTGCGGCGCGCGGGCGCCCCGTACCAGCTCTCGCCCGGCCAGCTGCTGACCCAGACCCTGGTGACCTCGGGCACGATGACGAACCGCATCGACAGGCTGGCCAAGAAGAGCCTGGTCGAGCGGTTGCCCGACCCCAGCGACCGGCGCGGGGTGCTGGTCAGGCTCACCGTCGAGGGGCAGGACCGCGCCGATCAGGCACTCGCCGGGCTGCTCGCCCAGGAGCGTGCGATCCTCGCGGAGCTGAGCGGCGCCCAACGGGGCGAACTGGCTTCGCTGCTGCGGCAGTTGACCGCCCCGTTCGACAACGTTCCCGGCTGACCTCCCAGCACGGTCACCGGCCCCCGGTCCCCGTACGCCCTTGCCCGCACTCCCGTCAGGGCGTACGGGCAGGGCGTGCGGGTCAGCCCGTCGAGGTGATCACCCGGGGCGCCAGAGCCACCGGGCCCACGCCCGCCCTGCGGGCCAGCGCGACCGCCGCCAGCGTGGAGTGGACGCCGAGCTTGCCCAGCACGTTCTGCATATGCGTGCGGACGGTGTGCGGCGACAGGAAGAGCCGCTCGGCCACCGCCTTGCGCCCGAGGCCCGCCACCATGCAGCGCAGCACCTCCCGCTCGCGCGGCGTCAGCGACTCGACCAGCCGCTCGCTCTCCGTACGGTGCTTGCGTGCCGCCGTCAACTCCCGCAGGACGCCCGTGAGCAGGGCCGCCGGCAGATGCGTCTCGTCCCGCAGGACGCCACGCATCACCGCGAGCAGCCGCTGCAGCGAGCAGTCCTTCGCGACCCAGCCGGAGGCGCCCGCCTGGAGCGCCAGCGCCGCGCGGCCCGGGTCGTCCTTCTCGGCGAGCACGACCGTGCGGACGGACGGCTGGCCCGCCCTGACCCCGGCGACCAGGGAGATGCCGTCGACCGGCGTCATCACCTCGCCGTTGTCCGGTACGGCGCGGGCGACCGGCATCTGAACCGGTCCTCCCGCGCCTGCCGCGCCGTTCGCGACGGCCCCGCCGTTCGCGGTACCGCCGGTACCTCCGATTCCGGTACCGCCCGCGCCGAGATCGGCGTCGACCAGCATCACGTCGATTCTGCGCCCCTCCGCCGCCGCCCGTTCGAGGCAGCGCAGCGCCGCGGGGCCGCTGCCGGCGGCGGCGACGTCGATATCGGGCTCGGACGCGAGCGCGGCCGCGAGCGACTCGGCGAAGATGCGGTGGTCATCCACCACAAGGACCCGGATACGTATCAATGGACACCCCCTCAATGCGGGGAGCGGACGGCACAGGCACGGCGCCCGGCGTGCGGGTCATGTGTCAATGGCACGGCCGCCGCCGCGTGTTGACAGATACCCCACCCCGGGCGTCGTACCCGCTTGTCTCCACCCCTGATCAGCACCGGCCCCCACCGGTGCTGTGCATCAGCGTACGGGCGTGGGCCCCGGGTGGAAGGAAATTCACAGAACTTGCGGCCCAGGCTGTGCAAGGTGGGACGGATGTTTCCGAAGGAGACAGAAGTCGACAAAGTTCGACGGATTAAGTGTCAGAAACGATCACCATCGAGCCGCCTCTCACGCCACCCGGTGCGCCCCCCGCGACGCGATCGCCTCGAAGACCCGCGGCGCCGTGTACCCCGCCGCCGCGAACGCCTCCGTGACCGACTTCGTCACGGCGTCCGCGTCCGCCTCCTCCACCAGGACGACCGCCGAGCCGCCGAAGCCGCCGCCCGTCATCCGGGCCCCCAGCGCGCCCGCGTCGTTCGCCGCCGTGACGGCCAGGTCCAGCTCGGGGCAGGAGACCTCGAAGTCGTCGCGGAGCGAGGCGTGCCCCTCGTTCAGCAGCGGGCCCACGGCCCGGACGTCGTCCGCGTCGAGCAGCGCGATGACCTGTTCGACCCGGTGGTCCTCGGTGACGACATGGCGGGTGTAGCGCCGTATCGTCTCGCCGCCCCCCGCCGCCGCCAGCCGCTCCAGCGCGGCCGGCAGCTCCTCGTGGGCGATGTCCCGCAGCGCGGGCACCCCGAGCGCGGCGGCCGCCGCCTCGCAGCCGGAGCGCCGCTCGGCGTAGGCGCCGTCGCCGAGTTCGTGCTTGACGCGGGTGTCGACCACGAGCAGCCGCAGTCCGTGGGAGGCCAGGTCGAAGGGGACCTGGCGCTGCCCCATGTCGCGCGCGTCCAGGAGCAGCGCGTGCCCCTCGGTGCAGCAGGCGGACGCGGTCTGGTCCATGACGCCGCACGGCACGCCGGCGAAGTCGTTCTCGGCGCGCTGCGCGACGACGGCCAGTTCGGTGGCCGAGAGCCCCAGCTCGTAGAGGTCGTCGAGGGCCAGCGCGGTGACGACCTCCAGCGCGGCGGAGGAGGAGAGCCCGGCGCCGGTGGGGACGGTCGACGACAGGTGGATGTCCGCGCCGGTGACCGGGTGCCCGGCCGCGCGCAGCGCCCAGACGACCCCGACCGGGTACGCGGCCCAGCCGCCGTTGTCGGCGCCCGGGTTCTCGGAGCGCGGTACGAGGTCGGCGACGTCGAGCCGGAAGACGCCCTGCGGGATGTCGGCGGAGTGGACCCGTACGACGCCGTCGGTACGGCGCCCGACGGCGGCCAGCGCGCGGTGCGGCAGCGCGAGCGGCAGCGCGAAGCCGTCGTTGTAGTCGGTGTGTTCGCCGATCAGGTTGACCCGGCCGGGGGCCGCCCAGACGCCCTCGGGATCGGTGCCGTACAGCTGCCTGAACTCCTCGGCCAGGTCGGCCGCTGTCGCGCTGTCGCCGGTGCTGCTCACCCTTGGCTCTCCTCACTGCGTGCGAACGCCCACGCGTCCGCGACGATGCCCGCCAGGTCGGCGCGGCTCGGGCTCCAGCCGAGGCGGCGGTGTGCCGCTTCGGCGGACGCGACCAGGACGGCGGGGTCGCCGCCCCGGCGCGGGGCCACGGTCTCGGGGACCGGGTGGCCGGTCACCTCGCGTACGGTGTCGATGACCTCGCGGACCGAGAACCCCTTGCCGTTGCCGAGGTTGCAGATCAGGTGCTCGCCGCCGGTCGCCGCGTCCAGGGCGCGCAGATGGGCCTCGGCCAGATCCGCGACGTGGATGTAGTCGCGGACGCAGGTGCCGTCGGGCGTCGGGTAGTCCTCGCCGTACACGGAGATGGCCGCGCGCTCGCCGAGGGCGACCTGGAGGACCAGCGGGATGAGGTGCGACTCGGGGCTGTGCCGCTCGCCGAAGGTGGTGCCGGAGGCGGCGGTGTAGGCACCGGCGACGTTGAAGTAGCGCAGGGAGACGGCCGCGAGGCCGTGGGCCGCCGCCGCACCGCTGATCATGTGGTCGACGGCGAGCTTCGTCGCGCCGTACGGGCTGGTCGGGGCGGTGGGGTCGGACTCGGTGATGGGGGTGTCGACCGGCTCGCCGTAGGTCGCCGCGGTGGACGAGAAGACCAGCTTGCGCACGCCCGCGGCGCGCATCGCGGCGAGCAGCGCCATGGAGCCGCCGACGTTGTTGGCCCAGTACTTCTCGGGGTTGGCGACGGACTCGCCGACCTGCGAGGAGGCGGCGAAGTGCAGCACCGCGTCGTAGTCGGGGGTGAGGTGGTCCGCGGCGTCCTGGATACGGCCCTCGACGAACCGGGCGCCCGCGGGGACGGCCGCGCGGAATCCGGTGGAGAGGTCGTCGAGGACGGTCACCTCGTGCCCGGCCTCCAGCAGGTGGGCGGCGACGACGCTGCCGACGTATCCCGCGCCGCCCGTGACCAGGTACTTACCACTCATGTGCTCGCTACCTCTCGCAGTCGCTCGGCCGCGGCCTCCGGGGGCACGTCGTTGATGAACACGCTCATGCCGGATTCGGAGCCCGCGAGGAATTTCAGCTTGCCCGACGTACGGCGGATGGTGAAAAGCTCCAGGTGGAGCGCGAAGTCCGCGCGCCCGGCCGCCCGGAACGGCGCCTGGTGCCAGGCGGCGATGTACGGCGTCAGCGGTTCACCTTCGCCGAAGATCCGGTCGAAGCGTCTCAAGAGTTCCAGATACATCTGTGGGAACTCTGTGCGGGCCTCCTCGCCGAGTTCCCGCAGATCGGCCACCCGGCGCCGGGGGTAGAGGTGCACCTCGTAGGGCCAGTGCGCGGCGTACGGCACGAACGCCACCCAGTGCTCACCCGCCAGCACCACCCGGTCACCGGCCGCGATCTCCCGCTCCACGACGTCGTCGAAGAGGTTGCGGCCGGTCGTGGCGCGGTGTTCGGCCGCGGCGCGCAGCATCAGCGCGGAGCGCGGGGTGACGAAGGGGTAGGCGTAGATCTGGCCGTGCGGGTGGCCGAGGGTGACGCCGATCTCGGCGCCCCGGTTCTCGAACGCGAAGACCTGCTCGACCTCGGGCAGTTCGGCCAGTTCCGCGGTGCGGTCGGTCCACGCCGCGAGCACCAGCGCGGCCTGTTCCCCGGTGAGGTCGGCGAACGAGGCGTCGTGGTCCGAGGTGAAGCAGACGACCTCGCAGCGGCCCGCGTCCCCGGCGAGGGAGGGGAAGCGGTTCTCGAAGACGGCGACGTCGTAGTGCGCGTCGGGGATCTCGCTGAGCATGCCGTCCCGGGAGGGGCACAGCGGGCACTGGTCGGCGGGCGGGTGGTACGTACGGCCCTGGCGGTGCGAGGCGATGGCGACCGCGTCCCCGAGCAGCGCGTCGTGGCGGATCTCGGAGGTGGTGGAGATCGGGTCGAGCGGCCTGCGGTCGGGGGCGTCGCGTACGACGTCGTCGCGGGAGTCGTAGTAGATGAGCGCGCGGCCGTCCGCGAGCTTCGTCACCGTCTTCTTCATCGGTTGCCTCCGGGACGACACCAGCACGTACACATGATCACATTAAACAGAACCCAACACAACAAATCATAAACCAACAGACGCGTCAATGACAGAGCCCGGACCGTCGAAGCCGCGCCGAAGTGGCCCGCACGAGCGCGCGGACCTTCACCGATCCCGCACGTCGCGACAGACGACCACGGGGTACCGATCAGTAGGTTCGCTCAAGATTGAACAAAATAAACCAACACAACTGTTCATTTTCATACGGAAGCAGCGTAAGTTCCGGCAGGTCATTTCTTGCGACGAAGCGAGTTACCCCCCATGTCATATCTGGCCGAAGGGCTCCGTCTCCCCACGAACGGGCTCGACTACACCATCCTGGCGATCTACTTCATCGTCGTCCTCGGCATCGGCTTCGCCGCCCGCGCCAGCGTGAAGACCAGCCTCGACTTCTTCCTCTCCGGGCGCTCCCTGCCCGCCTGGGTGACCGGCCTGGCGTTCGTCGCGGCCAACCTGGGCGCGACCGAGATCCTGGGCATGGCCGCCAACGGCGCCCAGTACGGCGTCTACACGGTCCACTGGTACTGGATCGGCGCCATCCCCGCCATGGTCTTCCTCGGCCTGGTGATGATGCCCTTCTACTACGGCTCGAAGGTGCGCTCCGTACCGGAGTTCCTGCTGCACCGGTTCGGGCCGTCGTCCCATCTGCTCTCGTCGATCATCTTCGCGGTGTCGTCCGTGCTGATCGCGGGCGTCAACCTCTACGCGATGGCGATCGTCCTGGAGGCGCTGCTCGGCTGGCCCGAGTGGGTCGCCGTCGTGGTCGCGGGGTTCTTCGTCCTCGCGTACATCACCATCGGCGGGCTCTCCTCGGCGATCTACAACGAGGTGCTCCAGTTCTTCGTGATCCTCGCCGCGCTGATCCCGCTGACGATCGTCGGACTCAAGCGGGTCGGCGGCTGGGGCGGGCTCACCGACTCCCTGACCGGCTCGCACGGCGGCCAGTTCCTGAGCGCCTGGGAGGGCACCGGCGTCGGCTCGCCCAACCCGCTCGGCGCGAACTGGCTGACCATCGTGCTCGGCCTCGGCTTCGTGATGAGCTTCGGTTACTGGACCACCAACTTCGCCGAGGTGCAGCGCGCGCTGTCCGCGAAGAACCTCTCGGCGGCCAAGCGCACCCCGCTGATCGCGGCCTTCCCGAAGATCTTCATACCCATGGTCGTCATCGTGCCGGGACTGATCGCGCTGGTCATGGAGCCCACGCTCGGCAAGGCGGGCAGCGGCCTGCAGTACAACGACGCGATCCCGGTGCTCATGCGCGACCTGCTGCCGAACGGCGTGCTGGGCATCGCCGTGACCGGGCTGCTGGCCGCCTTCATGGCGGGCATGGCGGCCAACGTCTCCTCGTTCAACACCGTGTTCACCAACGACATCTGGGGCGCGTACCTCAAGAAGGACCGGGAGGACGCGTACTACCTGCGGACCGGACGCGTCGTCACGGCGGTCGGAGTGCTGATCGGCATGGGCACGGCGTTCATCGCCTCCAGCTTCAGCAACATCATGAACTACCTCCAGACGCTGTTCTCGTTCTTCAACGTGCCGCTGTTCGTGGTCTTCATCATCGGCATGTTCTGGAAGCGGACGACTCCGGCCGCCGGGTTCTGGGGGCTGCTGTCCGGCACGGCCGCCGCGATGCTCAACTACTTCTGGCTCTACAAGGGCGGGGTCATCGACATCCCCAGCGACCAGGGCGCGAACTTCGTCTCGTCCATCGTCGCGTTCGTCGTCGGCGCCGTGGTGATGGTGATCGTCTCGTACGTGACCAGGCCCAAACCGGTCGAGAAGCTCGCGGGGCTGGTGTACGGCACGCGCTCGCCCGACATGGACGACGTGGCCGCCGAGGGCGACGACGTCTGGTACCGCAAGCCGGCCCTGCTGGGCTGGGGCGCGATCATCCTGGCGGCCGTCTGCTACGTGCCCTTCTCCTTCTGACCGGGCCGAGAGGAACACAGCTCATGAGTGACTACCAGAAGAACGTCGAGGAGCTGGAGGCCAAGTCCGCCACGGCGGCCCGCCTCTTCGACATCCGCCGCATCATCGGCGGCCTCTTCGTGGTGTACGGAGTGATCGTCACGATCGCCGGGATCACCGCGTCCGACGCCGACCTGGAGAAGGCGCAGGGCATCAACATCAACCTCTGGACGGGGCTGGGCATGCTGGCGCTCGGCCTGTTCTTCCTGGTCTGGCTGAAGTTGCGTCCGACGGTCCCGCCGGCGGCGTCGGCCGGCCAGGCGGGTGCCGCCGATCAGGACGGGACGTCCGAGGGCACCTGACCGGGCCCGGCCCCGGCCCCCTCCTGCCCACCGGCCCCCGGTCCGCACAGCCGCGGCGCGTCAGCGCCCGTGCGGGCCGGGGGCGTCGGCGGCGGCGGCCTCGGGTGCGTCGCCCCGGCCCGGGTCGGCCCCACCGGTCTCGCCCCGGCCCGAGCCGCCCCGGCCCGAGCCACCGCGGTTCCCGGAGAGCGCCGCCCGGTCCAGCAGCCCGGTACGCGCCGCCAGGGCCGCCGCCTCCAGCCGGGAGCCCACGCCGAGCTTCATCAGCACGCGCTGCACATGGGTCCTGGCCGTGCTCGGCGCGATCCCCATCCCGGCGGCGATCAGCCGGGTGTCCTCGCCCTCGGCGACCCGCACCAGCACCTCGACCTCACGGGGCGTCAGGATCCGCAGCAGCCGCTGACCCTCGTCGTCCGGTTGCACCGCCGGGTTGAGCAGCTCCGTGAAGGCGCCCTGGAGCAGCTGCGGCGCCACCGCCGCCTCGCCCGCCCGCGCCTTGACCATGGCGCGCTCGACGCCCTCGATGCGCTCGTCGTGCCGTACGTAACCGGACGCGCCCGCGGCGAAGGCGGCGGCGATGCCGCGCGGGCTGGGCACCGGGCCGAGCACCACGACCGCCACCTGCGGGCGGTCCCGTTTGATCCGTACGATCGGGTCGAAGGCGCCCGGCTCCGCGGGCGCCGCCGTGCCCAGCAGGCACACCTCGGGCGCCCTGCTCACCACCAGTTCCGCGACGCCCGCGGTGGGCGCCGCCGCCGCGAGCACCCGGTGCCCGCGCAGTTTCAGCGCCGAGGCGAGCGCCTCTGCCAGCAGTCGGTGATCGTCGACCACCATGAGCCGCACGCCCATCGAGCTGCCCCCATCCCCGCAGTCCTTGATCCCTGGCCCCCCGGCCTCTTGACCCGGCAAGCTACACGCTTGTTCGACATCGCGCGCCCCTTACCCGCCAGAAGCCCCTCGGATTGCCGAATTCCCTGTCATTCGGGACTACTTACCGCCCCTCGCGGGCGGTGATCGGGTACGGAACGCCGGACGGCGGGGCCCCGGTCCGTGGGTGTCTCCCACGGGCCGGGGCCCCGCCGCCGTACCTCTTCGCGCGTCCGCGCCGCTCCTCGCGCGCCGGTTCGCCCGGCTACTTCTTCGCCGTGAACGACATCGCCAGATAGCGGCGCTGGTCGTACTCGCTCGGCTTGCTGAGGTAGGGGCTGGCGATGAACAGCCTGCCGTCCGCGTAGCGGATCTCGACCGCGCTGATCGCGCCGAGGCCCGACTCCGCGTCCCGGGTCGCCTTGTCGGCCGGGTTCTCCAGCAGCAGCGTCTCCTTGAACGAGGAGCCGTCGAGGGAGACGATCTGGCCGCCCTTGTCGTACGGGGGCGTCTTGTACGCGAGGATGTTGGAGCCGTCCATGCGCAGCGGGTACATCATGTAGCGCTCGCCCGCGTCCGCCCGGTCCGTGGTGCTCTTGCCGGTCGCCAGGTCGTACGAGACGACCTCGTTGGTGCGCCCGTACTCCCCCGTGCCCTCGTGCTCGGCGGTCGGCAGGTAGAGCCGGTCGTTGCCCACCACGATGTGCGAGCACTTCTCGACGTCCGTCGAGCCGCACCGCGCCTCGAACTTGCCGGCGGCGGAGATCTTCGCGCGCAGCTTTCCGGTCTTCTCGTCGATCGAGAAGAAGTCCGAGATGCCGCTGCCGTCGCCCGCGGTCTCGCCGACGTCGGCGGCGACGACGAGCGGCTTGGTGGAGACGATGTGCGGGTAGTCGACACCGGCCGGCATCTTGTACGAGGAGACCGGCGCGCCCGTGAGCGGGTTCAGTGCCTGGACGGTCAGCTGCGGGGAGCTGCTCGTTCCGCACCTGCGGACCGCCGCCAGCGCTTCGCCACCGCCGTAGCCCGTGTCGTAGCAGCCGTCGGAGCTGATGTCCGGCTTCCAGCGGATCGCGCCGGTCTTCAGGTCGAAGGCGGCGCCGCCGTCGAAGCCGCCGCCCGCGACGGTCTCGCCGCTGAGGGTGATCTCGGAGAAGGCGACGTCCCGGTCGCCCGCGTTGGTGCCCTGGACCGACTTGCTCCAGACGAGTTCGCCGGACTTCAGGTCGATCACGCCGACCTTCGTGCAGCGCGGGTACTTGTCGTCCGCCGAGGGCTTGTTGGCCGCGAAGGCGACCGCGGTCCTGTAGTCCTTGGAGACGTGGTCGGTCTTGGCGCACAGCTCGCCCGGCAGCGGGATGGTCCAGAGCTGGTTCCCCTTGACCAGGTCGTAGCCGACGATCTGGTTGATGCCGGTCTTCACATACGTGGTGTCGGAGATCCAGGAACCGTAGACGGAGGTCAGGTCGGTGACCTTGGGCAGCGGTACCTGGAAGGCGACTCGGCCCTTGGTGCTGGTCGGCGCCTGCTCCTGGCCGCCACCGCCGGAGACGCCCTTGTCGCCGTCGGCGGAGCTGGACGAGCCGTCCTTCTTCTTGGCCTCGTTCTTGTCGTCGTCGCCGGAGGACGTGAGGAAGAAGACGCCCGCGCCGATGATCAGTACGACGGCGACGGCCGCGGCGATGATGATCTGGAGCTGCGTCCTGGACTTCTTGCCGCCGCCGTCACCGCCGCCCGTCGCGCCGAACGCGGTGGCCGGCTGGGGCTGCTGGAACTGCTGATACTGCTGCTGCTGCTGATACGGCTGCTGCTGGTACGGAGGTTGCTGGTACGGAGGTTGCGCGGGCTGCTGGGCGGGCGGCTGCGTCGGGTAGCCGTACCCCGGCTGCTGAGGCGGCTGCGCGGGGTAGCCGTACCCGGGCTGCTGCGGCGGGGGCCCCGGGGGCTGGGCCGGGTATCCGTAGCCCGCGGGCGGCGGGTCCTGCGGCGGACCGAACCCCCCGGCGGGGGGCTCCTGTG
>NZ_QQNA01000345.1 GCF_003346515.1 Streptomyces corynorhini
CAGATGAGCAGCGAGCCGAGGATGCCGCGCGGCACGTCGCGCTGCGGGTTGACGGTCTCCTCGGCTCGCTGCTCATCTGCACCGTGCTGTACGTCGCCGTCTCGCTCGTCGTCACCGGCATGCAGCACTACTCCGAGCTGTCCGTGGACGC
Source organism: Streptomyces corynorhini (assembly GCF_003346515.1). Taxonomy (GTDB): domain Bacteria; phylum Actinomycetota; class Actinomycetes; order Streptomycetales; family Streptomycetaceae; genus Streptomyces; species Streptomyces corynorhini. Next base: position 152 of record NZ_QQNA01000345.1, read on the forward strand.
CCCGCTCGCCGACGCCTTCAAGTCGGTCGGCCACCCGTTCTGGGCCGGGCTGATCAGCTTCGGCGCGGCCGTCGGCCTCACCTCCGTCTGCATGATCCTGCTGCTCGGCCAGACCCGCGTGTTCTTCGCCATGAGCCGCGACGGACTGCTGCCGAGGACCTTCTCGCGGGTCCACCCGAGGTTCGCCACCCCGTACCGCTCGACCCTGCTGCTCGGCCTGATCGTGGCGGTCGTCGCGGGCTTCACCTCCATCGAGGAACTCGCAGAACTGGTCAACATCGGCACGCTCTTCGCCTTCGTCGTCGTCGCGCTCGGCGTCATCATCCTGCGCAGGACCCGCCCCGACCTGCCGCGCTCGTTCCGTACCCCGCTGGTGCCGTTCGTGCCGATCGCGTCCGTGCTGGCGTCCCTGTGGCTGATGCTCAACCTGCCCGCCGAGACCTGGCTGCGCTTCGGCATCTGGATGGTCATCGGCTTCGTCGTGTACTTCCTGTACGGGCGCCGGCACAGCCGCCTGGACCGCCCCGCCGACCGGACCTGACCCCGGTCAGTCCGGCGGGCGGCGGCGTACGGCCCTGGGCCCCGCGCACAGCGCGCCGTACGCCGTCACCCGGCGGCGCAGCTCACGGTCGGCCGTGACGACCAGGCACGGCACGCCGTCCGCCGCCGCCCGCCCGGCCAGCTCGGCGATCAGGTCGTCGCCGCTGGAGCCGGTCGCCTCGACCCGCACCCCCGCCACCGGCGCCGTGCCCCGGGCCGCGCCCTCGACCACCAGCACGACCTCCAGGGGCCCCGGATGGCCGGACACGCCCTCGGTGGCGTGCGCCACCAGCGCGTCGCGCAGCCGCTCGGTGGCGCCGCGCCGGTCGCGCCACCAGCCGTCCGGGACGGAACCGACCACGTTCGCCGCGTCGACGATCAACCGCATCACACCGGAAGCCTGCCACAGCGAACCGCTCCGGAGTCTGCGCGTACTATCGTGGCTGCGTTTCCGGCGGCTCAGGAAGGCGGCCAGCAGGCCATGACAGCGCTCCCCGCGACCACCGGCTGGCTCCTGCGCGGCAAGGACGGACGGCTCACGGCGTACGCGCCGACGGCCGACGGCGTGCTGCGCTGGACCGAGCGACGGGTCGGCGGCCCGGACTGGACGGGCCCCGAACTCCTCGCGGCCGAGGGGCTGCTGCCCCATCTCGCCCTCGCCCGCGACGCGCAGGGCTTCGTGCATCTGCTCGCGGTACGCAGACGGCCGCGCGCCGACGGGCCCGACGACACCGATCTGGTGCACGCCGTCCAGTTCCAGACGGGCCGCCCGCTGCGGGACTGGTTCTCGCTCGGCAACCCGCACGGCAAGGACCTGGAGAAGGGCGCGGCCATCGGCCTGCCGTCCATCATCGTCGACGACACCGATTCCCTCCAGCTCTTCGTGCGCAACGCGAACGGCGGACTGTCCGTCAAACGGCAGGCGCCCACCGGCCGTTGGAAGCCCTGGGGCGGCGCCAACCCCAAGGGGACCTCGCTGACCGGCGAGACCGCCGCCGCCCTCACCGACCATGGTCTGGTCGATCTGCTCGTCCCCGCGGGGGACGCCCTCGTGCGCTGGTTCCGCGGCAAGTCCGACTCCGCGCTGGTGCGCGGCGACGAGGAGCCCGCGGCCCGCGCCGAGTCCGGCACCCTCGTCGCCGAGCGCACCGGCCCCGGCCGGCTCACCCACTACTGGCGGGACGCCGAAGACGGCACCCTGCGCGCCTGGCGGCCGGGGAAGGATCCCGTCGCGCTCGGCGGCCGGGGCAGCGGGCCGGTGGCCGTGCTCCGTACCCCCGTCGACGGTCACGACTGCGTGATCCTGGCCCAGTGCGGCACCGACGGCCGCCCCAGCATCGCCGCCTACCCCACCGAGGACGAGGCCGTGGGCCTCAACTGGACGCGCAGCGGCGACCGGTGCACGGGCGCGCCCGCCCTGGCCCTGGACGGCACCGGCCGCGTGGTGCTGGCGGCCATGGGCGAGGACGGCGCCCTGCGCATCGCCCGCCAGAAGGCGGAGCCCGGCCTCGCGCTGGAGGCGTGGACGCGCATATGAGAACGGGCCGTACGGGAGGAATCCCCGTACGGCCCGTGCCACGCGTCCGCTACGCCGGGACGCTCGCCACCCCGGGAGCCAGGAACGGCTTGCCGTTCACCCGCTCCGAGACGCCCGCGCGGTCCAGGTACGGCGTGACACCGCCCAGGTGGAAGGGCCAGCCCGCCCCGGTGATCAGACACAGGTCGATGTCCTGCGCCTCCGCGACGACGCCCTCCTCCAGCATCAGAGCGATCTCCTGCGCCACCGCGTCCAGCACCCGCTCGCGGGTCTGCTCCTCGGTCAGCACGGTGTCACCCTGCTTCAGCAGCGCCGCGACCTCCGGGTCCAGCTCCGGCTTGCCCGACTCGTAGACGTAGAAGCCGCGCTTGCCCGCCTTGACCACCGCCGCCAGGTTCTCGGAGACCGTGAAACGGTCGGGGAAGGCGCCGTGCAGCGTCTCGGAGACGTGCAGCCCGATCGCGGGGCCGACCAGCTCCAGCAGGACCAGCGGCGACATCGGCAGCCCGAGCGGCTCCACCGCGCGCTCCGCCACCTCGACCGGGGTGCCCTCGTCGATGACGTTCTGGATCTCGCCCAGGAAGCGGGTCAGGATGCGGTTGACGACGAACGCCGGGGCGTCCTTCACCAGCACCGCCGTCTTGCGCAGCTTCTTGGCCACCCCGAACGCGGTGGCCAGCGCCGCCTCGTCGGTCTGCTCACCGCGCACGATCTCCAGCAGCGGCAGGATCGCGACCGGGTTGAAGAAGTGGAAGCCGACGACCCGCTCCGGGTTCTTCAGCTTCGACGCCATCTCGGAGACCGACAGCGACGAGGTGTTGGTCGCGAGGATCGCGTGCGCCGGGGCGACCGCCTCCACCTCGGCGAACACCTGCTGCTTGACGCCCATCTCCTCGAAGACGGCCTCGATGATGAAGTCGGCGTCCCCGAACCCCTCGGCCTTGTCGAGCACACCCGAGACCAGGGCCTTGAGCCGGTTGGCCTTGTCCTGGTTGATACGGGACTTCAGCAGCAGCTTGTCGATCTCGCCGTGGACATAGCCCACGCCCTTGTCGATCCGGTCCTGGTCGATGTCGGTCAGCACGACCGGCACCTCAAGACGGCGCAGGAACAGCAGCGCCAGCTGCGAGGCCATCAGCCCCGCGCCCACGACGCCCACCTTGGTGACCGGCCGGGCGAGCGACTTGTCCGGCGCGCCCGCGGGCCGCTTGGCACGCTTCTGGACCAGGTTGAAGGCGTAGATCCCGGAGCGCAGCTCGCCGCCCATGACCAGGTCCGCCAGCGCCCGGTCCTCCGCGTCGAACCCGGCCTGGAGGTCGCCGTCCTTCGCCGCCTCGATGATCTCCAGCGCGCGGTAGGCGGCCGGAGCCGCCCCGTGCACCTTGGAGTCCGCGACGGACCGGCCGCGCGCGACGGCCTGGTCCCACGCCTCGCCCCGGTCGATCTCCGGGCGGGCGACCGCGACCTCGCCCTTGAGTACGGACGCGGTCCAGGCCAGCGACTGCTCCAGGAAGTCCGCGCCCTCGAAGAGCGCGTCCGCGATCCCCAGGTCGTAGACCTGACCGCCCTTGAGCTGCTTGTTCTGGTTCAGCGAGTTCTCGATGATGACCGTGACCGCGCGGTCCGCGCCGATCAGGTTCGGCAGCAGCGCGCAGCCGCCCCAGCCCGGGACGAGCCCGAGGAAGACCTCGGGCAGCGAGAACGCGGGCAGGGCCGCGGAGACCGTGCGGTACGCGCAGTGCAGCCCGATCTCGACGCCGCCGCCCATCGCCGCGCCGTTGTAGTACGCGAAGGTCGGCACGGCCAGTCCCGCGATGCGCTTGAAGACCTCGTGGCCGCCCTTGCCCATGGCGAGCGCGTCCTCGTGGCGCTTCAGCAGCTCCACACCCTTGAGGTCCGCGCCGACGGCGAAGATGAACGGCTTGCCGGTGATCCCGACGCCCACGATCGTGCCCTCGGACGCCTCCCGCTCGACCTGGTCGAGCGCCGCGTCGAGGTTGGCCAGCGACTGCGGGCCGAAGGTGGTGGGCTTCTTGTGGTCGAACCCGTTGTCCAGGGTGATGAGCGCGAACCTGCCCGCGCCCGAAGGGAGTTCGAGGTGCCGTACGTGTGCCTGGGAGACGACCTCGCCGGGGAACAGCTCGGCAGCGCCCTTCAGGAGTTCCGCTGTGCTCACTTGTCGCCTCCGTCGAAGTGCGGGTTCTCCCAGATGACCGTCGCGCCCATGCCGAAGCCGACGCACATCGTGGTCAGGCCGTAACGGACCTGCGGCTGTGCCTCGAACTGCCGGGCCAGCTGGGTCATCAGCCGGACCCCGGAGGAGGCCAGCGGGTGGCCGAAGGCGATCGCGCCGCCGTACTGGTTGACGCGCTCGTCGTCGTCCGCGAGGCCGTAGTGGTCGAGGAAGGCGAGCACCTGCACGGCGAACGCCTCGTTGATCTCGAAGAGACCGATGTCGGAGATCGAGAGGCCCGCCTTGGCGAGCGCCTTCTCGGTCGCGGGGATCGGCCCGTACCCCATCACCTCGGGCTCGACGCCCGTGAAGGCGTACGAGACCAGCCGCATCCTGACCGGCAGTCCCTGTTCGCGGGCGAAGTCCTCGGCGGCGATCAGCGAGGCGGTGGCGCCGTCGTTGAGCCCCGCCGCGTTGCCCGCGGTGACCCGGCCGTGCGGCCGGAAGGGCGTCTTGAGCCCGGCCAGCGTCTCCAGCGTCGTGCCGGGCCGCATGGGCTCGTCGGCGGTGGCCAGCCCCCAGCCGGTCTCCCCGGCCTCCGGGCTGGTGCGGCGGATCGAGATCGGCACCAGGTCCTGCTGGATCGAGCCGTTCGCGTACGCCTTGGCGGCCTTCTCCTGCGAGCGGACCGCGTACTCGTCGCAGCGCGCCTTGGTCAGGTGCGGGAAGCGGTCGTGCAGGTTCTCCGCGGTCATCCCCATGAACAGCGCGGAGTCGTCCACGAGCTTCTCGGAGACGAACCGCGGGTTCGGGTCGACGCCCTCGCCCATCGGGTGGCGGCCCATGTGCTCGACACCGCCGGCCACGACGATGTCGTACGCGCCGAAGGCGATCGAGCCGGCGGTGCTGGTGACGGCCGTCAGCGCGCCCGCGCACATCCGGTCGATCGAGTACCCGGGCACGGACTGCGGCAGACCCGCGAGGATCCCCGCGGTCCGCCCCAGGGTGAGTCCCTGGTCGCCGATCTGGGTGGTGGCGGCGATGGCGACCTCGTCGATCCGGGCGGGGTCGAGGTCCGGGTTGCGACGCAGCAGCTCCCGGATCGCCTTCACGACGAGATCGTCGGCCCGGGTCTCGTGGTACATGCCCTTCGGGCCCGCCTTGCCGAACGGGGTGCGGACGCCGTCGACAAAGACGACATCCCTGACGGTACGAGGCACGATGGCTCTCCTCCAGGGTGCGGGGTGGCACTGCGATGCGCTTCCGCACCCTATGCTACTTGCGAGTAACCAACCTGCCCAGTCCCCTCCGGTTTTTGTGGTCCCTCACGTGGAGGCGGCGGCCGACAGTGCGCGGGTCAGCAGCGGTGCCACCTGCTCCACCTGCCAGGCCCGCGCCCCGTGCGCGGTCAGGGCCTCCTCGACGCTCTCCACCGTCCGCTCGTGCGGCGGCTCCCAGCAGACGCGGCGGACGGTGTCCGGCGTGATCAGGTTCTCCTGGGGCATGCTGAGCCGCTCGGCGAGCGCCGAGACCGCGGCGCGGGCGGCGGACAGCCGGGCCGCCGCCTCCGGGTCCTTGTCGGCCCAGGAGCGCGGCGGGGGCGGTCCGGAGAACGGCTGGCCGGGCTGGGGCAGCTCGCCGTCGGGCAGCTCCTTCGCCCGGTCGATCGCCGTCTGCCACTGCTCCAGCTGACGTCTGCCCATCCGGTGGCCGAAACCGGGCAGCGCGGTGAGCGCGTGCACGTTCGCGGGCAGGGCGAGGGCCGCCTCGACGATGGCGTTGTCGCTGAGCACCTTGCCGGGGGAGACGTCGCGGCGCTGCGCGACCTTGTCGCGGGTGGTCCACAGCTCCCGTACGACGGCCATCTGACGGCGCCGGCGCACCTTGTGCATCCCGGACGTGCGGCGCCAGGGGTCCTTGCGCGGCGGCGCGGGCGGGGCCGAGGCGATCGCGTCGAACTCCTCGTGCGCCCACTCCAGCTTCCCCTGGCGGTCCAGCTCCTTCTCCAGCGCGTCCCGCAGGTCGACGAGCAGCTCCACGTCGAGCGCGGCGTACCGCAGCCAGGGCTCGGGGAGCGGCCGGGTCGACCAGTCGACGGCGGAGTGGCCCTTCTCCAGGGCGTACCCGAGGACGTTCTCGACCATCGCGCCGAGGCCGACCCGGGGGAAGCCCGCCAGTCGGCCGGCCAGCTCCGTGTCGAACAGCCGGGTGGGGATCATGCCTATTTCGCGCAGGCAGGGCAGGTCCTGGGTGGCGGCGTGCAGGATCCACTCGGTGTCGGCGAGCACCTCGCCGAGGCCGGAGAGGTCGGGGCAGCCGACCGGGTCGATCAGCGCCGTCCCGGCGCCCGCGCGGCGCAGCTGGACGAGGTAGGCGCGCTGGCCGTACCGGTAGCCGGACGCGCGCTCCGCGTCGACGGCGACAGGCCCGGTGCCCGCGGCGAAGGCCGCGATCACCTCCGCGAGCGCCTCGTCGGTGGCGATCACGGGCGGAATGCCCTCGCGGGGCTCCAGCAAGGGGATCGGCGCCGGTTCGACGTCGTCCGGGGGAGCGCCCCCGGTGGTTCGCAGTGCTGGCTCTGCTGCGGTGTCTTGGGCGCCGGGGGCGAGAAGTGGTCAGTGGATGATTCCGGTACGGAGGGCCACGGCGACCATTCCGGCCCGGTCGCCCGTGCCGAGCTTGCGCGCGATCCGGGCGAGGTGGCTCTTGACGGTGAGTGCGGACAGGCCCATCGAGACGCCGATGGCCTTGTTGGACTGGCCCTCCGCGACGAGCCGGAGCACCTCGACCTCGCGGCCGGACAGCTCGCGGTAGCCCCCGGGGTGGCTCGGGGCGCCCGGCGGGCGGCGGTGCATGCGCTGTCCCGGGCCCATGGGGGCGGCGCCGGGGCGGCCGGGGTGGCCGATGTTCGTGCGGGTTCCGGTGACCACGTAGCCCTTGACGCCGCCGGCGAGGGCGTTGCGCACCGCGCCGATGTCATCGGCCGCGGAGAGGGCCAGGCCGTTGGGCCAGCCCGCCGCGCGGGTCTCGGACAGCAGGGTCAGCCCGGAACCGTCGGGCAGGTGGACGTCGGCAACGCAGATGTCGCGCGGGTTGCCGACGCGGGGGCGGGCCTCCGCGATGGACGACGCCTCGATGACGTCCCGTACTCCGAGGGCCCACAGGTGGCGGGTGACGGTGGAGCGGACGCGGGGGTCGGCCACGACGACCATGGCCGTCGGCTTGTTCGGGCGGTAGGCGACCAGGCTTGCGGGCTGCTCAAGGAGAACGGACACCAGGCCTCCTGGGGAAGGTGCGGGACGGAGCCGGCTGCGGGGATGGGGATGAAGCCGGGGCGAACCGTGCTGGAAGGGTCATTGACCTCTTCGGCAGCAATCCTGCTCGCCTTTAGAGAATGATCACGAATTGATGAGTAACAATTCGGGCAATTCGGATACGTGATCGATCATCCTACGAGTGGCCCCCTCCGGGCCCCGCCCCGGCGCCCGGTGCGGGGACGGCCCGGCGGGGCCCAGGGGTGAGGGGCCGTCAGGGTGCCTGCGGGCCGCGCCGCTGCGGCAGCGACACCACCCCCGCGCCCGTCCCGGTCTCGCCGGGACCCGGCGCCGCCCCCGCGGCGAGCGGCGGCAGCCCGGCGATCTGGCAGAGCAGATCGCACCAGGCCGTCAGGTGCGCCGCCGCGTCGGGCACTCCGCCCAGCCCCTCGCGCGGGGTCCAGGACGCCCGGATCTCGATCTGGGTCGCCGGTCTGCGCTCGCCGAGCCCCCCGAAGTAGTGCGATCCGGCCCGGGTGACCGTGCCGGACGCCTCCCCGTACGACAGCCCGCGCGCCTCCAGCGCGCCCGTCAGCCAGGACCAGCACACCTCGGGCAGCAGCGGATCCGCGGCCATCTCCGGCTCCAGCTCCGCCCGTACGAGCGTGACCAGCCGGAAGGTGCCCTGCCAGGCGTCGTGGCCCGACGGATCGTGCAGCAGGATGAGCCGCCCGTCGGCGAGATCGTCCTCGCCCTCCACGACCGCCGCCTCCAGGGCGTACGCGTACGGCGCCAGCCGCTTCGGCGGCGGGGTCGGGTCGATCTCGATCTCCGGCCTCAGCCGCGCCGCCCGCAAGGTCTCGACCGCCGAACGGAACGCGGACGGGACGGAATCACCCTCCTCGCCGCCTGTTCCCTCGGTGCCGTTGGAATGATCGGAGAACTGTCCCTGAGCCGCAGCCATGCGGGGAAGAGTAGGCGGAACCCGCGCCTCGCGCAGGGAGGGACACCCGGGCCGGGGCGGCGGCTTCCGCGTGCGTGCGAAGATTCTCGGCGTGAGCGCCATTGACCGCCCTTCGGGCCAGCAGACGAAGACGTACGAATCGGCCTTTATGAAGGCGTGCCGGCGTGAACCCGTGCCGCACACGCCGGTCTGGTTCATGCGGCAGGCGGGGCGCTCGCTGCCGGAGTATCTGAAGGCGCGCGAGGGCATTCCGATGCTGGAATCCTGCATGCGGCCCGAGCTGGTCACCGAGATCACGCTCCAGCCCGTACGGCGCCACAAGGTCGACGCCGCGATCTACTTCAGCGACATCGTCGTCCCCCTCAAGGCGATCGGCCTCGACCTCGACATCAAGCCCGGCGTCGGACCCGTCGTCGCCGAGCCGGTCCGCACCCGCGCCGACCTGGCCCGGCTGCGCGACCTCACCCCCGACGACGTCTGGTACGTCACCGAGGCCATGGGCCTGCTCACCGCCGAGCTGGGGCAGACCCCGCTCATCGGCTTCGCCGGCGCGCCCTTCACGCTCGCCAGCTATCTCGTGGAGGGCGGCCCGTCCCGCAACCACGAGCACACCAAGGCCATGATGTACGGCGACCCCCAGCTCTGGGCCGACCTGCTCGACCGGCTCGCGGACATCACCGCAGCCTTCCTCAAGGTCCAGATCGAGGCGGGCGCCAGCGCCGTCCAGCTCTTCGACTCCTGGGTGGGCGCGCTGTCCCCGGCCGACTACCGCCGCTCCGTCCAGCCCGCCTCCGCGAAGGTCTTCGACGCGGTCGCCGGGTACGGAGTGCCCCGCATCCACTTCGGCGTCGGCACGGGCGAGCTGCTCGGCGCCATGGGCGAGGCGGGCGCGGACGTCGTCGGCGTCGACTGGCGCGTCCCGCTCGACGAGGCCGCCCGCAGGGTCGGCCCCGGCAAGGCCCTGCAGGGCAACCTCGACCCGGCCGTGCTCTTCGCCCCGCCGTCCGCCGTGGAGGCCAAGGCCGACGAGGTACTGGCGGCGGCGGCCGGTCTCGAAGGCCATGTCTTCAACCTCGGCCACGGCGTCCTGCCCAGCATGGACCCGGACGCGCTGTCCCGGCTCGTCGCGTACGTGCACGAACGCACGGCGGGCTGACGCCGGGCCGATCCCGGCCCGACCCCCGGCCGATCCCCGGGCCGACCCCTACACTCCCGCCGCGCGCACCGCCGTCACGGCCTTGCGCGCGGCGACCAGCACCGGGTCCCAGACCGGCGAGAAGGGCGGCGCGTACCCCAGGTCCAGCGTCGTCATCCGCTCCACGGTCATCCCCGCGGTCAGCGCCACCGCCGCGATGTCCACCCGCTTCGCCGCGCCCTCGCGGCCGACGATCTGCACCCCCAGCAGCCGCCCCGTACGGTGCTCGGCGAGCATCTTCACCGTCATCGGGGCCGCCCCCGGGTAGTAGCCCGCGCTGTTGGTGGACTCGATCGTCGCCGTCACGTACCGCAGCCCCGCCCGCCGGGCGTCCCGCTCGCGCAGCCCCGTACGGGCGATCTCCAGCTCGCACACCTTGCTGACGGCCGTACCGACCACACCGGGGAACGTGGCGTAGCCGCCGCCCGCGTTCGCGCCGATGATCTGGCCGTGCTTGTTGGCGTGCGTACCCAGCGCGATGTGCCGCTGGGCGCCGGAGACCAGGTCGAGGACCTCCACACAGTCGCCGCCCGCCCAGATGTCCGCGTGCCCGCGCACCCGCAGCGCCAGGTCGGTCAGCAGCCCGCCGTGCGCCCCCAGCGGCAGCCCGGCGGCGGCCGCGAGGGTCGTCTCCGGCTCCACGCCGATCCCGAGCACGACGACGTCCGCCGGATACTCGGCGTCCTCGGTGAGCACGGCCCGCGCCCGGCCGTCCGCGCCGGTACGGATCCCGGTCACCGCCGCGCCGCCCACCGTCGTGATGCCCATCCCGTCCATCGCCTCGTGGACCAGCCGCCCCATGTCCGGGTCGAGCGTGGACATCGGCTGTTCGCCCCGGTGCACGACGGTGACCTCGTACCCGCGCTTCAGCAGCGCCTCCGCCATCTCGACGCCGATGTACCCCGCGCCGACGACCACCGCGCGCCCGCCCTCTGTGCCCGCGAGGGACTCCAGCAGGTCCTGGCCGTCGTCGAGCGTCTGCACCCCGTGGACGCCCGGCGCGTCGATGCCGGGCAGCGCGGGCCGCACCGGGCGGGCGCCCGTCGCGAGGACCAGCTTGTCGTACCCCGTCCAGCTCTCGGATCCGTCGGACAGATCGCGGGAGCGCACCCGCCGCCCGGGAACGTCCAGCTCCACGACCTCCGTGCGCATGCGCAGATCAATGGCTCGTTCTCGATGCTCCTGAGGGGTGCGCGCGATGAGCGCGTCACGCTCCGCGACGTCCCCGCTCACCCAGTAGGGGATGCCGCAGGCGGAGTACGAGGTGAAGTGGCCGCGCTCGAAGGCGACGATCTCCAGCTCCCGCGGCCCCCGCTCCCTGCGGGCCTGCGACGCGGCGGCCATGCCCGCCGCGTCGCCTCCGACGACCACCATGCGCTCCGCCATCGCGGGTCCCTCCGGACGTGCTCGCTCGTATGTCTCGCGGGGCACGCTACGCGGACCCGGCGGATCGGTCCCGCTCGCCTCCCCGCGCCACGGGCGCTTCCGCGGGCGCTTCCACGGGCGCTTCCGCGGACGTCGGCACGGCGGCGGCGCGGCGCCGGGGGAACCGGCCGCGCACCAGCAGCCGCCACAGCGCGAAGAGCAGCGCGGACACCGCGACGAACGGCGCCACGGCGCCGATCACCACCGCGATCCAGCGCACCGTGGCGACCAGCGCGCCCCAGCCCCCGCCGAGCCCGTCCAGGAACCCCGGGGCGTCGTCCTTCCCCTCCGCCCGCCGCACCGGAGCCTCGGACAGCCGCAGGGTGATCGTGGCCAGCGTCGTGCGGTCCTTCAGCGACGCCTGCCGCGCGAGCAGCGACTCCAGGTCCGCCTGACGCGTGCTCAGCTCGCCCTCCAGCGCCACCACGTCGCTCAGCCGGGTCGCCCGGTCCATCAGCTCCCGCACCCGCGCCACGCTGGCCCGCTGCGAGGCGACCCGGCTGTTCACGTCGACCACCTGGTCGGTCACGTCCTTGGCGCTCGACGTGCGCGCCACCAGCTTCCCGGTGCCCGCCAGTTCGGTGAGGACCGCGTCGTACGCGTCCTGCGGG
>NZ_QQNA01000346.1 GCF_003346515.1 Streptomyces corynorhini
CGGTGGCGGACGGCGCTCCTTTCGCAACCCGCCCTACCACCACCAGCACCTCTTCCAGGACCGGCGATCCACGTGAGCTTCCCTTCATCCACCGGGTCTTCCACCGGCTCTCCGCCCGGGGGCGCCCCCGGGTCCTTCACCCGGCACGCCACGCGGCGCCGGGCGGGGCAGCGGACCCCGGGTGCGTACCGGCTGGTACGCACCCCGCCGGTTCCGGTGGATCCTCCTGTGCTGGACGCAGCGCAGCGCCGTGTGGTTGACCACGGGAGCGGGCCGATGCTGGTGCTGGCCGGGCCGGGCACGGGCAAGACGACGACGCTGGTGGAGTCGGTCGCCCGGCGCGTCGCCCGGGGCGCCGACCCCGAACGGATCCTCGTCCTGACCTTCAGCCGCAAGGCGGCGGTGGAGCTGCGCGACCGGATGGCGGTCCGGCTCGGCGTCGCCCGCGCGCCGCAGGCGACCACGTTCCACTCCTTCTGCTACGCCCTGATCCGCGCGCACCAGGAGGCCGAGCTGTTCAGCGAACCGCTGCGGCTGCTCTCCGGGCCCGAGCAGGACGTGGCCGTCCGCGATCTCCTCGCCGGCCAGCTCCAGCTGGAACGCGAAGGGCACCAGCGGGTGCGCTGGCCGGACGAGCTGCGGGCGTGCCTGACCACGCGCGGCTTCGCCGACGAGGTACGCGCCGTCCTCGCCCGCAGCCGCGAACTGGGACTCGGCCCCGACGCCCTGGCCGCGTTCGCGCGGCGCACCGGACGGCCCGACTGGGGGGCCGCCGCCGCGTTCCTCGCGGAGTACCTGGACGTCCTGGACCTGCAGGGGGTGCTGGACTACGCGGAGCTGGTGCACCGGGCGGTGCTGCTCGCGGAGCGCCCCGAGGTCGCCGCGCGGATCGTCGACCGGTACGACGCGGTGTTCGTCGACGAGTACCAGGACACCGACCCGGCGCAGGTCAGACTCTTGCACGCGGTGGCGGGCCGGGGCCGCACCCTGGTCGCCGTCGGCGACCCCGACCAGTCGATCTACGCCTTCCGGGGCGCCGACGTGAACGGCATCCTCGACTTCCCGGACGCCTTCCCGCGCTCCGACGGCCGCCCGGCGCCGGTCGAGGTCCTCACCACTTCCCGCCGCTCGGGCGACCGGCTGCTGGCGGCGACCCGGCTGCTGACCCGCCGGATGCCGCTGACCCGGCTCCCCGCCGAGAAGGTACGGACGCATCGCGAGCCGACGGCGGTACGGGAGGGCGGCCGGGTCGAGACGTACACCTTCCCGACGCCGTCGGCGGAGCTGGACAACATCGCCGACATCCTGCGCCGCGCCCATCTGGAGGACGGGGTTCCGTGGCAGGAGATGGCCGTGCTGGTGCGCGCCGGAGGCCGCACCATCCCCTCGATCCGCCGCGCGCTGACATCGGCCGGCGTTCCACTGGAGGTGGACGGCGCCGACATGCCGCTGCGCCACGAGCCCGCGGTGGCTCCGCTGCTGACGGCATTGCGGGCGGTGGCCAGGGCGTCGCTGCGGGCTCCGGCAGAGGCCACGGGGCCGAGGGAGTCGGCCGGGTCGACTGAGCCCGTTGACGTTGACGTTGACGTTGACGGTGCGCGGTCCGCCGGGTCGGTTGACGGTGTGGAGCCCGCCGAGTCCGTCGACGGTGCGGAGTCGGCTGAGTCCGTCGACGGTGCCGAGTCCACTGAGTCCGTCGACGGTGCCGAGTCCGCCGACCCGGTCTCCCCCGACCCGGTCTCTCCCGGGCAGGGCGCGTGGCTCGACGTCGAGACCGCGCTCACCCTTCTCGCCTCGCCCCTCGGCGGCATGGACACGGCCGATCTGCGGCGCCTCGGACGGGCCCTGCGCGACGAGGAGCGGGCGGCGGGGGTCGCGGTGCCCGCACCGTCCGACGTACTGCTCGCGCGGGCCCTCGCCGAGCCGGAGCGGCTGGTGGCGCACGATCCGGCGTACGCCAGGGGCGCGCAGCGGCTCGGCGCGCTGCTGCGCAAGGCCCGCGAGCTGCTTCAGGGCGGCGGTACGGCCGAGGAGGCGCTGTGGGAGCTGTGGCAGGGCACCGCATGGCCCGGACGGCTCGAACGCTCCGCGCTGCGCGGCGGCGCCGGAGGCCGGAACGCCGACCGCGACCTCGACGCCGTGTGCGCGCTCTTCGACGCGGCGGCCCGCGCCGAGCGGCGCACCGGGGGCCGCGGCGCGCTCAACTTCCTGGAGGAGCTGGACGCGCAGGACATCGCCGCCGACACCCTCACCCGGCGCGCGGTACGCCCCGACGCGGTACGGCTGCTGACGGCGCACCGCTCCAAGGGGCTCGAATGGCGGCTGGTCGTCGTCGCGGGCGTACAGGAGGGCCTCTGGCCCGACCTGCGGCGGCGCGGCTCCCTGCTGGAGGCGGACCGGATCGGCCGGGACGGGCTGGCCGAGCCGCTGTCGCCCGGCGCCCTCCTTACGGAGGAGCGGCGGCTGTTCTACGTCGCCGCCACCCGTGCCCGCGACCGGCTCGTCGTCACGGCCGTCAAGGCGCCCGCCGACGACGGCGACCAGCCCTCCCGCTTCCTGCCGGAACTGGGCGTCGAACCCCGGGACATCACCGCCCGCCCGCGCCGCCCGCTCGCCGTCGCCCCGCTGGTCGCCGAGTTGCGCGCCACCACCGTCGACCCGGCCGCCACCCCGGCGCTGCGGGACGCGGCGGCCCGGCGCCTCGCCCGGCTCGCGGCCCTCACCGACGACGAGGGCCAGGCCCTCGTGCCCGCCGCGCACCCGGACCGCTGGTGGGGCATGTACGAGCCGACGCGGTCGCCGGAACCGCTGCGCGACCGGGACCGGCCCGTCGCGCTCTCCGGCAGCGCCCTGGAGCAACTGGCCCACACCTGTGCGCTCCAGTGGTTCCTGGGGCGCGAGGTGAAGGCGGACGCGCCCGCCACCGCGGCCCAGGGGTTCGGCAACGTCGTCCATGTCCTGGCCGACGAGGTCGCCTCCGGCCGTACCCCCGCCGACCTGGCGGTCCTCATGACCCGGCTGGACTCCGTCTGGGACGCGCTCGCCTTCGACGCGCCCTGGAAGTCGCGGCAGGAGAAGGAGCACGCGCGGGTGGCGCTCGAACGCTTCCTGCGCTGGCACGTCATGGACCGGGGCGGCCGGACCCCCGCCGCCACCGAGCACGGCTTCGACGTCACGCTCGAAGCGGGTCCGTACGAAGTACGGATCCGCGGCTCCATGGACCGGGTCGAGCGGGACGCGCGGGGCCACGCCTACGTGGTCGACTTCAAGACCGGCAAACAGGCCCCCACCAAGGACGAGGTGGCCCGCCACCCCCAGCTCGCCGTCTACCAGCTCGCCGTGGGCGAGGGCGCCCTGGACGACGTCTTCGACGGCCGGCGCCCGCCCTCGGCAGGCGCCGAACTCGTCCAGCTGCGCCAGCCCGCCCCCAAGAAGGAGGGCGGCGAGGAACTCCCCAGGATCCAGGCCCAGGAACCGCTCGCCGGGGAGTGGGTCGGCGAACTGCTCACCACGGCGGCAGGCCGCGTCCTGGACGAGCGCTTCACCCCCTCCACGGGCCAGCACTGCGCGCACTGCGCGTTCCGCGCGTCGTGCAGCGCGCAGCCGGAGGGACAACAGGTCGTGGAATGACACACGAGTCCCAGCGGTAGCCCGTACGTATGAGCATCGGCGTGATCTGCTCGCTGGCCACATGTACACACCTGCTGATGTGTACGGTTTGTTCATGGACTCATATCCCCTGGTGGAGGCCCGCAACCAGCTCGGGCAGCTCGTGAGCCGAGTGCGTTACGGGCACGAAGAAATCGTGATCAGTGAATACGGCAGGCCGGCGGCGGCCCTGGTGTCGATAGAGGAACTGGAGGAGCTGCGGCGTATCCGAGACGAAGCGGATATTGCGGAGGCCGAGGCGCGCAGGGCCGCGCCGACTGGGCCGTCGCTCACACATGACGAGTTCATGGCGCAGTTGGATGCCGAGGATGCCGAGGCAGCAGCCTCATGACATACACCATGGTGTGGGAGCACCAGGCCATGACAGAGTTCCGCCGATTACGCTTGATCGATCCCATCGGCGCGAAGAACTGCAGGGTGGCGGTACGTGCCCTGGCAGACGACCCACATCCGCCCGCCGCCCGAGCGTTGGGTGGCTCGGGTTACTACCGGATGCCAGTTGGTGATTGGCGTGTGCTCTACCGCCTCGAAGGTGACACCGTCAGCGTCTTCGTCACGAAGGTCGGTCGCGTCACAAGGTGACGGGGCGGCGGCGCCAGCGCCGGCCGGGGCCGGGCCGGGGGCTAGCCCGGTGCCCCGTCGTTGTCAGTGGTGCCGGATAGCCTTCCCGACATGTCCGTACCTCGTCTCACCGATCCCGAGCGCCTCAAGGAGCTGCTCGGCATCCCCTTCACCCCGGAGCAGATGGCCTGCGTCACCGCGCCGCCCGCCCCGCAGGTGATCGTGGCCGGAGCCGGCTCGGGGAAGACCACGGTGATGGCCGCGCGGGTGGTGTGGCTGGTGGGCAGCGGACAGGTCGCCCCCGAGCAGGTGCTCGGGCTGACCTTCACCAACAAGGCCGCGGGCGAGCTGGCCGAGCGCGTCCGCAAGGCGCTGGTCCGGGCCGGGGTCACGGATCCGGACCCCATCCCGGGCGACGATCCCCCCGGCGAGCCCCGCATCTCCACGTACCACGCCTTCGCCGGGCGGCTCCTGACCGACCACGGGCTGCGGATCGGCCTCGAACCCACCGCCCGGCTCCTCGCCGACGCCACCCGCTTCCAGCTCGCCGCGCGCGTCCTGCGGGACGCGCCGGGACCGTATCCCGCCCTCACCAAGTCGCTCTCCGCCCTGGTCAGCGACCTGCTCGCGCTCGACGCCGAGCTGGCGGAGCACCTCGTGGCGCCCGCCCGGCTCACCGCCCACGACACCGGGCTGCTCGCCACCCTCGACGGGGCCAGGCTCTCCAACGCCGAGCTGCGCAAGGTTCCCGAGACGGCCGTCGCCCGCCGCGAGCTGCTCGAACTCGTCGGGCGCTACCGGGCGGCCAAGAGCGCCCGCGATCTCCTCGACTTCGGCGACCAGATCGCCCTCTCCGCCGAGCTGGCCGCCACCAGACCCGAGGTCGGCACCCTGCTCCGCGACGAGTTCCGGGTCGTCCTGCTCGACGAGTACCAGGACACCTCGGTCGCCCAGCGGCTGCTGCTCTCCGCGCTCTTCGGCGGCGGCACGGGACACGCCGTGACCGCCGTCGGCGACCCCTGCCAGGCCATCTACGGCTGGCGCGGTGCCTCCGTCGCCAACCTGGACGACTTCCCCTCACACTTCCCGCACGCCGACGGCACCCCCGCCGCCCGTCACTCCCTCAGCGAGAACCGCCGCAGCGGCGGCCGGCTGCTGGACCTCGCCAACAGCCTCGCCGCACCGCTGCGCGCGATGCACGAGGGCGTCGAGGCACTGCGCCCCGCCCCCGGCGCCGAGCGCGACGGCGGCGTGCGCTGCGCCCTGCTGCGTACGCACGCGGAGGAGATCGAGTGGCTCGCCGACTCGATCGCCCACCTCGTGCGCACCGGCAAGGAGCCCGCCGAGATCGCCGTCCTGTGCCGCACGGCGGGCGACTTCCCGCAGATCCAGGCCGCGCTGGTGGCCCGTGACGTGCCCGTCGAGGTCGTCGGCCTGTCCGGGCTGCTGCACCTGCCGGAGGTGGCCGACCTCGTCGCCGTGTGCGAGGTCCTCCAGGACCCCGGCGCCAACGCCTCACTGGTCCGGCTCCTCACCGGCCCCCGCTGGTCCATCGGCCCGCGCGACCTGGCGCTCCTCGGCCGCCGCGCCCGGCTGCTGGTCCACCGCTCCACCGGCGCCGACGCGGACGACGCCCCGGACGCGCGGCTCGCCGCGGCGGTCGAGGGCACCGATCCCGCCGAGGTGATCTCGCTCGCCGACGCGCTCGACACCTTCCTGGAGACGGCGGGCGTCCCGGAGGACGGACTGCCCTTCTCCGCCGCCGCCCGGATCCGCTTCGCCCGGCTCGCCGCCGAGCTGCGCGAGCTGCGCCGCTCCCTGGCCGACCCGCTCATGGACGTCCTGCACCGCGTCCTCGCCACCACCGGTCTCGAAGTCGAACTCTCCGCGTCCCCGCACGCCCTGGCCGCCCGCCGCCGGGAGACCCTCGGCAGCTTCCTCGACGTCGCGGCCTCCTTCGCCGCGCTCGACGGGGAGGCCGGGCTGCTCGCCTTCCTCGCCTTCCTCCGTACGGCCGCGCAGTACGAGAAGGGCCTCGACCACGCGCTGCCCGGCGGCGAGAACACGGTGAAGGTCCTCACCGCCCACAAGTCCAAGGGCCTGGAGTGGGACGTCGTCGCCGTCCCGGGACTCGTCACCGGGCAGTTCCCCAACACCAGGGCCCGCGAGGCGTGGACGGCACAGTCCAAGGTCCTGCCGCACCCACTGCGCGGCGACGCCCCGACGCTCCCCGAGGTCACCTCGTGGGACGCGAAGGGCCTCAAGACCTTCAAGGAGGCCATGAAGGGACACCAGCGCACCGAGGAGCTGCGCCTCGGCTATGTCACCTTCACCCGCCCGCGCTCCCTGCTGCTCGGCTCGGGCCACTGGTGGGGTCCCTCCCAGAAGCGCCCCCGGGGGCCCTCGGACTTCCTGCACGCCCTCTACGACCACTGCGTGGCGGGTCACGGGGAGATCGAGGCGTGGGCGGACGCTCCCGAGGAGACCGAGGAGAACCCGTCGCTGGCCGCGGAGACCACCCCGCGGCCCTGGCCGCTTCCCCTGGACGCGCGGTCCTTCGCCCGCCGCCAGGAGGCCAGGGCCACGGTCCTGGCCCACCTGGAGGAGCTGCGGGCGGCCGGAGCGGACGGCGGGGGCGTGGAGAGCGACGAGGCCGGGGACACGGGGACGGCAGCGGTCGCTCCACAGGAGCCGGACTTCTGGGACGGGCTGCGGGAGGACGCGTACGAGCCGGATCCTTACGGGCCGGACGCGTACGGGCCGGATCCCTACGGGCCGGACGATTACGGGCCGGATCTGTACGAGCAGGCTGCGCACGAGCGGGATCCGTACGCGTCCGACGTCCCCGACCGCGACCGCGACCGCGACCCCGATCCCGATCCGGACCCCGACCGCGATCCGGATCCGACCGACCTGCCGGACGCGGCGTCCGTGTCGTCCCTCCCCGCCCCGAGGCAGCCGTCCGGGCCACCCGGCAAGGAGCCGCTCACCGCCGAGGAGCCGCTCACCCCCGAGGAGACCCGTACCCTCGCCTCCTGGGACCGCGACCTCGACGCGCTCGCCGGCGAGCTGCGGCGCGCCCGCGCCACCGTCCGCGACGTACTCGTACCGCCGTCCCTCTCCGCCTCCCAACTGCTGCGCCTGGCCGCCGACCCCGACGGCTTCGCCCGGGAGCTGGCCCGGCCCATGCCGCGCCCGCCGCGGCCCGCGGCGCGACGGGGCACCCGGTTCCACGCCTGGGTCGAGTCGAGGTTCGAGGAGATACCGCTGCCGATGCTCGGCCCCGACGAGCTGCCCGGCGGCGACGAGGACGAGCCGGAGATCACCGACGAGCGCGACCTCGTCGCGCTCAAGGAGGCGTTCGAGCGCACTCCGTACGCCCACCGCACGCCGTACCGGGTGGAGACGCCCGTCCACCTCACCCTCGCCGGACGCGTCGTCCGGGGCCGTATCGACGCCGTCTACCG
This sequence comes from Streptomyces corynorhini, assembly GCF_003346515.1. Taxonomy (GTDB): domain Bacteria; phylum Actinomycetota; class Actinomycetes; order Streptomycetales; family Streptomycetaceae; genus Streptomyces; species Streptomyces corynorhini. The sequence continues at coordinate 7,698 of NZ_QQNA01000346.1, forward strand.
CCACCGGGTGCCCGACCCGGCGCCCGGTGCGCCGTCGTACACGTACGAGATCGTGGACTGGAAGACCAACCGGGCCCGTACCGCCGACCCGCTCCAGCTCGCCGTCTACCGGCTCGCCTGGGCCGAGCAGCTCGGCATCCCGCTCTCGGCGGTGACCGCCGCCTTCCTGTACGTGCGGACGGGGGAGGTCGTGCGCCCCGAGCGCCTCCCCGGCCGCCCGGAGCTGGAGCGCCTGCTGACCGACGACGGCGAGGACACCCCCGCCGAGCGCCCGCCGTCACCTCCGGCAGACGAGACCGCTCGCCGGGCCCGTTAGGCTCGACGTCATGAGCGACACTCCGGACAGCGTCGTCCGTACGTACGTCCAGACCCACCGCACGGCCTTCCTCGACGCCCTCGCCGAGTGGCTGCGCGTTCCCTCCGTATCCGCGGACCCCGACCACGACGCTGACGTGCGGCGCAGTGCCGACTGGCTCGCCGCCGAACTCAAGGAGACCGGCTTCCCGGTCGCTGAGATCTGGGACACACCCGGCGCCCCCGCCGTCTTCGCCGAATGGCCCTCCGACGACCCGGCCGCGCCGACCGTGCTGGTCTACGGCCACCACGACGTGCAGCCCGCCGCCCGCGAGGACGGCTGGCACACCGACCCGTTCGAGCCGGTGGTGAAGGACGGCCGCCTGTACGCGCGCGGAGCGGCCGACGACAAGGGGCAGGTCTTCCTCCACACCCTCGGGGTACGCGCGCATCTGGCCGCCACCGGGCGCACCACCCCCGCCGTCCACCTCAAACTGCTGGTCGAGGGCGAGGAGGAGTCCGGCTCCCCGCACTTCCGCGCCCTGACCGAGCGGCACGCGGAGCGGCTCGCCGCCGATGTGGTGATCGTCTCCGACACCGGGATGTGGTCCGAGGACACCCCGACCGTCTGCACCGGCATGCGTGGCCTCGCCGACTGCGAGATCGAACTGTACGGACCCGACCAGGACATCCACTCCGGTTCCTTCGGCGGGGCCGTCCCGAACCCGGCCACGGTCGCCGCCCGCCTGGTCGCGGCCCTGCACGACGAGGACGAGCGCGTCACCGTCCCCGGCTTCTACGACGGCGTCGCCGAGCTGACGGAGACCGAGCGGGCGCTCATCGCCGAGCTGCCCTTCGACGAGGACGAATGGCTCCGTACGGCCTCGTCCCACGCCACCCTCGGCGAGGCGGGCTACTCCACCCTGGAGCGCGTCTGGGCCCGGCCGACCGCCGAGGTCAACGGCATCGGCGGCGGCTACCAGGGGCCGGGCGGCAAGACGATCATCCCGTCGTCCGCCATGGTGAAGCTCTCGTTCCGGCTGGTCGCGGGCCAGGACCCGGACCGGATCGAGCGGTCCGTACGGGAGTGGGCCGAGGCGCGGATCCCCGCCGGCATCCGCCACCGCGTCACCTTCGGCGCGGCCACCCGCCCCTGTCTGACCCCGCTGGACCACCCGGCGCTCCAGTCGGTCGTCCGCTCCATGGGCCGCGCCTTCGGCCGGAAGGTCCGCTTCACCCGCGAGGGCGGCTCGGGACCCGCCGCCGACCTTCAGGACGTGCTGGGTGCCCCGGTGCTCTTCCTGGGCATCTCCGTACCGTCCGACGGCTGGCACGCGCCGAACGAGAAGATCGAGATCGAACTGCTCCTCAAAGGCGTGGAGACCACCGCCCATCTCTGGGGTGACCTGGGATCCGTCCCGGGCATCGCCCCGCGCCGCACACTCCGCTGATCGAAACCCGACCCACCCGGGGGAGTTGGAAGACACCTGTGAGCACCCTCAGCAGTGACGCCGCCGCACACCGACCCATCGGCCTCACCGCCCACAGCGGCATCGACCGGGCCGCGCACCACCGTCTCGACGAAGCGTGGCTCGCCGCCGCCTGGAGCCACCCCACGACCCGCGTCTTCGTGGTGTCCGGCGGGCAGGCGCTGATCGACGACACCCCGGACGGGCGGACCGAACTGGTCATGACGCCCGCCTTCGAGGCGCCCCTCACCGAGACCCACCGCTACTTCCTCGGCACGGACGCGGACGGGGTCCGCTACTTCGCGCTCCAGAAGGACACCCTGCCGGGCCGGATGGACCAGTCGGCGCGCCCTGCCGGGCTGCGCGAGGCCGGGCTGCTGCTCTCCGCGCGCGACGCGGGTCTGATGGTGCACGCGGTGGCGCTGGAGAACTGGCAGCGGCTGCACCGCTTCTGCTCCCGCTGCGGCGAGCGCACCGTGATCGCGGCGGCCGGCCATATCCGCCGCTGCCAGGCGTGCGGGGCCGAGCACTACCCGCGTACCGACCCGGCGGTCATCATGCTGGTCACGGACGAGGACGACCGCGCGCTGCTGGGCCGGCAGGTCCACTGGCCCGAGGGCCGCTTCTCCACGCTCGCCGGCTTCGTGGAGCCCGGGGAGTCGATCGAGCAGTCCGTGGTCCGCGAGGTCTTCGAGGAGGCGGGGGTCACGGTCGGGGACGTCGAGTACGTCGCCAGCCAGCCGTGGCCCTTCCCGTCCAGCCTGATGCTGGGCTTCATGGCGCGCGCCACCTCTTCCGAGATCACGGTGGACGGCGAGGAGATCGAGGAGGCCCGCTGGTTCTCCCGGGAGGACCTGCGTACGGCGATCGAGTCGGGGGAGATCCTGCCCCCCTTGGGCATCTCGATCGCGGCGCGTCTGGTGGAGCTGTGGTACGGCGAGCCCCTGCCGAAGTCGGCGGGCTGACCGCACGAGGAGCAGACCCGCCCCCGACCCCGCCCCCCACCCCGCTCCCGTCCCCTACCCCGCCGCCG
>NZ_QQNA01000347.1 GCF_003346515.1 Streptomyces corynorhini
GGCCCTGACGGTGCTCGGCGCGCCGTGCGCGTACGCGGGCCCCGCGCCGAGCACCGTCAGGGCCGTCGCACCCGCGAGCAGCAGGGGAACAGTGCCGGCGAAGGCCGCTGACGCGGCCGTGCGATGGCGGAACATCCGTGACAGACCTCCTCGGTGGGCCCCGTCGACCTCGGGACCCAGCAGCCTGTCGTCTATTACGGCCGTCGGCGGCCGGGCGTTCAGCGCACCCGCGACGATCTTCCGCCGGGGTGCGCCGCCGCTCCTCGGGCGCCCGACCGCCCCGCGTGCCGGGTGACGGCCCGGTCCGCTACCAGGGCGCGGACCAGGCCGTGGACCAGGCCGTGGACCAGGGCCGTCAGGTCACAGGGGTGCGCCCGGCGGGATGCGCGGCTCGGCGCCGAGCCGTGTCGCCGGGTCCCGGCCCGTCAGGAACCCGGTGATCGTCGTGACCGCCTCGCGTTCCGCCTCGCCGCCGTCCCGCAACTCCTCCGCGAACAGCCGCAGTTGTGTGCCGATACCGGACCGTACGGTCGCGTGCGGCAGCTCGTCGGCCAGCACCCCGAGCACCGCGCGCAGCACCGCCCAGCCCGCCGTCTCCTGGACGGCCGCCGCGCCGACCGGGTCCGGGGCGTCACCTGACCGGGGGACGTCCCCGGACGGTGGGTCGTCCCGGCGCCACGCCGCGCGCAGCAGTGTGCCGACCACCGCGCCCGGCGCGGGTACGGCGGGATCCACGGCGTGCTGCCAGCCCAGCCGGTTGAGCCGGGCCGGATCCAGCAGTTCCCGGGTGACCAGCGCCACCGTCGCCTCCACCGCCGCGAAGGGGTCGAAGACCCGGCCCGCGCGCGTGTCGAAGTACTCGGAGGTCCGCCCGTACCGGACGGCCGGCGGGGTGAGGACGGCCAGGACATGCGCGGGCAGGGCGAGTTGTCCGGCGTGCAGCAGCTCCGCCAGCCGCTTCAGCGCCCGCCACTGCGTGTCCGCCTCGACGGGTACGGTGCCCGCGCCCTCCTCGCCGGCCAGCCCGTAGCCGTACCGCACCCCGCCCACCAGCCGGGCGACGGCCGAGAGCTGGGAGCGGTGGTAGAGCTGGAGCAGCACCGCGCGCTCCTCCAGCTCCCCGCTCTGCCGGCCGGGCGGCAGCACCGCGCGCGAGAAGCCGTCGAGCGCGACCCGCCGTACGGCCAGCGCCTCGTCCAGGGCGGCGAAGGCGTCGGGGACCGGGGCGATCCAGACGACGGCGTCCGCGTGCGCCGCCTCGGGACCGCGCGCGTCCTCGTCCGTCACGTAGAGCAGGCCCTGTTCCGCGGCCGTGCGCCGCAGCCGCGCCAGCGCGGCCTCCTCGTCCGCACCGGGGAAGCGGCCGTAGGCGTGGGCCACCAGGAAGTGGTCCCAGGGGCCGAGCCCTTCGGGGTACGCGTGCGTGGAGTCGAGGCGGCCGTCGGGACCGACCGTGACCCGGGGATGCGGATAGTCCATCACCGAGGGGCTCGGATGGTGCGTGCTGGCGAAGTTGTGCATGAAACCGAGGGCGTGGCCGATCTCGTGGGCCGCGAGCTGCCGCATCCGGCTCAGCACCAGCGCCTCCACCGCCGCCAGCCGCTCGCTCTCGTCCGGCTTGCCGTAGGGCGCGTGCAGCGCCTCGGCCAGGGCGGTGACCTGCTCGACGCGTTGCGAGCCGAGCCGGACCCGGCCGCAGACGATCTCGCCGGTGCGCGGGTCGGTGAGCCCCTGGCCGTGCGACCAGCCGCGGCCGTCCCGGTGCACCCAGCGCACCGAGTTGACGCCGAGGTCGTGGTCGTCGAGACCGGCCGGAGCGACTTCCACCCGGTAGGCGTCGTGGAATCCCGCCCGCTCGAAGGCGTCCCGCCACCAGTTGCCGCCCTCGACGACGGCGCCGCGCACGGGCTCGGGGACGGCCGGGTCGACCAGGAAGACGATCGGCCGCCGCACGGCCACCCGCGCGTCGGCGGGGGTCGCGTCGGCGGGGGCGTGTGCGGCGGCGGGGTCCGGGCGGTGGGTGTCCGGGCGGTGGGTGTCCGGGCCGTGGGGGTCCGCGTCGCGGGTCTCGGCGCGCGGGGTGTCCGCGTGCGGGGTCTCCGCGGCGGCCGGTTCGAGCCGGAAGCGGGGCTGGAACCTCACCCGCGTACCCGCCCGGGTACCGGCGCCGTGGTCGTCGTGGCCGATGCCGTAGCCGCCGGAGCCCGGGTGGTAGCGGCGGACCGGCATCGCCGGATCGGGCAGCGGGACGAGATGGAGCCGCTGGACGACGGTCAGGGCGTCCGGCGCGGGTACCACGTCGCGCAGCGCCGGGCCCGGCGAGCTGCCCGGCAGCGGCCGCAGGGTGAGCAGCGCGGGCAGCCCGGTCCCGCCGGGGCCGGTCGTCGCCTCGTCCACGAGCGGGAAGCTCGCCTCCGGATCGACCTCGTACGCACCCTGCTCCCGCTCCCGCAGATCCCGGGCCACCCCGTGGAAGTCGGTGAGCGCCAGCCCGGTCGCGTCGACCACCGCCGCGCCGTCGCGCTCGCTCAGCACCGGGGCGCTCCAGACCACCGAGGTGGCGAAGGACTCCTCGCCCGCGCGGACCGCCGGGGCGTCGCCGGTCGCCAGATGGTGCTTGTTGCGGAGCACGAGCAGCACCCGGCCGCCGATCCGGCGGAACTCGGCGACCTTGACCTTGCCGGCCTTGCCCCGGTCGAGCCCGAGCGCGCTGGAGCCCGCGCCGTGCGAGAGCGCGGCCATGAGCAGGAACGGTTCGCCGAACCGGCCGACCCCGAGGAGCAGCCGGTCGTCCCCGGGGGCGGCGCACAGGTCGAGGAAGTCCGGCGCCGGGCCGGCTGTCCGTGCTGGGGGCAGGTCGCTCACACCGGGCTCGCTTCTCTCGCGGATCTCGGAAGGCAGATCGTACGTCCGTGCCGTACGGGCCCGGAGATCCGGCCCATCGGTACGGCGCCGTCGTCGGCGCCGGGGTCCCGGCGCCCGGCGGGCTCTCAGCCGTCGGCGGGCTCGGCGGGGATCTCGTAGGCGAGCCGGAACCGTTCGCCCGGCACCACGAGATCCGCCGTCTCCAGCGGCCGGTCGCCCGCGTAGTAGGTCCGCTCGATGGCGGCCACGGGCGCGCCCGGGGTGAGATCGAGCGCGTCCGCCTCCTCCCGGGTGGCGGTGCGGGCGGTGACGGTCTCGGTCGAGCGGGTGATCCGGAACCCGATGTACGACATCCGGGCCACCACGCTGCTGCCCGCCATGGGGCCCGCGCCGGGCAGCGAGACGGGGGTGCCGCCGGTCACGGTGAGCGGCTCCCAGCTGACGCAGAACATGGCGGGCCGGCCGTCCCTGGTGATCATGTACTCGCTGCGGATCACGGGTTCCGCGGCGGGCACCGCGAGGCGCAGCGCGATGTCCGGCGGCGCCTCGCCGGTCGTGGAGCGCGGTGTTCCGCGTACCGAGCGGCCGTCGTCGCCCGGGGAGTCGCCGTCCCCGGCGCCCGGGGCCGTGGCGCCCGGGGCCGTGGTGCCGGGGTCCGGGGCGCCGGGCTTCGTGGCGCCGGGGGCCGTGGCGCCGGGTTCCGGGCCGTCCCGGCTGACGCGGTCCGTGGCCGTGCCGCCGGGCCCTGCGGCCCTGACCGCGAGCCTGCCCTGAAGGCGCTCGTGCGTCCACGACCTGGCCATCGTCCCGGACGAGGGCCGCTCCCGTACGAACACACCGCGCCCGGCCCGCCCCTTGACGAGCCCGTCGGCGGTCAGGGCGCGCACCGCCGCCGCGGCGACGTTGGAGCCGACGCCGTAGGCGCGCGCGAGCGCGGCGCGGGACGGAAGCGGGTCTCCGGGGGCGAACTCGCCCGCCCCGATGCGGCGCCGGAGATCCTCGGCAACCGTCCGATAGGCCGCGTCCGCCATCTTCGTCTCACCTTTCGGACAGCGTCTCAGTAAGTGAGAAGTTTCTGCACGGGGTCGGCCCCTCCGGGCCGCTCCGTCGCTGATCTTCCGGATCGGTCGCCGGGCGCCTGATGCATCAAGTGAGGCCGAAAAACCACTATCCCGGGAAGTCTGCCACATCGCTCCCGCGACCTGATGCATCAGGTGCCGCCGCATCGGTCCGCCGCACTGTGCCCCGTCCACCCACTGAACAGCCCTGTTCCGCCTGGGTGAGGGCTTTGCGCGGGCGCCCCGCGCGGGGCTACTTTCACCTCCTGCCCCACCGGCCCCGTCGTATCGGCCGGAGCCGGGAGGGGCGCTCGCACCGGTGAGGAGGACCGAGAATGAGCCAGGGCACAGAGCACGGCGCTCCCCACCGTCCCGGTCTGGCCGAGCACACCGACGCCGCCCGTCGCGTCCTGCTCACCCCGGACCACCCCGGAGCCCTCCCCCCGGCGCTGCGGATCGAGGCGGCGGCCCGCGCCGCCGACCGTACGGGACAGCCCGGCCTCGCCGCGCTCTACCGGGCCCTCGCCCCGGCCGCCACGCAGGCCGCCGCAGGACCCGGGGACCCCGCGCTGGTCACCGCCGTCCAGGACTTCACCGACGCCGTCACACTCGACCCCGCGGGCACCGGCCCGGCCGCATTGCGGACTCTGACCGCTCACGGGCTGGACACCCCGGCCGTCGTCGCCCTCGCCCAGATCTGCGCCTTCGTCGCGTACGAGGCCCGCGTCGTCTCCGGACTCGCCGTACTGGCCGGCGGGCCCGCCGCGGAACCGGCCGCCGTCACCGGTACCCGGGACGCCATCACCGGTACCCGGGACGCCATCACCGGTACCCGGGACGCCGCCGCCACGCGGGACGCCGACGCGTCGCCGTCCGCGCCGCGCGCGGCGGATTTCACCCTCGACCAGCTGACCTGGCGGCCACGCGTCCCCGCCGTCGACGCCGACGCGCTCACCGACGCGCAGCGCGCCGTCCTCGACGCGCACACCACCCTGTCGGCCACCTCGCCGTACTACCGGACGCTGCTGCACGACCCGGCCGCGCTCGACCACCGCACCCATGTCTACAACGCCGTCATGTACGGCCGGGGCGGACTGCCCCGCGCCGAACGCGAACTGGCGACCCTGCTGGTCTCCCGTGCCAACGGCTGCGTCTACTGCGCCTCCGTGCACGGCAGGAAGTACGCCCAGCTGTCCCGGGACGAGGCCGCCGCGCTGCGCGTGCTCCACGAGGGCGCGGACGCGCTCGCCGGGGACGCCCGCGGCGAGGCACTCGCCCGCTTCACGCGGGCCCAGACGCTCACCCCGCCCGCCGCCACAGGCGCCGACGTGGCCGCCCTCCGCACGGCCGGCCTCGACGAGGCCGAGCTGACCGATCTCGTCCACGCCGTCGCCCTGTTCGGCTGGGCGAACCGCCTGATGCTCGTCCTCGGCGACGTACACCCCGCCAGGAAGCTCGACGCGGGCATTCCGCGCACCGACGCGCGGGAGTCCTGTAGCGGGACGTCGGGCCGGGCCGCACAGGCGGGCGACGCGTAGCCGTCCCCCGCGGTCCCCGACCCGACGTCGCCCCGCGCCCGCGGCTCCCCGGAGTCCGGGCCCCGGAACCTCCCCGGATCCGCGCCACCGCCCCTCCCGATCCCGCCCGACCGGAGACCGCCATGCCCGCCCTGCGTCCCGCCCTCACCACCGTCGCCGTACTGACCGGCACCGCCCTGCTCGCGACGGCCTGCTCCTCCTCCGCCACCTCGCCCTCGGGCTCCTCGGGTGACGCGGGCGGCAAGCAGACCGTCACCTTCATGGGCTTCTACGGCACCTTCCAGGACTCCTTCACCAAGACGGTGATCAAGCCGTTCGAGAAGGCCAACCCGGACATCACCGTCAAGTACGTCCCCATCCAGAACTCCGCCGAGGTACTGGCCAAGCTGCGCGCCAGCACCAAGCGCCCGGTCGCCGACGTCGCCCTCATGGACAGCTCCGTCGCCCCCACGGCCAACAAGGAGAAGCTGTTCGCGCCGCTCGACGCCGCGAAGGTCCCCAACCTCGCCCGGCTGGTCCCCACCGCGAAGAGCAAGGACGGCTACGGCCCGGCGGTCACCTTCGACAGCCTCTCGATCCTCTACAACTCCAAGAACGTCAAGAAGGCGCCCACCAGCTGGAACGACCTCTGGAACGCGGAGTACAAGGGCAAGCTGGCGATGCCCGTCGCCGACACCCGGGGCGTCGCGCTGATCATCGCCCTGGAGAAGATCCTCGGCGGCGACTACAAGAAGGACATCGACCCGGCGATCGACAAGCTCAAGACGCTGGCACCCTCCGTCCAGACCTGGCAGCCCTCACCCGACGTCTACACCGCCATCCAGTCGGGGGACGCCGACGTCGCCGTCGGCTGGAACGCCCGGGGCCAGTTCTACAAGGACTCCTCGCAGGGCGTCGTGCAGCCGGTGCTGCCCGAGGAGGGCACAGTCACCCAGGTCAACACCATCAACCTGGTCAACAACTCCGCGCACACCGCCGCCGCGCAGAAGTTCATCGACTACGCCATCGGCGCCGAGGCGCAGAAGGCCTTCGACGACGAGGCGTTCTACGCGCCCGTCAACGAGGACGTCCGGCTGGCGCCGGAGACCAAGGAGCGCACCCAGGCTTCCGCCGAGCAGCAGAAGAACCAGATCCCCGTCGACTGGGCGTGGCTGACCACCCGCTACACCGCCTGGGTCGACCGCATCAAGCAGGAGGTCATCGGTGGCTGACACCCCGGTGAGCGAAGGACACCTCGTCCTGGAAGCCCTGGCCAAGACCTACCCCGGCAAGGACGGCGCCGCCGTGCGCGGCGTCGACCTGACGGTGGAGCGCGGCCGTATGCTCGCCGTCCTCGGCCCCTCGGGCTGCGGCAAGTCCACCACGCTGCGCATGATCGCGGGGCTGGTGGAGCCCACCGCCGGCCGGATCAGGGTCGACGGCCGGGACCTCACCGACGTGCCGGTGCACCGCCGTGACATGGGCGTCGTCTTCCAGTCGTACGCGCTCTTCCCGCACCTGGACGTGGCCCGCAACGTCGCCTTCGGCCTGGAGATGCGGGGGACCCCCAAGGCGGAGCTGAGGCGGCGGGTGGACGAGGCGCTCGACCTGGTACGCCTCGGCCATCTCGCCGGCCGCCGGATCGCCCAGCTCTCCGGCGGCCAGCAGCAGCGCGTGGCGCTGGCCCGCGCGCTGGTCGTGAAGCCCGCCGTGCTCCTGCTCGACGAGCCGCTGTCCAACCTGGACGCGCAGCTGCGCTCCGCGATGCGCGACGAGATCGTGCGCATCCAGCGCGAGACGGGCGTCACCACCGTCTTCGTCACCCATGACCAGCAGGAGGCCCTGTCCATGGCCGACGGCGTCGCCGTCATGAACCAGGGCCGGATCGAGCAGACGGGCACCCCCGAGGACATCTACGAGCGGCCGGAACGCCCCTTCGTCGCCCGGTTCGTGGGCCGCGCCAACCTGCTCGACGGCACGGTCAGCGGCGTCGAGGCCGACACGGTCGCGGTCGCGCTGCCCGGCCTCGGCACCGTCCGCGCGGCCGGCGGCCCGGTCACGGCGGGCGCCGCCACCACCGTCATGCTCCGGCCGCACCGGATCGCGCTGACCGGCGCGGCCCCCGGCAGCGGCGCCGTACGCGGCACCGTCCTGTCGGCGGGATACGCGGGCGAGACCGTCGCCTACCGGGTGCGCGTCGGCGACGCCGGGCCGGTACTGGACGTCGAGCGGCCCACCGGCGCCCACGCGTCGTACGGGCCCGGCGCCGAGGTCGAGCTGTCCTGGGATCCTGACGCGCCCCGCCTGGTCGCCGCCGAGGAGGGTACGGAGTGACGGCGGCCCCCGGAACGGCCCCCGAGGCGGACCCGAAGGCGACCCCCGAGGCGGCGACCGCGCCGGTGCGGGACTCTCCAGAGCGGCCCGCACGCCGGCGCGGTCCGGCCCGGCAGGCTCTCGTCCTGCTCGTGCCCGGCCTCCTCGCCCTGCTGCTGACGTACGCGCTGCCGCTGGTCTGGGTGGTGCGGATGTCGCTCAACGAGTCGGGGGAGGGCGGGCTGATCCGGCAGACCGTCTCCCTCGCCACCTTCGGCGAGGTCCTCGGCAGCTCCCACTACGGGAACGTGATCCGCCAGACCGTCGAACTCGGCGTTCTGGTCACCTTCTTCACCCTGGTGGTCTCCTACCCGGTCGCGCTCTTCCTGGCCCGTACCACCAGCCGGTGGCGCGGGCTGCTCATGGCGCTGGCCATCGCGCCGCTGCTCATCTCGTCGGTGGCGCGCACCTTCGGCTGGATGGCGATCCTCGGCAGGCAGGGGGTCGTCAACAAGACCCTGGACGGCCTCGGGCTGATCGACGCCCCGCTGCACCTGGCCAACAACCTGACCGGCGTGGTCATCGCCTCGACCGAGATCTACATGCCGTTCGCCATCCTCGCGATGATCAGCGGCTTCGGCCGGCTCGACCCCGCCCTGGAGCACGCCGCCGCGTCGCTCGGCGCGCCCCGCCGTACCGTCTTCCGCCGGATCGTCCTGCCGCTCACCCTGCCGGGTGTGCTCACCGCCGGGCTGCTGGTGTTCGTCCTCAGCCTGAGCGGCTACGTCACCCCCCGGCTGATCGGCGGCGGGCGCGTCTTCGTGCTGGCGACCGAGATCTACGACGAGGCGATCACCAGCCTCGACTGGCCGGTGGCGGCGGTCCTCTCCATGCTGCTGCTCGCGCTCTTCGGAGTCGTCATCGCGGTCTACCTCTGGGCGCAGAGAGCCCTCGAAGCCCGCTTCACCGGCGCACAGGAGGCCCGTTCATGACCACGCGCCGACTGACCAGGACGGTGTGGGCCGCCGTCCTCACCGTCCTCTACCTCTTCCTGCTCGCACCCATCCTCGTCGTCCTCGTGGAGTCCTTCGACCACTCCACCTATCTGCGCTTCCCGCCCGAGGCCTTCAGCCTGGAGTCCTACCGGCAGGTCTTCGCCAACGAGGCATTCCGCGAGGGCTTCAAGGTCAGCGGGATCACGGCCGCCGTGACCGCGCTGCTGGCGATGGCGACCGGGGTACCGGCCGCGCTGGCGCTGACCCGGCTGCGGTTCCGGGGACGGAGCGCGATCGAGGCGGCCTTCCTCTCGCCCCTGCTCGTACCGCACATCGTGCTCGGCCTGGCGCTGCTGCTCATCCTGGCGCCGATCCCGCTCACCGACACCTACTGGGGGCTGATCCTGGCGCACCTGGGGGTGAGCGTCCCCTATGTCGTACGGACGGTGTCCGCGGCGCTGGCCTCGGCGGACCCGAGGGCCGAGGAGGCGGCCCGCACCCTCGGCGCGAGCGGACCGATGACCTTCTGGCGGATCACCCTGCCGGCCATCCGTCCGGGGCTGTTCTCCGGCGGTGTCATCGCCTTCCTGCTGTCCTTCGACGAGACGGTCATCTCGCTCTTCGTCTCCGGCCAGAACACCGTGCCGCTGCCGGTGGCCGTGCTCCAGTACGTCGAGTACCGCAGCGATCCCTCCGTGGCCTCCCTCTCCGTCCTGCTGGTGCTCCTGTCCGTGGCCGTCGTCGTGCTCGTGGAGCGCGGTCTCGGCCTGCGCCGCACCCTCAGATCCTGAGCCGCCCGCCATCAGACCGGCCCGCCATCCAGTCGGCCCCCCATCAGGCCGGCCCCCGCATCAGGCGGGCACCCGCATCCGTCCGTACCGCTCCAAGGAGTTCCCCCGTGTCCGACACCGACACCCCGGCGCACCCCCTCGACACCGCCGCGCTCCACCGTGACAGCGTCGTCTTCAACGCCCTCGACTGCACCCCGCTGGCCTGGGCGGACGAGACCTACCTCGGCAAGCTCGCCGCCTCCGGCGTCACCGCGATCAACCACGCGGTCTCCATCTCCCAGGACTACGACGCCGCCGCGGCGGCCATCGTCGGCTGGCAGCGGCGGCTCGCGGAGACCGACGGCCGGGTCTTCCAGGCGTACGGACTCGACGACGTCGACGTGGCCAAGGCCGAGGGCCGGGTCGCCTGGTTCGCCGGATTCGAGGACAGCAAGCCGGTGGGGGAGGACCTGTGGCGGCTGGAGGCGCTGTACCAGCTCGGGCTGCGCTTCATGGGGCTGACGTACCAGAACCGCAACTACGCGGGTGACGGCAGCGGCGAGAGCGCCAACGGCGGGCTGAGCCGCTTCGGCCGCGCCCTGGTCATGGAGTGCAACCGGCTCGGCGTCGCCCTCGACCTGTCGCACACCGGCGAGCGCTCCACCCTGGAGGCCATCGAGGTCTCCGACCGGCCCGTCCTCGTCACCCACGCGGGGCTGACCCACTTCGTGGACAGCCCCCGCAACAAGAGCGACCGGGTGGTCAGGGCACTGGCCGCGCGCGGAGGCGTCTTCGGCCTCGCCGCCAAGTCCGGCTTCCTCACCCCCGACGGGCTGACGCGGCGCCCCGGCGCCGACGTCTTCGCCGACAACATCGACTACCTCGTCGAGCTGGCGGGCATCGACCACGTCATCGTCGGCACCGACGTGGGCGACGAGCGCAAGTACTCCCGCGAGGGCATGGCGCGGGTGCGCCGGCTCTACCCGGAGATCCCCATCGTCGGCGAGGACCTCGACCTCGACCGTATCCACCCCGAGGGCATGAGCACCCCCGCCGACCTGCCCCGCATCACCGAGCTGCTGGCGGGCCGCGGCTACAGTGCCGAGGACATCACCAAGGTCCTCGGCGGGAATCTGCGCCGGGCCCTGGCGGAGATCTGGGACTCGGGAGTGTGAGCGTGCGCCGTCCGATCAGTGTCGCGGTCGTCGGGGCCGGGCCACGCGGCACCGCCGTGCTCGAACGGCTGATAGCCAACCTCGGGCCGCACGGGCCCTGGGCGGGGGCCCCGGCCGAGCTGCACGTCGTGGAGGAGCACACGCCGGGCGCGGGCCGGGTCTGGGACCCGGCGCAGCCGGAACACCTGCTGATGAACACGGTCGCCGGGCACGCCACCGCCTTCCCCGACGACACCGTGGCCATGGACGGCCCCGCCACCACCGGGCCCACGCTCATGGAGTGGGCGCGCGAGCACGCGCCCGGCCTCGAACCCTGGCAGCACCCCCACCGCGCGCTGATGGGCCGCTATCTGGCCTGGGCGCACGGGCGGATCGTCCGGGGCGCGGCCCCCGCCACCCGTGTCGTCCCCCACGCCACCCGCGCCGTCGGCCTGGACGAGCTGCCCGGGGGCCGGCTGCGGCTGCGCCTCGCCGACGGCACGGAGCTGCTCGCCGACGCGGTGGTCCTCGCCACCGGCCACACCGACCAGCTGCCGTCGCCCGAGGGCGAGGCGCTCGCGGACGCGGCCGGGCGGCACGGGCTGCTGTACCTGCCGCCAGGCCACCCCCGCGAGACCGCGCTCGATGCCCTGCCGCCGGGGGAGGCGGTCCTCGTCAGGGGACTCGCGCTCAACTTCTTCGACCAGCTGGCGCTGCTCACCGCGGGACGCGGGGGCCGCTTCGAACCGGCCGGTCCCGACGGCCTGCTGCGCTATCTGCCCTCCGGCCGGGAGCCGCTCGTCCTCGCCGGATCGGGACGCGGTGTGCCGTACCTGGCCCGTAACCAGGTGCCGGGGCGGATGCCGACGGGACACACACTGGTCCACTTCGACCACGCGGCCCTCGCGCGGCTCACCGCCCGGGAGCCGGGCACCGTCGACTTCCCGACCGAGGTGCGGCCGCTGATCGCACGCGAGGCCGCCGCCGCGTGGGACCGGGTGGGCGGCCCGGCGGCGGGCCCCTTCGACCTGGCGGCCGTCGACCGGCCGCTGACCGGGCGGAAGTTCGCCGACCGGGCGGAGTTCGGCGACTGGCTGCGCGGGTGGCTGCGCGCCGACATCGCGGCGGCCCGCACCCCGGACCGCAGCCCGCTCAAGGCCGCCGCCGCGGCGGTGACCGCGGTGAAGGGACAGGTGCGGCGGCTGGTCGCGGCCGGGGTGCTGAGCGGCGCCTCGTACCGCGAACTGGAGTGGTTCCGTTCCTTCGGGGCGCACCTGTCCAGCGGACCGCCCGCCTCCAGGATCGCCGAGCTGATCGCGCTGAGCGAGGCGGGTGTCGTCGCGTTCGTGGGGGCGCGGCCCGAGGTGGGCGTGGACACCGGGGCCGGGTGCTTCACCGTCACCTCCCCGACCACCGGCGGCCCCCCGGCGACGGCCCGCGCGCTGCTGGACGCCTGGCTGCCCGGCCAGGACCTGGCGGGAACCGCCGACCCGCTGCTCGGCGGGCTGGTCGCCGCGGGCCTGGCCCGCCCGCACACGGCGGGTACGGGCGCGGCGGCCGTGGCGACGGGCGCCCTCGACGTGGGCGCGGACGATCTGCGGGTGCGTACCGCCGACGGACGGGCGCACCCGCGTCTGTTCGCGGTGGGCATCCCGGTCGAGGGCGTGCACTGGAACACCCCGATCGGGGCTCGGGCGCGGGCGGACGCGGAGATGTTCCGCCAGGCCGACATCCTCGCGCGCTCCGCCCTGTCGGCGGCGGACTGAGCCGGGACCGGGCCGGGGCCGGGCCGGGACCGGGGCCTGCCCGACCGGCCACGGCCACCGTCCGATCCGATCCGATCCGGACCGGCCCGGCCCGACCGGTACGGCCCCGGTCGCTACCCGAGCAGCGCCGCCACCGCCACCAGCACCGGCACGGACGCCACCGTGGACAGCAGAATCGACTCGCGCGCCAGCCGCTCGCCGACCCGGTAGCGCGAGGCGTACGTATACAGGTTCTGCGCGGCGGGCAGCGCGGAGGTCACCACCACGTCCAGCAGGGCCGCGCCGTGCAGCCCGAAGACCCCGGCCCCCAGCGCCCACGCCGCCACCGGCATGCCCACCGCCTTCACCCCGGCGGAGAGCAGCACGGCGAACCGGTCGGGACCCCGGCCCGGCATCGCGCTGCCGCACAGCGAGATCCCGAACGCCAGCAGCACGGCGGGCACCGACATGTTGCCGATCAGGACCAGCGGATCGAGTACGGGCCCCGGCACTGTCCACCCGGCCGCGGCGAACGCCACACCCAGCAGCGAGCTGGCGCCCACCGGGTTGCGCAGCGGAGTGGTCACCCGCTGCCAGACAGAACGTTTCTCCGCGTCGCCCGACAGGTCGAGCACGGTCAGCGCGATCGGGGTGGCCACGAGCTGCTGGAACAGCAGGACGGGCGCCACCAGCGAGGCGTCGCCGAGCACGTACACCGCGATCGGGATGCCGAGGTTGCCCGCGTTGACGTAACTGGAGCACAGCGCGCCGATCGTGGTGCGCCCCACGTCCCAGCGGCGGACCAGCGCCACCGCGATGAACGCGGCGGCGGCCACGAAGGTGCTGATCGCGGTGATCAGCAGCCTGCTGGAGAGGATCACCGACAGATCGGCCCGCGCGAGCGTGGTGAAGAGCAGGGCGGGTGTGGCCACGTGGAACGCGAGCTTGGTGAGGACCTCGCGGCCGTTGTCCCCGAGATAGCGCCGTCGCCCGATCAGATAGCCGACCCCGATGACCACCGCGATCACCCCGAAGCCGGTCAGAACTCCCTGCACGACATGTTCCCGTCATGAGAGGAGGCGGCGGTCGGCGGTGGCGCGGATAGATGGATCATGCAGCAACTTTCCCGAGGAAGACCGCACCGGGTCAACGTGATCTCGCGCACCGATACGGGAGGCCCGCCACAGGGCGCCCGCGAAGTCCGTTCCGGCAGGTAATACGGTGAGAGCGAGAGGTGTGTTTCGGCCCAGCACCGCCACTCACCAATCCGCCGCCGCACGACCTCGCCGCGCACGACCTCGCCGCGCACGAGACCGCCACTCACGGCAGACAGCGCCGCGACCCCACTCGTCCCATCCGCCCCACGGACCATTCCCCCCGTCGATCGAGGAGCACGCCCATGACCCCCGCCACGCC
>NZ_QQNA01000348.1 GCF_003346515.1 Streptomyces corynorhini
GAGCTGACCGAAGGGGCCGGCCGGGTCGGCGGGACCACGGTGCCGACGCGGACCGCGGGGCCCACCGGCTCAGAGCCTGTCGGGTGACCTTCGATCGGAAAGCGGACGCGGTCTGGTGCACTGCACTCGCTTCGCTCGCTCCGTCTCGGCGCTTTGATTCCTCGTCCGGATGCCGAGCGCGATTCCAAGGCGCCGGAGTGTCCTCGGATGGGGTATCCCCTGCTCGAACGCAGTTGAGAGCTTGGGGAGGGAGCTACTAGGGCATTTCGGCAACGCGGGAAGCGTGCGGGCCAGGGCGTGGCCGCCCGATCAGAGGTCACCCGACAGGCTCTCAGCCCTTCCCCGGTCACGCGGGCCCTTCCGTATCGCTGTTCAGCGCGGCCGGAAGGTCTGCCCTCCGCCGTATCCGCAGTTTGCGGTAGGTGCTGGTCAGGTGGGTCTCCACGGTACGCCGTGCCAGGTGCAGCAGTTCGGAGATCTCGGCGTTCGTCCGGCCTTCGGAGGCCAGTACGGCGATGCGGCGCTCGCTCGCGGTCAAGGAGCCGCGCCCCGTGAGCGACGTGCTGCCGCGGCGGGCGCCGCTGGCGCGCAGGGCCAGCTCCGCCTCGCCCGACAGCCGTACCGCGCCCAGCTGTTCGGCCGCCGCCGCGGCCTCCCTGAGCAGCGGTCGGGCGCGGCGCGGCTGCCCGGCGGCCGTGAGCTGGAGGCCGTGGGTGATGAGCGCGGGCACCAACTCGACGTCGAGCGAGGTGTCGCGCAGGATACCGACGGCCTCGGCGGTGAGTTCGAGACCGCGCCGGCCGCCGGTGGCCGCGCCCAGCACGCGCAGCGCGCGGCCCCTGACCCGGGGCGTGCCCCAGACGGCGGCGTACCGGCGCTCCTCCTCGGCGAGCGCGAGGGCCTCCCGCGTCTCGCCCAGGAGGAGATGGCATTCGGCGGCGGCCGAGCGCCACGGTGTGACCACGGGGCTCTCCACGTCGCGGCCGAGCTGGCGCCTGCCGCACTCCCGGAAGTCGTCCAGGGCGCCCGCCGGGTCGCCGGTGGCCACGCGCAGGAACCCGCGCGCGTAGAGGAACCGGTTCAGCTCCCCACTGTCGTGCGCGTCCTTGACCTTGACGTCGGCGACGAGCCGCTCCGCCTCGACGGGCCGGCCGCGTTCGACGAGTGCGATGACGCGGTGGGCCAGGAAATTGCTCGCCCCCGTACGGGGCGTGTCGTCCGGCGTCCTGATCCGGTCGGCGGTCTCCTCCAGCACCCACCGGTAGTGGCCGCGTGCGGCGGCGATGTCCACCCGCGCGTCGAGCAGCGACCGGTGGGCGGGGTGCAGCGTGGAGAGCCGGTGCTCCGTCAGGCCGGTCCTGACGAGCCGTTCGGCGTCGTCGGGCGCGTCGGCCCACTGCGCCACGGCGGCGGCCGTGCCCAGCAGATACGGCACGAGCAGCGGGTCCTCCGGTGCCGTCAGCTCCCGTCGGATCCGCCGCACGGCCGACTCGGCGGACAGCAGTCCGGCCGCCGACTCGTACCGGATCACCAGGGCGCGCAGGGCCGGGCTGATCCGTTCCGGGGAGCGCTCGGCGCTCGCGCGCAGCCGGGTGTAGACGGCCCGCCGGATCTCCGGGTCGTGGTCGGAGAAGAACGCGGACGCCGCCTGGACCGTACGGGCGAGTACGGGTTCCCCGTCCAGCGCGCCCAGTTCGCGCAGGACGTCGAGCGCGGCGTGCGGCCTGCCCCGCTCGGTCAGCGCGCTGCCCAGGGTGACCGCCGCCAGCACCCGGCCCCTGGGCCGTTCCTGGAGACGCAGCGCCTCGGTCAGCCGGGATATCCCGCCCGACCGCCGGGTGGCGAACTCCAGTTCGCCCAGTGTGGTGAGTACCTCGGCCCGCTGCTCGTGCGGCATCGGTTCGTCCAGCGCGCGGCGCAGGTAGTGCACGGCGGCATCGGTCCTGCCCGCCCCGGCCGCTTCTGCCGCCGCGTCGAGGAGGGCCTTGGCGACCCACGGCGTACCGTCGGCCGTGGCGCCGGGGGTGGTACGCAGCAGATGTCCGGCCACCGCCTCGACGCCGTCGCCCCGGTCCCGGCGCAGTTCGGCGGCGCGCAGGTGCAGGGCCTGCCGGTGCGACCGGGGCCAGCCGTCGAGGACCGCTCCGCGCAGCAGCGGGTGCGCGAAACGCGGGGCGCCGGTGCCGGGGGCGCGGCGCAGCAGGCCGAGCCGGATCATCGCGGCGAGCCAGCCGTCGACGCGGTGGGGGTCGGCCCAGGTCAGCTCGGAGAGGAAGTCGCCGAGGCCGTCGCCGAGACCCGGATCGGGATCGGGGTCGAGGCCGGGGTCGGAGTCGGGGCCGGGGCCGGGTGCTGGGTCGCCGGGGCCGGGTGCCCCGTAGCCGCCGGGCGCCCCGTACTCCTCCCTCTCGCCGTACGGTCGCGGTGCCGCCTCCTCCAGCTCCGCGAGGGCGCGGGCCACCATGGTGCCGCCGGGGCCCGTGCTCTCCAGCCACCACGAGACCGCCGCCACGAACGCCCCCGGGTACAGCTCGGCGCAGTTCTCGGGCATGCGCGGCTCGGGCGTGGGCGGCTCGGGCGTGGGCGGCTGGGGCGTGCCCCGCTCGGGAAGCCGTGGCCCGGCGCCGCCGCCGTCCGGGGCGCCGACCGGGAAGACCGCCCGCAGATCGTCCAGCAGCGCGCGCAGCAGCAGCGGATTGCCGGCGCCCGCCCGTACGCAGCCGTCCACCCAGGCGTCGCTGGTGTCCGCGCCCAGGGCGCCCCGTATCAACTCCTCGGCGGCGGGACGGCTCAGCGGGGCCACCGCGTGCACCCGGACCGCGCCGGGGGACAGGGAGTACGCGAGACCCGGTGTCGACGGGGCGATGTCGTACTGTCCGCGCTCGGTCACCACCATCAGCACCGGCATCCCGGTCAGCCGTCGCGCCCCCTCGGTGAGCCACGCCCGGGAGGCCCGGTCGGCGAGGTGCGCGTCGTCCACGGCGACCAGCAGCGGCGACTCGGCCGCGTGCTCGCACAGCAACTGCCAGAGCCGGGACGGGTAGCCGAGGTGGTACGGGGTGTCCGGGGTGTCGTCGTCGGGGCCGCCCAGCTCGGGCGGCGGGTCGAGGAGCTGCCGCACCAGGGAGAGGGAGGTGCCGGAGCTGTCGGCGGAGGCGTGGGCCCGCAGGACCCGCATGCCCAGCTCGGCGCCCAGGTCGGCGGCGACCTCCAGCAGCGCGCTGCGGCCCGTACCGGTGGGCGCGCGGAACAGGACCAGCCGTCCCGAACCCGCCATGGCCCGGCCGGCCTCCGCGGCCAGCAGTTCCAGCGCGGCCCCACGCTCCAGCAGCCCGGCCGAGGCGGGGCCCGAACCGGGGCCAGGGGCCGTCAGCGGGTGGGGGGCCGGGACCCGCGGGCGTGCCGGTGCCGGATGCGCCGGCCGATCCGGATGCGCCGTCATGAGAGCCTGCCGCCGATCTCGTGGTCGATCTCGTGGTGGGCCACGGTTGTGGTCGTCCTATCGGCGAAGGAGGCTGGAGAAGGGGCAGGAGATCTATTCCGCTAAGGCGAGACGCGAGGACGTACACGCATGGTTCTTCGAACCCCGGCCAGAATTCCGGTGGAGATTCATGCGTCGGACCCCCTCTCCCTCGACGGGGCG
Source organism: Streptomyces corynorhini (assembly GCF_003346515.1). GTDB lineage: Bacteria > Actinomycetota > Actinomycetes > Streptomycetales > Streptomycetaceae > Streptomyces > Streptomyces corynorhini. Next base: position 3,644 of record NZ_QQNA01000348.1, read on the forward strand.
GTCAGCCAGCTCCGTCGGCAGGCCGAGGTGGAGCTGGTCGACGAGGGCGCGGGCCGACCGGGCACGGTCGCGGTCCTGCTCGCCGAGGCGCTGGACGAACCCACCCTGTCGCGGCTGAGGCGGCTGACCCGCGCGGACGGCGCCAAGGCCGTCCTCGTCACGAGCCTCATCCGCGAGGCGGAGCTGCTCCAGGTGATCGAGTACGGCGTCGGAGCGATCGTCTGGCGGCGCGAGGCTACCGGCCACCGGCTCCTCCAAGCGGTCCTCGCGGCCTCCCGGGGCGACGGCGATCTCCCGTCGGACCTGCTGGGGCGGCTGATAGCCCAGGTCGGCACGTTGCAGCGCGGAACGGCCAGCATGTCCGGCGCCACCGCGTCCGGCCTGGCGCCACGCGAGGTCGATGTGCTGCGCCTGGTGGCCGAGGGGATGGATACCGGGGAGATTGCCAGCAAACTGTCGTACTCCGAACGTACGGTCAAAAACGTCATGCACGGCCTGACGACCCGCCTGCAGCTCCGCAACCGGGCCCATGCCGTGGCCTATGCCCTACGGGAAGGCTACATCTGATGTTCTCCGCGCCGAGTCAAGGGCCCTGAGGACAGAGGAAGGGCGATGCGGGGGCAGTGGTGTTGCCCCTTGATCGTCCCCCGGGCGCCTCGCGGGGCGGGCGCCCGCACGGCCACGATGAAGTGGGGCGCTCCGTGCCGGAGCGCCCTGACCGGTCGGACCACGCAAGGCCCCGCCGGGTGAGGTGACAGGCCGTTCGGTGACGAGCGGCGACAGCGAAGGGCAGCGCGACCGTGATCCACGAGGTGGACGACATCCTCAAAGGGCTGCTCACCCGAGGCGCCTTCGCGGGGTCGGATGTCGAGGTCAGCTTCGACGCCCCGACGCGCGACTGGGCGGCCCGGCGCAACGCCCCGACCGTCGACGCGTACCTCTACGACATCCGCGAGGACACCAAGCGGCGCCAGCGCGGCAAGATGTCGGTCCGCGACGAGCAGGGCGTCACGCTCAAGCAGCATCAGCCGCCGCGCTGGTTCCGGCTCGCCTACCTCGTCACCGCCTGGACCAAGCGCCCGCAGGACGAACACCGGATGCTCTCCGCCGTCCTGCACACGCTGCTGCCCAAGGAGATCCTGCCGCCGGAGGAACTGACCGGCACCCTCGCCGGACTCGGCCTCTCCATCCCGCTGACGGTCGCGGGACTGCACACCGAGGCGCGCTCGCTCGCGGACATCTGGTCCGCGCTCGGCGGCGAACTCAAGCCCTCGCTCGACGTGGTGATCACCGCGCCCTTCCTGGCGTACCCCGAGTACCGGGTCGGTCCGCCGGTCACGGAAGGGCTCGGCGTCCAGGTACGCGGGGCGGAGGGCACGCCCGGCGACAGCGCCACGCGCTTCCACAGCCCGGAGAGCGTCGAGACCGCGAAGGCGGAGTTCGCGAAGAGGAACGGCATGGCGGGAACGCTTCAGGAGTTCCGGAAGTGAGCGACGTCTCCGCACCGCTGCTCGAACGGCTCGCGGGACTGCGCGACCGGGTGGCGTTCCTCGTCGACCGCCGCAGCGCCACCGACCCGACGGCCGGGGATCCGATGCGCGGGATGTATCTGACGGACGAGGGGGTACGGCACCTGCTGTTCAGGGGTGCGGGGGCGGGGGCCGCGCACCCCGCCCCTGTGGACGAGCCGGACGAGCCGGACGAGCCGGATGCGTCGGACGAGCCGGGTGGGCCGGACGAGTCGGACGAGTCGGACGAGTCTGCGGTGGGCCCCGCGGCACAGGAGCCCGACGAGCCCGACGGGTCCGCGGCGCCCCCCGAGGACCGGCTCCACCGGCTCTCCTCCTGGCTGGGCCTCGGCCCGCTGGACACCCAGATCCTGTTGATCGCGCTGGCACCCGACCTGGACCGCACCTTCGAGGCGCTGTACGGCTACCTCAACGACGACGTCACCCGCCGCCGGGCGACCGTCGCGCTCGCGCTCGACCTGTGCGGGGTGCCCACGCACTCCGCCGCCGGACGGTCCCGCTTCCGGCCGTCCGCGCGGCTGCTCGCCCGGGGGCTGATCGAGGTGGACGAGCCCGAACGCCCCTTCCTCAGCCGCTCGTTGCGCGTCCCCGACCGGGTCGTGGCGCATCTGCTGGGCGACGACACCCCGGACCCGGCGCTCGACGGGACCGTACGCCCGTTGCCGTACCTGTCCGAGAGCCCCGGCACCTCAGGCCCGGCGCACCGTGACGACCCGCTGGTGCGGAGGCTGGCCGAGCGGCTGGCCGAGCGCCCGCTCACCGTCTACCTGCGGGAGCACCGCGACGGCGACGGGCTGGCCTGCGCCATCGTCGCCCTGGGCGCGGCCGGTATCCCCGCCCTGCGTCTGACCCCGGGGGCACGCGCGGGAGACCACCACCCGGGGGAGCACGCGCCGGTGGAACGGACGGCGGGGGAGCGCCTCCCGTACCGCGAGCTGCTGCGCGAGGCGCGGCTGACCGGTCGCGCGATCGTGGTCACCGCGCTGCCCGAGAGGCCCGAGGAGCTGATCAGGGCGCTGGCGGTGGACGACGTCCCCGTGCTGTTCGCCGACCCGCGCCCGTACGACCCGCAGTGGTGCGACAGCGGGCGCGACCCGATCGTGCTGGACGCCCCCCGGCAGCGCGCCGGCGATCTCGACGCCTGGCGCGCCGCGCTCGGCCCCGGGGAGCCGGCCTTCGATCTGGCGCCGGTCGTCGCCGCGTACCGGCTCGGGCCCGGCGGCATCGACCGCGCCTCCCGCGCGGCACTGGACCGCGCCGTGTTCGACGGTGCCGAGCTGTCCGCCGGGCATCTGCGGCTGGCGGCCCGGCAGCAGTCCGCGTCCGGCCTCGAACGGCACGCCCGCCGGATCCGGCCCGACGTCGGCTGGCAGGATCTCGTCCTGCCCGAGGGCCCGTTGGGTCAGCTGCGCGAGCTGGTCCTGCGCGCCCAGCACCGCGACCGGGTCCTCGGCGACTGGCGGCTGAGCGCGGGCGGCGGGCGCGGGCGGGGCGTGGTGGGGCTGTTCGCGGGCGATTCCGGCACCGGGAAGACGCTCTCCGCCGAGGTCGTCGCGGGCGAACTCGGCCTCGACCTCTACGTCGTACAGCTGCCGTCCATCGTGGACAAGTACGTCGGCGAGACGGAGAAGAACCTGGAGCGGATCTTCACCGAGGCCGACCGTACGGACGCGGTACTGCTCTTCGACGAGGCGGACGCCGTCTTCGGCAAGCGCTCCGAGGTCAGCAGCTCCAACGACCGGCACGCGAACATGGAGAGCGCCTACCTCCTCCAGCGTCTGGAGTCGTTCGACGGCATCGCCCTGCTGACCACCAACCTGCGCTCCAACATCGACGACGCCTTCACGCGCCGGCTCGACCTGGTGGTGGACTTCCCCTTCCCCGACGAGGACCAGCGCCTGGCGCTCTGGCTCCACAGCCTCGCCCATGTCCCGTGCGCCGACGACCTCGATCCGGCGGCCTGCGCACGGGACTTCGAGCTGGCGGGCGGTTCGATCCGCAGCGCGGTCGTCACCGCCGCCTACGCGGCGGCCGACCGGGGCGACGGCGTGTCGACGGCGGACCTGCTGGCGGGCGCGCGGCGCGAGTACCGCAAGTCGGGCCGGCTGGTGCTGGACGACGCGTCCTGGTAGGCGCCGTTCCGCGTCGCGGGCGGCACGAGCCGTCGTGCGCGCGGGCCCGCGGCCACCGGACACTCGGTCCGGTGGCCGCGGGCCCGCGCGGGTGACGACCTGGGCAGGTTTACCGCACGGGCGCCGGAAGCCAGTTTTACTGCATGGGCGCCGGGAGCCAGTCCTTGGCCGTGACCGTGCCCGGAACGTTCTGCTGCTTGATCCAGCCGAGCTTCGTCTTCGACCGCGCCGTCTCGTCCATTACCCCGCTCCGCGCGGCCCCGCACAGGCCCTGGTACTCC
>NZ_QQNA01000349.1 GCF_003346515.1 Streptomyces corynorhini
GGCGTTCGGCGCGTCGGCGTTCAGCGCACCGGATGCCCCGCCAGCCGCAGGGCGTCCTTGACCTCGGAGATCCGCAGATCGCCGAAGTGGAAGACGGACGCGGCCAGTACGGCGTCGGCCCCGGCGTCGACGGCCGGTGCGAAGTGTGCGAGACGGCCCGCGCCACCGGACGCGATGACGGGCACGGTGACGTGTTTGCGGACGGACTCGATCATGACGGTGTCGTAGCCGTCCTTGGTGCCGTCCGCGTCCATCGAGTTGAGCAGGATCTCCCCCGCCCCCAGCTCGGCGGCGCGGTGCGCCCACTCGACGGCGTCGAGGCCCGCCGACCGGCGGCCGCCGTGCGTGGTGACCTCGAAGGACCCGTCCGGGGTCCGCCGGGCGTCCACCGACAGCACCAGCACCTGGCTGCCGAAGCGCTCCGCGATCTCCCGGATGAGTTCGGGCCTGGCGATCGCGGCGGTGTTGACGCCCACCTTGTCCGCACCGGCCCGCAGCAGCTTGTCGACGTCGTCCGCGGTGCGGACGCCACCGCCGACCGTGAGCGGGATGAAGACCTGCTCGGCGGTGCGGCGCACCACGTCGTAGGTGGTCTCGCGGTCGCCGGACGAGGCGGTGATGTCGAGGAACGTCAGCTCGTCGGCGCCCTCCGCGTCGTACAGCCTGGCCATCTCGACGGGGTCGCCCGCGTCGCGCAGGTTCTGGAAGTTGACGCCCTTGACCACCCGGCCCCGGTCCACGTCCAGGCAGGGAATGACCCGTACGGCCAGCGTCATGCCGCACCTCCGGGGGCCCGGTACGCCTCGACCTCGACCTCGACGACCAGGCTCGGGTCGACGAGTCCGGCGACGACGACCATCGAGGCGGCCGGGCGGGCCGCGTCGAACAGCTCCTTGTGGGCGCGGCCCACCTCGTCGGCGTCGCGCACATGGGTCAGGTACATGCGGGTGCGCACCACGTCGTCGGCGCCGAGCCCCAGCTCCCCGAGCGCCTTCAGGGCGACGCCGAACGCGGTGGCGGCCTGTTCGTACGGGCCGCCCTCGGCGATCCGGCCGTCGACCACCGACGTACAGCCGGAGACCAGGACCAGGCCGTTCGGGAGTTCCACCGCGCGGGAGTAGCCGAAGGACTCCTCCCAGGGGCCGCCGGAGGAGATCTTCCGTACCCGTCGCACGGAGTCCTCGCTCATCGGGCCACCGCCGCCAGCGCCTCTTCCAGCGTGAACGCCTTCGCGTACAGCGCCTTGCCGACGATCGCGCCCTCGACGCCCTCGGGCACCAGGGCGGAGATGGCCCGCAGGTCGTCCAGCGAGGAGACCCCGCCGGAGGCGACGACCGGCTTGTCGGTGGCGGCGCAGACGTTCGTCAGCAGCTCCAGGTTGGGGCCCTGGAGGGTGCCGTCCTTGGCGATGTCGGTGACGACGTAGCGGGCGCACCCCTCGGCGTCGAGCCGGGCCAGCGTCTCGTAGAGGTCGCCGCCGTCCCGGGTCCAGCCGCGTCCGCGCAGCGTCGTACCGCGTACGTCGAGGCCGACGGCGATCTTGTCGCCGTGGTCCGCGATGATCTTCGCGACCCACTCGGGGGTCTCCAGCGCGGCCGTACCGAGGTTGACCCGGGTGCAGCCGGTGGCGAGGGCGGCGGCGAGCGTGTCGTCGTCGCGGATGCCGCCGGACAGCTCGACCTTGATGTCCATCGCGGCGGCGACCTCGGAGATCAGCGCGCGGTTGTCACCGGTGCCGAACGCCGCGTCGAGGTCGACCAGGTGCAGCCACTCGGCGCCGGAGCGCTGCCAGGCGAGGGCGGCTTCGAGGGGGGAGCCGTACGAGGTCTCGGAACCGGACTCACCATGGACGAGCCGGACGGCTTGGCCGTCGCGGACGTCGACGGCGGGCAGCAGTTCGAGAGCCGGCACAGCGGGCTTCGGCACAGAGGACATTCAGAGGGTTCCGATCCAGTTGGTCAGCAGCTGGGCGCCGGCGTCGCCGGACTTCTCGGGGTGGAACTGGGTGGCCCACAGGGCGCCGTTCTCCACGGCGGCGACGAACGGCTCGCCGTGCGTCGCCCAGGTGACCCGGGGGGCGCGGATCTTGGGGTTGGTGACCTCAAGACCCCACTGCCGCACGGCGTACGAGTGCACGAAGTAGTACCGGGCGGCGGCGTCGAGTCCGGCGAACAGGTCGCTGTCCGCCGGGGCCTCGACCGTGTTCCACCCCATGTGCGGGACGACCGGGGCCTTGAGCGGCTCGACCGTACCCGGCCACTCGTCCAGCCCCTCGCTCTCCACGCCGTGCTCGATGCCGCGTTCGAAGAGGATCTGCATCCCGACGCAGATGCCCAGCACGGGACGGCCGCCGGCCAGCCTGCGGCCGATGATCCACTCGCCGCGGGCCTCCTTCAGCCCCTTCATGCAGGCGGAGAAGGCGCCCACCCCGGGCACGAGCAGCCCGTCCGCGTTCATCGCCCGGTCGAAGTCACGGGTGATCTCGACCTCGGCGCCGGCCCGCGCGAGGGCGCGCTCGGCCGAGCGGACGTTGCCGAACCCGTAGTCGAAGACGACGACGTTCTTCCGCGTTACCGCGCTCATTCCCAGATCCCCTGAATACGGAGCACCCCGGCGACGAGACAGAGCGCCGAGCACAGGCCCAGCAGCACGATCACGCCCTTGGGCAGCTTCTGCTTGTGGAAGGAGTACGCCCCGCCGGCCAGGAACAGCCCGATGAAGATCAGGATGCTCGACAGCCCGGTCACAGGGCGCCCTTGGTGGAAGGAAGAATTCCGGCCGACCGCGGGTCGCGCTCGGACGCGTACCGCAGTGCGCGGGCCAGGGCCTTGAACTGGCACTCCACGATGTGGTGCGCGTTGCGCCCGTACGGGACGTGGACGTGCAGCGCGATCTGGGCCTGCGCGACGAAGGACTCCAGGATGTGCCGGGTCATCGTCGTGTCGTACGCGCCGATCATCGGCGCCATGTTCTCGGGCTCGGTGTGGACGAGGTACGGGCGCCCCGACAGGTCCACCGTCACCTGGGCCAGCGACTCGTCCAGCGGCACCGTGCAGTTGCCGAAGCGGTAGATGCCCACCTTGTCGCCGAGCGCCTGCTTGAAGGCGGCGCCGATCGCGAGGGCGGTGTCCTCGATGGTGTGGTGCGAGTCGATGTGCAGATCGCCCTCGGTCTTCACCGTGAGGTCGAACAGGCCGTGCCGGCCGAGCTGGTCGAGCATGTGATCGTAGAAGCCGACCCCGGTCGACACGTCGACCTTCCCCGTGCCGTCGAGGTCGATCTCGACGACGACGGACGTCTCCTTGGTTGTGCGTTCCACGCGGCCGATGCGGCTCATGCGCTCTGCTCCTTCTTGAGATCACGTACCGCGTCGAGGAACGCGTCGTTCTCGGACGGGGTTCCCGCGGTGACCCGCAGCCGGCCCGGTACGCCGTTGTCGCGGACGAGGACGCCCCGGTCGAGGATCCGCCGCCACGCCGCGTGGGAGTCCTCGAAGCGGCCGAACTGGACGAAGTTGGCGTCCGAGTCGGTGACCTCGTAACCGATGGCGCGCAACTCGGTGACCAGCCGGTCCCGCTCGGCCTTGAGGGTCTCGACGTACCCGAGCAGCGTATCGGTGTGCTCCAGCGCGGCGAGCGCGGTGGCCTGGGTGACGGCGGACAGGTGGTACGGCAGCCGCACCAGCTGGACGGCGTCCACCACGGCGGGGTGCGCGGCCAGATAGCCCAGGCGCAGCCCGGCGGCACCGAACGCCTTGGACATCGTGCGGGAGACGACCAGGTGGGGGCGGCCCTCGATGAGCGGCAGCAGCGAGTCCCGGTGGCTGAACTCGACGTACGCCTCGTCCACGACGACCAGCGACGGCTTCGCGGCCTGGGCGGCGTCGTACAGCGCGAGGACGGCCTCGGCGTCGACGGCCGTGCCGGTGGGGTTGTTGGGCGAGGTGATGAAGACGACGTCGGGCCGGTGCTCGGCGAGCGCCTCCTTCGCGGCCGCCACGTCGATGGTGAAGTCCGCGTGGCGCGGCCCGGAGAGCCAGCCGGTGCCCGTGCCGCGCGCGATGAGGCCGTGCATCGAGTAGGAGGGCTCGAAGCCGATCGCGGTGCGGCCGGGGCCGCCGAAGGTCTGGAGCAGCTGCTGGATGACCTCGTTGGAGCCGTTGGCGGCCCACACGTTGGCGGTCGTCAGCGGGTGGTGTCCGGTACGGGTCAGATAGCGGGCCAGCTCGGTGCGCAGCTCCACCGCGTCCCGGTCCGGGTAGCGGTTGAGGGTGCGCGCGGCCTCGCGGACCCGCTCGGTGATCCGCTCGACCAGTGCCTCGGGCAGCGGGTAGGGGTTCTCGTTGGTGTTGAGCTGTACGGGGACGTCCAGCTGGGGCGCGCCGTAGGGGGACTTGCCGCGCAGCTCGTCCCGGACGGGCAGCTCGTCGTACTCACTTCCGCCGAACGTCACTTTCCTGGCACCTTCCACTCGAACCTGGCCTTGATCGCGGCGCCGTGCGCGGGCAGGTCCTCGGCCTCGGCGAGTGTCACCACGTGGTGGGCGACCTCCGCGAGGGCGTCCCTGTCGTAGTCCACGATGTGGATGCCGCGCAGGAAGGACTGCACCGAGAGCCCGGAGGAGTGGCAGGCGCAACCGCCGGTCGGCAGGACGTGGTTGGAGCCGGCGCAGTAGTCGCCGAGCGAGACGGGGGCGTACGGGCCGACGAAGACGGCGCCCGCGTTGCGTACGCGCTCGGCCACGGCGGTGGCGTCCGCGGTCTGGATCTCCAGGTGTTCGGCGCCGTACGCGTTGACGATCCGCAGGCCGTCCTCGACGGAGTCGACCAGCACGGTGGCCGACTGCCGGCCGGAGAGCGCGGGGACCACCCGGTCGTCGATGTGCTTGGTCGCCGCGACCTGCGGATCCAGTTCCTTGTCGACCGCGTCGGCCAGCTCGGCCGAGTCGGTGACCAGGACGGCGGCGGCGAGCGGGTCGTGCTCGGCCTGGCTGATCAGGTCGGCGGCCACGTGCACCGGGTCGGCGGTGGCGTCGGCGAGGATGGCGATCTCGGTGGGGCCTGCCTCGGCGTCGATGCCGATCCGGCCGGTGAAGTAGCGCTTGGCCGCGGCGACCCAGATGTTGCCGGGGCCTGTGACCATGTTCACGGGCGCGCAGCCGTCGGGGCCCGTCGTGCCGTACGCGAACATCGCGACGGCCGAGGCGCCGCCCGCCGCGTACACCTCGTCGACACCGAGCAGCGCGCACGCGGCCAGGATGGTGGGGTGCGGCAGTCCGTCGAATTCCCTCTGCGCGGGCGAGGCCAGCGCGATCGACGCGACACCGGCCTCCTGCGCCGGCACCACGTTCATGATCACGGACGAGGGGTAGACGGACCGCCCGCCGGGCGCGTACAGCCCGACCCGCTCGACCGGGACCCACTTCTCGGTGACCGAGCCGCCCGGCACCACCCGCGTGGTGTGCGGGGAGCGGCGCTGCGCGCGGTGCACCAGCCTGGCGCGGCGGATCGACTCCTCCAGCGCGGCCCGCACCTCGGGGTCGAGCGCCGCCAGCGCGGCGGTGAGCGCGGTGCCAGGGACCCGTACCCGTTCCAGCCGTACACCGTCGAACCGGGCCGCGGCCTCGATCAGCGCCGCCGTGCCCCGATGCCGCACGTCCTCGCAGAGGGGCCGCACCTTCTCCAGGGCGGCTTCCACGTCGAATTCGGCTCGGGGCAGCAGGTCACGCAGGGCTCCGCCCTCGGGGAGGGGTTCGCCGCGCAGATCGATTCGTGAGATCACGGGGTCAATTCTCGCAGACCGGACCGGGCCGTCGGACGGCTGTATCACTGGCTGATACATGACGCCACCACCGCCGCACACCATCGATGTCACTCATTGTGTTCAGTACGCCACAGAGAGGGAACAACGTTTGTACGGAGCAACTGCCCGCAGTTGTACGGACCGACTGTCATCAGTTGTTCGGACCATCTGTACGCACACGGGGAAGCGGAGGCGCGGCCGTGACCGAGCCGTACGACGAATCTCCCGACTGGCTCAGCGCGGCGGAACTCGGCATGTGGCAGTCGTTCCGCAACGGCAGCACGTACGACCTGAGCACATCGGATCCCTTGCTGAACGATCCCTTCGCGCCGCGCCCCTGGGGCACGGAGCGCAGTGTGCGCGCCCGGGTGGTCGCTCTGCTGCTGCTCAGCGGCCCCACCGCGCTGCCCGGCAGAGTGGCGGCGCTCAAGCTGTGCGGTGTGCAGATCACCGGGACGCTGAACCTCGCGGGCGGCACGGTCGCGCCGTATATGGAGCTGACGGGCTGCCGCTTCGAGAACGAGGTGGTGCTGCCCGAGTCGCACTTCACCACGTTGCGCATGGTGAGCTGCGCGATCCCCCGGCTGGAGGCCGCCCGGCTGCACACCGAGGGCGATCTCCATCTGCCCCGCTGCCGGGTCGACCGGGGCATCCGGCTGACCGACGCGCGGATCGGCACGGACCTGCTGATCAGCGAGATCGACGTACGGCCCGACCGGCGCGGCCGGGCGATCGCGGCCGACGGCCTGGTCGTCGCGCAGGACCTGCAGGCCGACCAGATCGAGACCTACGGCGAGGTGAGTCTGCGCGGCGCGCAGATCGGTGTGTCGCTGAGCCTGCGCGGCAGCCGGCTGCGCGCGGCGGAGGGGCGGCGCGCGCTCAACGCGCCTCAGCTGACGGTCGAGCGCTCGCTGCACATGACCGGCGCCTGGGCGAGCGACGACACCGGCGGCCCCGGCGTCACACCGCCGTACGGCGTCGGGTCGGGGACGGCGGCCGGCTCCGCGGCCCTGCTCGGCTCCCGGTTCCAGCGCTTCGAGTGCCGGGGCGGGGTGCGGCTGGACGACGGGCGGTTCGGGGACGCGGTCGACGTGGACCAGGCGCGGTTCTTCCTCACTCCCGAGGAGGAGCTGTCGCTGCGCCGGATCGTCACGCCCGAACTGCGGTTCACCTGCGACCACGTCGAGGAGGGGCGGGTGGTGCTGAGCGGTGCGCGGATCGTCACCCTCATCGACATGTCGACGAGCTGGCCGGGCCCCGGCGGTCTCGGCATGGGCGGCTTCACGTACGAGAACCTCGTGCCGTTCGGCCACTTCCCGCTCATCCGCCGTCTGGAGTGGCTGGCGGCGGCGACACCGGAGTACTCCCCCGAGCCGTACGAACGGCTGGCGCAGGTCCTGCGGCAGAGCGGCGAGGACGCGGACGCCCGCGAGGTGCTCCTCGCCAAGCAGCGCCGCCGCCGCGAGACGCTGCCGCTGGCCGGGAAGGTCTGGGGGTACGTGCAGGACTGGACGGTGGCGTACGGCTACCGGCCGGGGCGGGCGGCGCTGTGGATGGCCGTGCTGTGGGGGGCGAGCACGGTGGCCTTCGCGCGCAACGCGCCACCGGCCCTGCGGGCGGAGGAGCACCCGGCGTGGAATCCGGCGCTCTACTCGCTGGATCTGCTGATCCCCGTCATCGATTTCGGGCAGGACGGCTACTGGCTGGTGGCGGGCGGCTGGCAGTGGGCGGCGGCGGCCCTGACGGTGGTGGGCTGGATCCTGGCGACGACGGTCACGGCGGGCGCGACGAGGGCGCTGCGCCGGGGGTGAGCCAGGGGTGAGCCGGGGCGGTCCGGGCGGGCGGGCCGCCCCGGCTCCCCCC
>NZ_QQNA01000035.1 GCF_003346515.1 Streptomyces corynorhini
GCCCGTACTGCCCGTACTGCCCCTGCCATTCATAGCGTCCGTGCCATTCATGGCGTCCGTGCTGTTCGTACCGTCCGTGCTGCTCACTTCCTGAGCCATCGGGCATCGCTCGCTTCCTGCGGCCATCGGACGCCGACGTCGCTCGCCTGCCGAGTCGCGGGACGTCTCCTCGGGTCCGCCGGATTCCATCCTGGCCGCTGAGCCGGGTTATGGCCTGTCGAGGGGCGGGGCCGCGTGTGACCGGAGTTGGCCGGACGGTCACCCGTGTTTCGAACACACACTGCATAATCGTCGGCAGCCCGGTCGGCGGGCCAAGGGAGGGGACCCACGGTGACCGGACAGCTCTGTTCCGCCTGCGGCGTGCCACGGGCCGCGGAGGGCGGACCCGGCTGCGACTGCGCGGAGCAGGCGGCGCGGTCGTTACGGGCCGAGCGCTCCGCACAGGCCGCGGCGACCGAGGACTTCGACCCGTTGCGCGTACGGCCGTACGTACGGCTGCCCGCGGACGAGGGCCCGGACAGCGGCAGGCCGGTGCCCAAGGGGCTCCGCGCGACGGGCCCGCGGTCCTCGCTCACCCCGGAGAGACGGGGCGTCTCCGCCAAGCCCCCGGCCCCCGACCTGCACACGCCGCGGCCCAACCCGGCGCCGCTCAGGGCGGTGGTCATCGGCGCGGCGGCCGTGGTGATCGGGGTGGCGGCGATGGCCGTGGGCCTGTTCTCGGGCGACGACCGGGAGCCATGGGTGGCGCTGCCGGAGGAGACGAGCACCTGGCTGCCGTCGGGGGACGACGGGGAGAGCGACGGCTCGTCGTCCCCGGCCGTACCGCCGTCGGGCGTGTCCGGCGGGCAGGGCAGGGACACCACGGCGGGCGCGGCGGCCTCGCGGCCGGGGACGGGCGCGGCGGAGAAGTCCCCGGCCGCCTCTTCGTCGCCCGGCCGCCCCTCGCCCGCCTCCCCCGCCTCCGGGAAGCCGTCCGCCACAGCGGCCATCCCCGCGGCGACGGACACCGGCACACCGCGGTCCGCCCCGTTGGAGGACACCGTTCTGCGGGTCGGAGACTCGGGGCCGGAGGTCACGGGGCTTCAGCAGCGGCTGACGCGGCTGTGGCTGTTCACCGGGGAGGCCACCGGGCTGTACGACCAGGCCCTGGAGAGCGCCGTACGCGTCTACCAGTGGTCCCGGCAGCTCAGCGGCGACGCTCTGGGCGAGTACGGCCCTGATACGCGGCGCGCTTTGGAGGCGGAGACGGAACAGGGACAAGGGCAGGGACAAGGGCAGGGACAGGTGCAGGGACAGGTGCGGGAAAAGGACCAGGAAAAGGGGCGGGGGCAGGCGCAGGGACAGGTGCGGGACACGTTCCGGGCCGGACCCCAGGACCCCGGGTCCGGCCGCGCCTGAGCCGCTTTGTACAATGCTGAAACAAAGTGGCTCCGTCCGTTCACCCCTGACCGGCGGGCGGGGCCGCTTCTGTACGCGGTGACCGGACGACAGGGCGGCGGAACAGCGCCGCCCACAGGAACGCCGCACCGAAGAGCGGGGATCCGGCGGGCTCGTCACGCATCCGGCGCAGCTCGATCTCCGTCAGATCCGAGAAGATCCAGCGCAGCGACTCCGCCGTGTAGGCGAGACCGCCGACCGGGCCGGTCTCGCGGTAGAAATCCGCGTCCGGCGCCTCGTACCCCATGCCACCGGCCGCGAAGCAGGTGAGGGCGAGGTGGCCGCCGGGGGCGAGGAGGCGGTCGACGAGCGCGAGGTGGCTGACCCGGCGGTGCGGCGGCAGATGGTGGAAGCAGCCGGAGTCGCAGATCAGGTCGTACGGGCCGCCCAACTCCTCGGCGGTGAGGGCGAAGGCGTCGCGCCGCAGGAAGCGGACCTCGACCCCCGCCGCCCGCGCGCGCTCCCGCCCCCACGCGAGGGCGGTGGACGACAGATCCACGGCGTCCACCGCGAAACCCAGGGATGCGAGAGGGATGGCGTTGCGCCCGGGACCGCAGCCGAGGTCGAGGGCGCGGCCCGGGGCGATCAGGCCGCGTTCGACGTACGAGACGAGGCTCTCGTCGGGCTTGGCCACGAAGAACGGGACGGATTTGGCGCGGTCCGCGTAGAAGTCGTCCCACCAGGTTGCCGCGCCCGCCGACGACCGGTCGGCCGCCGGCGCGGACAAGCCGTCCAAAAGGTTCAGCACATCGTCGACGGTCCGTATTCTGCGGTCCATCCGGCCCCCTTCTCCGTAGGCTGGAATTTTATCCTGCGACAGAAGAAAAGAGCAGGCCAGAGGGGTTACGGACAGATCGAGGACGGCGGTGTGACCACTCGGTACACACGGGTCGACATCCACCCCCGCGACCAGGCCGCCGGGCCGCCGGTACCCCCGCCCGAGGCCGTCAGGGGGCCATTCCCGCTTCCGCCGGGCGCGGTTTTCCGTCCGAACTGGCGGAAGCCCCCTTTATTTTGTACCGTGACGGAACAAACACGCACGGGCCGCCGCGCACCCGGCCGTCCGGTCCCGACTGAAGGCGGTCACTTTGTCCAGCTCGACGAGTTCAGAGACCGTCGGCGCGCTCGGCGCACCCGGCACGTCCAGCACGTCCAGCACGTCCGGCGCGCTCGGCACGTCCAGCACGTCCGGCGCGCTCGGCACGTCCAGCGCACCTGGCACGTCCGGCGCGCTCGGCACATTCCGGGCCCTGCTCCTCGACATGGACGGCACCCTCGTCAACTCGGACGCCGCCGTGGAGCGCTCGTGGCGCGTCTGGGCGGACGAGCACGGCTTCACCATGGACGACGTCATGAAGGTCTCGCACGGTCGCCAGGCGCACGCCACCATGGCCGTACTCCTCCCGGACCGCCCGGTGGAACAGAACCTCGCCGACAACCGCGCCATGCTCGCCCGGGAGATCGCCGACACCGAGGGCGTGGTCCCGGTCCCCGGCGCCCCGGACTTCATGGCCGCCGTCGCGGACCTCCCGCACGCGCTCGTCACCTCGGCGGATGTCGCCCTGGCCGACGCCCGGATGCGCGCGGCGGACCTCCGCATGCCGAAGATCCGGGTCACGGCGGAGGACGTCGGCGCGAGCAAGCCCGACCCGGAGGGGTTCCTGCTCGGGGCGGCGACGCTGGGCGTCGATCCGCGCGACTGCGTGGTGTTCGAGGACTCCGAGGCGGGCATCCTGGCGGGGCGCGCGGCGGGGATGCGGGTGGTGGGCGTGGGAGCGCGCGCGGCGGCGATGTCCCCGGACGTCCACGTACCGGATCTCACGCACCTGCGCGTGGAGGCCCTGCCGACGGGCGAGATGGTGCTGCGCGTCCCGGCCTGACGCGCACGGCGGGCGGGCCGCTCCCCACCCGCCGCTCATTCCTCACCTCAACGCCCGCGCCTCACCCCACCGCTCACCCCTCACCTCAACGTCCACCCCTCACTCCTCACCCCTCCACGCCCCCTCACGCGTCACTCCTCGCGGTGCAGGCGTCCGCGCGCCACCAGCTCCAGCACCACGCTGACCGCCACCGCCTGCACCGCCATCAGCGCCACCAGCACGAACAGCTGCACCGCGCCCGCGAGTACGGGTGACGCGCCGCCCAGCAGCATCCCGACGAACGCCCCCGGCAGCGTCACGAGCCCCACCGTCCTGGTCTGGTCGAGCCCCGGCAGCAGCGCGTCCGAGGCGGCGGGCCTGGCCACCTCCATGCGGGCCTCGCGGTCCAGCAGTCCGAGCGCCATGCCCGCCTCGACCTCGCCCCGGCGCGCGTGCAGTTCGTCGAGGGCCCGGCGCCCGCTCAGTACGGTCGCGGTGAGCGCGCCGCCGATGAGGATGCCCGTGGTGGGGATCACGGCGATGCCCTTGGCCGGTACGACGCCGGTGAGCAGCAGGGCGGCCATCACCGGCGCCACACCCGCCGCGATCGGTACGGCCGCCCACCACCAGGTGCGGTTCGGCGTGACGCGCCGCCCGGCGGTCCGTACGGCGACGGCGTACATCAGCGCGACGAAGCCGAGCAGCGGCGGTACGGAGCCGATCACCCACCCGATCACCAGCGAGACCGCGCCGAGCTGCAGCGCGGCCCGCACCCCGGCGACGGCCATCTCCCGGCCCCGCCCGAGACGCGCGAGCGTGGCGACGGTCACGGCGACGACCAGCAGCAGGCCGAGCACGACCCCGAACGTGATATCGACCCGCAGCAGCACGCGCCCACTTTAGGCGGTGGCCAGCGGGCGACGACGCCCCGGCGGATCAGCCACGCCCGCACACCGGCCCCGCACAAACCGGTCCCTCGCAACCCGGACCCCGGAACCCGGACCTCGCAACCCGGACCTCGCAACCCGGCGCGGGTCCGCCGAAGACGACCGAAGACGACCGAAGACCGCCGAAGAGCACCGGGGAACACCGAAGACCGCCGAAGACCGCCGGGGAACACCGGCGCATCCCGTCACGCCGTGGCGTGCCGTTCCGCGCCCACGCGCCAACCTTGTCCGGTTAAGCGCCAATTGCTCACCCGTCAGATCGTCCCGGACGCCCCTCACCCCTTGATGTGACGTGCACATGTCGCCACGCTGTTACCTGGCACCCACTCCCCGGAAACCCACCGCCCCCAAGCTGGCGGCCGGGCCGGAGCGCCGCACGCCCCACACAGCACAGCGCCACCGCACCACGAAGCACCCACCACGAAGTCCCCACCACAGAGCCTCACCACAGAGTCCCCACCACGAAGTCCCCGCACCACACCGCCCTGTCAGATTCCCCCCACTTCAAGGGAGTTCGCATGTCACGTGTCTACGCGCGTCGAATGCCTCGCTTCGTCCTCCTTCTCCTCACGGCGGCCCTCGCGCTCGCCGCCACCCTGGTCACCGCCCCCGCGGCCCAGGCCGCCATGCCGACGCCGGTCGCCGCCTCCACGGCCCGCACGTACCTCGGCACGCTCACCGTGCAGGCGGAAGGTTCCTCCAGCGGTTACAGCCGCGATCTGTTCCCGCACTGGATCACCCAGTCGGGCACCTGCAACACCCGTGAGGTCGTCCTGAAGCGCGACGGCACGAACGTCGTCCAGGACTCCGCCTGCGCGGCCGTCAGCGGCAACTGGTACTCGGAGTACGACGGCGCGACCACCACCAGCTCCTCCAGCTTCGACATCGACCACATGGTCCCGCTCGCCGAGGCATGGCGTTCCGGCGCCAGCAGCTGGACCACCGCCCAGCGCCAGGCGTTCGCCAACGACCTGACCCGCCCCCAGCTCATCGCCGTCTCGGCCAGCTCCAACCGGTCCAAGGGCGACAGCGACCCGGCCAAGTGGCTGCCGTCGCGCACCGCCTACCAGTGCACGTACGTGAGGGCCTGGGTGCAGGTCAAGTACTACTACAAGCTCACTGTCGACTCCGCCGAGAAGACCGCGCTCACCAACGCGCTCAGCGGCTGCTGACCCGGCACTCCACCGCCCGCACCGCCCGCACCACTCGCACCACCCGTACTGCCCGTACTGCCCGTACCGGCCGTAGCGCTCCCCGCGCTGCACCGGCTCTCCGCTCCACCACCCGCAACCCCCCACAGCCCTCCGTAGGCGGTCCGTCACGCCTGCGGAGGGCACCAAGCGTCACGAAGCGGGGCAGGTTACAGCAGAGGCCCCGGACGCTCCGGCGACTCCGCGGCCGAGTGATCATTGCCACACCGCGTGATCCTTCCCCCAAGGGTTCGAACTCCTGGTGCACCAACGGCATGATGATGCGGACCATCCGCTTCCCGTACCCCCCATGCCCCGGGAGTCACAGCTTTGTCCGCTGCACGGCAGTCTCCGCCCCACTCGATCGCCGTCGTCGGCGCCGGACCCCGCGGCACCTCGGTTCTGGAAAGACTCTGCGCGTCCGTGCCCGAACTGGCGCCGGACATACCGCTGACCGTGCATCTGATAGACCCCGCTCCGCCGGGCGCCGGGCGCGTCTGGCGCACCGACCAGTCGCCCGAGCTGCTGATGAACACGGTGGCCTCGCAGGTGACCGTCTTCACCGATGAGAGCGTGACGTGCGAGGGCCCGATACGCCCAGGGCCGAGCCTGTACGAGTGGGCGGCGGCCCGTCCCGACGAGCGCCTCGGTCCGGACGACTACCCGACCCGCGCCGCGTACGGCCGCTATCTGGAGTGGGCCTTCCGCAGGACCGTGGAGGGGGCGCCGGATAACGTGACGGTCGAGGTGCACCGGGCGCTGGCGGTCCGTCTGGATGACGACGCCGTACGGCCCGTACCCGGCCCCCGGACGGAGCGGTCCGCGCACGACGCGGTCGATTCGGGCGAAGAGTCCCGGTCGTCCGCCCTGTACCGCCCGACCCAAACACTCACCCTCGACGATGGCACGACGATTTCCGGTCTCCGCGCCGTCATCCTCGCCCAGGGCCATCTACCGGTGGTTTCCGGCCAGAACCAGGCGACCTTCGCGGAGTACGCGGCACGCCACCGGCTGCGGTACCTGCCGCCCGCCAACCCCGCCGATGTCGATCTCTCGTCCGTCACCGCCGGCGAGCCGGTGCTGCTGCGCGGGCTGGGGCTGAATTTCTTCGATCACATGGCGCTCCTGACGGCGGGGCGCGGTGGCCTGTTCACACGTGACGCCGAGGGCGTGCTCGTATACCACCCGTCGGGACGGGAGCCGCAGCTGTACGCGGGGTCCCGGCGCGGGGTGCCTTACCAGGCGCGCGGGGACAACGCGAAGGGGCCCTCGGGGCGGCACGATCCGCTGGTGCTGACGCCGGACGTGATCGCGGTGTTCCGCAAGCGGGCGGACGAGGGCGACGCGCCGGACTTCCTGCGGGAGATATGGCCGCTGGTCGCCAAGGAGGTGGAGGCGGTGTTCTACGCCGCGCACCTGGGCGCGCGCGGCGAGAGCGCGGCGTGGCCCTCCGGCACCGTCGGCCGTTCGCCCGTACCGGCGACGGTCACGGGGACCGTTACGGGGACGGCGACGGCGACGGCGACGGCGACGGCCGGGCACGCGTGTTTCCTCTTCGGCGTTCCCGACTTCCTCGACCGCTTCCTCGCGGCGCCGCACGGCAGCCCGCAGGAGGCCGCCGTGCTGGACGACGCGGGGATCGCGGCGGCGGAGCGCTGGTCGTGGGAGCGGATCTCACGGCCGTTCGCCGCGGAGACCTTCCGCGACCCGGCCGACCACCGCGCCTGGCTGCTGGCCCATCTGCGCGAGGACGCGGCCCACGCCGTGCTCGGCAATCTGGCAGGTCCTGTGAAGGCGGCCCTCGACGTGCTGCGCGATCTGCGCAACGAGCTGCGGCAGATCGTGGACCACGCCGGGCTCTCCGGCACCTCCCGGCGCGACCATCTCGACCGGTGGTACACGCCGCTGAACGCGTTCCTCTCCATCGGGCCGCCGCGCCGCCGTATCGAGGAGATGGCCGCGCTGATCGAGGCGGGGGTGCTGGAGGTGATCGGCCCCAGGACGACCGTACGGACACAGGACGGCGTGTTCACCGCCGAATCGCCCGACGTACCCGGGTCGCTGGTGCGGGCGACGACGCTCGTGGAGGCGCGGCTGCCGGAACCGGACCTGCGGCGCAGCTGTGACCCGTTGCTCTCGCGACTGCTCAAGACCGGCCAGTGCCGGCCGCACGTACTTGATGGTTACGAGACCGGTGGACTGGACGTAACACGTCGGCCCTATTACCTGATCGACCGTCAAGGAATGCCGCACTCAAGGAGGTTCGCCATCGGCGTGCCGACCGAAGGGGTGCACTGGGTGACCGCGGCCGGGGCGCGGCCCGGCGTCGACTCGGTGATGCTCTCGGACACCGACGCGGTGGCCCGTGCCGGACTGCGAACGGGGGCGGCGGGGGAAGCGGAACGGACGACGCGAATTGATCCCCGACAAAATGTTGAACTTGCAAGCATAGATTAGGGCTGCCTAACGTTGGGGGCGGAACTTCTCATCGGTCCCGCCCCTGATCGAAGGAGTACAACCCCCCATGTCCACACGTCTTCAGCAGGCCCAGCCCTATGCGCTCGGTCTGTTCCGCATCGTCACCGGACTGCTCTTCCTCTGCCACGGAGCGTCCTCGCTCTTCGGCTACTTCGGCAAGGAAGCGGTGTCCGGCGGCACTTGGCCGGGCTGGTACGCGGCCGTCATCGAACTGGTCGGCGGCGCGCTCATCATGCTCGGCCTCGGCACCCGGGTGGCCGCGCTGATCAGCTCGGGCTCCATGGCGTACGCCTACTTCACCGTCCACCAGGAGAACGGCCTGTTCCCCATAGAGAACGGCGGCGAGCTGTCCGTCATGTTCTGCTGGGCGTTCCTGCTGATCGTCTTCACCGGTCCCGGGGCGCTGGCCCTGGACCAGCTGTTCACCTCGCGCGCCCCCGCCGAGGAAGCGCCGGAGGTACGGGACGGTCGCGAGGCCGTGTCCGCGTAACCGTTCCCGCGTAGCCGTATCCGCATAGCTGTTCCCGCACCGCCACCGCACCGCCACCGCACCGCCATCGCACGGCCACCGCACCGCCAGCGCACCGACCGCCCGGCCCGCCGCCCCCGGAGGGCCGGGCGATCGCCGTCTCGGCCCGCCCCCGCGTCGCCATGTCGTGCCCCGGTCACATCCTCCGTACCGCAGACGCGTACGCTGTATGGTTGCAGCCGCCACTGCCGCTCCCCCGCGATGGCCAGGCGCTGTCAACGGGACGACGGGCGGGAAGTGCAGAGGTGTTGGAGAGTCTGGGGTCGCTGACCGGCAGCCCATGGATCTACGCCGTCGTCGCCCTTTCCGTACTGCTGGACGTGTTCCTCCCCCTGCTGCCCAGCGGGGTCCTGGTCATCACGGCGGCCACGGCCGCCGCCGCCGGATCGACCACGGTCGCGGGCGCGGCCGGCAAGGTCGCGCAGGTGCCGCAGGAAGTGCCCTCGCTGCTCCTGGTGATGCTGTGCGCGTTCACCGCCTCCGTCCTCGGCGACCTGGTCGCTTTCCGGCTGGCCCGGCGCAGGGACGGCCGCGTGGCACGGACCATCGCGCGCTCGCGTCGGCTGACCACCGCGCAGGAGCGCCTGGGCAGCGCCCTCAGCGGCGGGGGCGGCGCCCTGGTCGTCCTCGCCCGCTTCGCCCCGGCGGGCCGCTCGGTGGTCTCCCTGAGCGCGGGCGTGGCGCACCGCAAGGTGAAGGAGTTCCTCCCCTGGTCGGCGCTTGCCGCCGTGGTCTGGACGGGCTACAGCGCGGGCCTCGGCTATCTCGGCGGCCAGTGGCTGGGCGCGTCGTGGTTCGGCACGGCCATATCCGTACTGGCCCTCTTCGCGGCGGGCTCCCTGGCGGCCTACTTCATCCGCCGCCCGAGCGGCCCGACGGCCTCACCTGCCTGAGCGGGCGCCCGTCCGGGGCGGCCTCACCGTCCCGAGCGGGGCCGACCGGGGCCCGCCGGTTCGATGGAGCGGGACTGGACGTGCTCGTAGGCCATGGTGGTCTGCACGTCGGCGACTTCGCGGCGCTCGGTGAGACGGTCGATGACGAAGGCGTACACGCTGTCGACGTCCGGGACGGCGATATGGATGAGGAAGTCGTGCGGGCCCGAGGTCACGAACAGGCCGATCACCTCGGGCAGTCGTGCCGCCCATTCCCGGAACCCCTCGATGACGGGGCGGGCCGGGGGCCGGATGCGCACCGAGATGAGCGCCTGGACGGGGCGGCCGGCCGCGTCGAGGTCCAGTACGGCGTGGTAGCCGGTGATCACACCGCGCTCGCGCAGCAGCCGTACCCGCTCCAGTGAGGTGGAGGGGGAGACCCCGGTCCTGGCGGCGAGGTCGCGGTTGGTCTGCCGTGCGTCGTTCTGCAGCTCCCGCAGAAGGGCCCGGTCCAGCGCGTCGAGTTCCATGAAGTCGACTTTATGGCGTACGAAGTCCGGCCGTTCCCCCCGGCTCCGTACGAATGCCGGGGATTTCCCCCGCCGGGCGCACCATGTCCGCCGAAACCCTCGAACCTCCGGCATCCGGCGAACGAAGTTCAGAACCGGCGCTGCGGATCCGTATGTCTGCCTAGCCTTTTCGCTATCTGACCGAACAAGCGAAGAGGATCACATGTCCGTGGCGAACGCTCCCGAGACGACGGCGGTCGGTTTCGCGCCCGAGGAGAGGGACTACTCCCTGTCCACCCGCCAGGCCCGGCTGAAGTGGGTCGTGGTCGTCAGCTCCGACCTTCCCCCAGGACGGGCCGCCAACGCCGCCATCTGCGCCGCCGCCCCCACCGCGGCCTCGGTCCCCGGCCTGCTGGGCGCCGAAGCCGCCGACGCGCGGGGCGCGGTGCACCCGGGTCTGCCCTGGGCAGGCTGTTCGGTGCTCGTCGCCGACCCCGCCACGCTGCGCGCCATCCGCGCCAAGGCGGTATCCCGCACCGACACCTTCGTCGCCGACGTCCCGGTCGCCGCGCAGAGCACCCGCGTCTACAGCGACTTCATCGCCGCGGTGGGCGAGTCCCTGACCGAAGACATCGACTACTGCGCGGTCAGCATCGTCGGCCCGCGCAACCGGGTCGACAAGATCGTCGGCAAGCTTCCCCTGATGCCCTGATGCCCTGAGCGTCGCGGCTCTGCGCCCCCGCGCCGGAGAGCCGCGACCGGCTCACCGCCCGTGGGCCCGGCTCTCGGCCGCACCCGCGCCCCGGACCTCGATCCCGTCCAGCAGCCGCGCGGTGGCAGCCGCGATCTCGTCCACGGCCCGCTCGAACACCTCCCGGTTGTGCGCGGCGGGCGCCCGGAAGCCGGAGACCTTGCGTACGTACTGAAGCGCGGCGGCCCGGATGTCCTCCTCGGTGGCCTCTTCGGGGAGGGCGGGCGGCCGGAGGGTCTTGATGCTGCGGCACATGCCTCCAGTGTGCCGCAGGCGACGGCCTACGCGTCGAAGTCGTACTCCAGGACGTACGACGCGGAGTCGAGCGTCATCTCATTGACCTCCACGACACGCCCGTCGGCGGCGAACGCGGTCCGGCAGACAAGCACGACGGGCGTGCCGGGCGCCAGGCCCAGTCGGCCCGTCTCGTCCTGGGAGGGCATCCGCGAGCGGACCTCTTCCCGGAAGTGCGCCGGAGCGAACCCCAGCTCCGCCAGGCGTGCGTACGTTCCGCCGGGCCCGGTGTCCCTCTCGGTGATCGCCGACCCGCCGACCAGCGCGGCGGGCAGCGAGCTGACCGCGAGCAGAACCGGCTTCCCGTCCAGCACGAACCGGCGCCTGCGCACGCACACCGCTTCACCCGTACCGATACCGAGCACCCGAGCGACCCCCTCCGCGGCGGGCTCCTCCGCGACGCTCAGCTGATCCACGACGAGCGTCCGGTCCCCGATGTCGGCAGACCAGACCGACAGCCCGGCACCCCACCGCTCCCGCGACAACCGCTCGACACCGCGTCGCCGCAGCGGCCGGAACGAGCGGACGAACACCCCGGCGCCCTTGCGCGACTCCGCGATTCCCTCGCTCTGCAGAAGTCCCAGCGCCTGACGCGCGGTCATGCGGGCCACGCCGTGGGTCGCCATGAGGTCGTTCTCGCCCGGCAGCCGGTCACCAGGGGCGTAGTCACCCGCGTGGATCGCGTCCCGGAGCGTGTCGGCGATGCGCTGGTACTTCGCCCGACGGTCAACGCCCTCGGTCGCCATACGTGAACCTCTTCCCTCTTCTCCAGACACCCTAGAACACGCCTGTGACCGCGCACTCCGGCCCCGCGACCGGAGCACGATCCCACACCGCTCACAAGAATTGACATCTCTAGAGATGTTGGGTTCACTTGGAGATACCTAGAGAGGTCAATTCGCCGGGCCACTCACGTGCCGCAGGGGAGTCGCTTCATGTCACCAGCCAAGTCAGCCACCTCGGGGGCAACCGCGCTCGAAGCGGCACATCAGGGGTTGGCAGCCCCGGCGCGGAAGCAGAACGTCCACGCATCACCCTCATCAGGGCCGGTGCCCTACATCACCAGATGGAGCGCGGAGAAGACGCCCGCCCTGCATGTCGTCGCCACCAGGGCCGGACGCATCGGCTACGCCGACGAGCGACCGTACGACCGCGACTCGGACGGCGTCCTGTGGACCCGCGTCCCCTCACTGCCCGGCAAGGGCCGGCCGGAGTTCGGCTCCGTGCACGCCCTGCGCCAGCAGCGGGCCATGCGGGAACTTCTCTGTCAGGTCTGCGGCCGGGCCGCCGACCGCGACGCGGACGGCGCGCTGTGGCTGCTGGGCGAGGACGCGGACGATCCCGCGTTCCGGGCCGCCGACATCACGACAACCCACCCGCCGCTGTGCCTGCCGTGCGCCCTGAAGTCCGTCCGCGCCTGCCCCCACCTGCGCGGACGCTACGTAGCCGTGCGGGCTCGACGCTGCGAACTCGCCGGAGTGAGGGGCGCGCTCTACCGGCCCGGCTTCCCCGCGCCGATCGCCGTGGGGGTCACCGGAGTCGCCTTCGGCGATCCCCGCATCCCCTGGGTCCGGGCCGGACAACTCGTGATGCGGCTGCGTGAATTCACCGTCACCAGCCTGGAACGGGGCCCCGTCGCACCGTGACCGTATGAGGCGCAAGACGCCCGTCCCGGGGTGGAGGGCCTGGACCGGACAGCCCCAGCTGTTCCGGGGGCGGGCCGCCGGGGACCGGCAGGTGTGTGCGGGCGAGCGGCCGGTGACGCCGCGCGGGCGCCGCTACCGCGCCGCGCCGCCCGCCGCCGGTTCCGCCGTGCTGTCCCGTACCACCAGCCTCGTGCCGAACTCGATGCGGGTGTCGGCCTGTTCCGCCCGGCCGGACTGGTCGGCGCGGTCCGCCCTGCGCAGCCGCAGCAGCATGCGGGCGGCCTCCTCGGCCATCTCGACGAGGGGCTGGTGGACGGTGGTGAGCGCCGGGCTGGACCACTGGGCGAGGGGGATGTCGTCGTACCCGACGACGGACAGGTCCTCCGGAATGCGCAGGCCGAGCACCCTGGCCGCCTCCAGGACGCCCAGTGCCTGGAGGTCGCTGCCCGCGAAGATGGCGGTCGGGCGGTCGTCGGCGCGCAGCAGCTCCATGGCGTGGGTGTGGCCGGACCGTACGTGGAAGTCGCCGAAGCGCACCAGCGCCGGGGCGGTCTCCAGACCCGCCATGCCCATGGCCGAGCGGAAGCCGTCCAGCCGCGCCAGCGAGCAGAGCATGTCCTCCGGGCCGGTGATGACGGCGATGCGGCGGTGGCCGAGTTCGATGAGGTGGCGGGTGGCGGCGAGGCCGCCGGCCCAGTTGGCCGAGCCGACGGACGGCACGTCGGGTTCCGGGTCGCCCGCCGGGTCGATGATGACGAACGGGATGGCGCGCGACCAGAGCTTCTTCTTGAGGTCGTCGGGGAGCGTGGAGAAGACGAGGACCACGCCGAGCGGGCGGCGGCGCAGGACGCCCTCGACCCAGTCGGCCCCCGGCGAGTGCCGGGTGCCGGTCTCGGTGAGGACGACGCTGAGGCCGGTCTCCTTGGCGACGCTCTGCACGCCCCGGATCAGCTCCATCGACCAGGTGCTGTCCAGCTCGTGGAAGACGATCTCGATGAGCGGCGCCTCCGGAGCGGCGGGCGCGGAACGGCGGTAGCCGTGCGTGTCGAGCAGCTCCTCGACCTTGATCCGGGTCGGCGCGGAGACATCGGGACGCCCGTTGAGGACTTTCGAAACTGTCGAAAGGGATACCCCGGCCTGCGAAGCCACCTGGGCCAGAGTGACCCGGCCCGCACTCGTCTCATCACGCATGGACTGAAGGATAGGCGCCGCTGGATGTCCGCCGGAAGTCGGTAACGGTTTGGCAGCGCGACGACCGCACTGTTGACCGCTTCGCGGGAGAGTCCTACGGTCACTCGCCAGATACTTTCGGCAAGGATGCCGATACTTTCGAGAGGTCGGTCGAAGATGATCCGTGCACGGTTTTCTCGAACGGCCGCCGTCGGCGTCACGCTCGCCCTGGGGCTGAGCCTGGCGGCCTGCGGCGGGGGCGGCAGCTCCTCGGGCGGTGACGGGGAGTTCCACGTACTCGTCTACGGCGACGCGACGAACAAGGTGGAGAAGCGGATCGTCGAGACCTTCAACAAGACCTCGAAGGTCAAGGCGGTCCTGGACACCGTCCCCGGGGCCGACTACCAGAAGAAGCTCCAGACGGTCATCTCCACCCCCAAGGCGCCCGACGTCTTCTTCAACTGGGGCGGCGGCTCCATCCAGCCGTTCGTCAAGTCGAACCTGCTGCTGCCGCTCGACGACCTGATAGCCAAGAACCCTGAGCTGAAGTCGAACTTCCTGCCGTCTGTCTTCAACACGGCGGAGGTGGACGGGAAGGCGTACGGCGTCCCGATGCGCGGCACCCAGCCCGTGCTGCTGTTCAGCAACAAGAAGGTGCTCGCGGACGCCGGGGCGACGACCCCGAAGACCTGGGACGAGCTGCTCGACGCGGTGAAGAAGATCAAGGCCAAGGGCGTCACCCCGATCGCGCTGGGCGGCGCCGACCAGTGGCCCACCCTGATGTGGTTCGAGTACCTGTACGACCGGGTGGCGGGCCCCGATCTGTTCAAGAACGCGCTCGCCGGCGACAAGGCCGCCTGGGAGAGCGCGGAGAGCAGGAAAGCGCTCGCCATGATCAAGGAGCTGGTCGACGCGGGCGCGTTCGGCACCAACTACGACTCGGTGAAGTACACCGACAACGGCTCCCCCGCCCTGCTCAGCACCGGCAAGGCCGGATTCGAGCTGATGGGGTCGTGGGCGTACTCCACCCAGCAGGAACTCAACCCCGACTTCGCCGCGAAGGACCTCGGCTACACCGGCTTCCCCACCGTCGAGGGCGGCAAGGGCGATCCGGCCGACATCGTCGGCAACACCAACAACTTCTACTCGGTGCTCAAGAAGACCAAGCACGCGGACGCGATCGGCGAGTTCCTCAAGCTCATGTACTCCGACGAGTTCGTCAAGGCGCAGCTGGCCATCGGCAACCTGCCCACCACCACGAACACCGCGAAGTTCCTGGACGCGTCCGACAACCCGGACTACCTGAAGTACCAGTTCGACCTCGTCGACAAGGCCACCTCGTTCCAGCTGTCGTGGAACCAGGCGTACCCGCCGGCCGCCGACGCCCCGATGATGCAGGCCATCCAGCAGTTCTTCAACGGCTCGATGGACGCCGACGCCTTCATCAAGGCCATGCAGGCCCTGTCCGCCAAGTGAGAGTGACGTCCGCCATGGTTGCTCTCACCACTCCGGTGAAAAGCGAAGGGCAGCGGCAACGCCCCCGGGCCGACCGGGGGCCCTCGGGCCATACGGTCGCCCGCCCGGGGATCGGCTGGGCCCTGCCCGCCGCGCTGTTCTTCACCCTGTTCGCGATCGTCCCGCTCGTCCTGGTCGCCGTGTTGTCCTTCGCGAGCTGGAACGGTCTCGAGGCGCCCCGGTTCGCGGGCCTCGACAACTGGACCGGGCTGCTCCACGACCCGGTGATGATCAAGAGTCTCTGGCTGAGTGTGCTGCTCACCGGCCTGGGCGTGGTCACCCAGACACCGCTGTCCATCCTGCTCGGGGTCTGGGCGGCCGGCCGGCAGCGCAACCGGGCTGTGCTGTCGGCGATCTTCTTCGTCCCGCTGCTGCTGTCCGCCACGGCCATCTCCGTCCTGTGGCGGGCGCTGCTCGATCCCAACTTCGGAGTGCCGGCGCAGGCGCGCTGGCTCTTCGGGGACGGCAATCTGCTGGGCTCGCGCACCGGGGCGATCTCGGTGCTCGTCCTGGTGGCGACCTGGCAGTTCACCCCGTTCCACGCGCTGATCTACCAGGGCGCGGCGCGGGCGGTCCCCGAGGTGCTCTACCAGGCGGCGGCGATCGACGGGGCGGGCCGCGTACGGCGGTTCTTCCACATCACGCTGCCGCAGCTGCGCAACTCGATCATCACGTCGGTGATCCTCATGGTGGTCGGCGGGCTCACCACCTTCGACACCGTGCTGATCCTGACGCAGGGCGGACCCGGTACGGACACCAGCATCAGCGCCTACTACATGTACCAGAAGGCCTTCCGGGAGTTCGACTTCGGCCAGGGCTCGGCCATCGCGCTGCTGCTGGTCGTGGTGGCCACGGTGATCTCGCTGATCGTGGTGCGGATCTCCGGCTACGACAAGATGGCCGGCACGAAGGAGGGCATGTGACGCCCCGTACCCCCGTCACGAAGACGCGGCCCGTCACGAAGGCGCGATCCGTCACGAAGGGACGGCCCGTCACGAAGACCCGACCCGTCACGAAAAGGCGGTCCGTCACGAAAGGCCGGCCCAACTACCTCGCGGGGTTCGGCGCCCTGCTCTGGCTGGGGCTGGTCGCGTTCCCGCTGTACGTGATGCTCGGCGCGACGGTCCAGAGTCGGCTGGAGTACAGCACGAACGGCCCGCTCTCGCTCCCCCGGTCCTTCTCGCTCTCCAACTACACGCAGGACTTCACCAACGGCTTCGGCCGCTACTTCCTCAACACCCTGATCGTCACCGGCAGTGTGGTGGCGATCGTGCTGCTGCTCGTCCCGCCGCTGGCCTTCTCGATCATCCGGAGCCGCAGCCGGGGCAGTGTGCGGATCTTCCGGCTCTTCCTGCTCGGGCTGGCGATCCCGGCCCAGGCCGTGATCGTCCCGATGTTCTACGTGATCAGCAAGGCCGGGCTCTACGACAACCTCATCGGGGTCATCCTGCCGACGGCGGCGTTCTGTCTGCCCGTCTGCGCGCTCATCCTCACCGGAACGATGCGCGACATCACCGGCGAACTGTTCGAGGCCATGGCCATCGACGGCGCCACCACCCGCCGCGTCTTCTTCCAGCTCGTCGTCCCGCTCTCCCGGGGCGGGCTGGCGACCATCGTGGTGTTCTCCGCGCTCCAGGCGTGGAACGGCTTCCTGTTCCCGCTGGTGCTCACCCAGTCCGAGGAGACCAAGGTGCTCACCCTCGGGCTCTACAACTTCCAGACCGAACACGGGATCGACATCCCCGGTCTGCTGGCCGCCGTGGTCCTGTCCACGGTGCCCGTCCTGCTCGTCTACCTGTTCGCCCGCCGTGCCCTGGTCCAGGGGCTCATGGGGGTCGGAGGAAAGTGATCGCCCACATGAGCACCCGAGCCGACACCACCGGCACCACCACCGGCACCACCACCGGCACCACCGGTCCCACCACCGGCACCACCGAAACCACCACCAGCACCACCGACGCCACGAGTCCGACCGATGCCACGAGTCCCACCGACGCCACCAACACCACCGACGCCCCGGCGGACTCCACCGCCGCCGCGCGGGCCCGGCGCGTCGAGGAGCTGATCGCCGCGATGACGCCGGAGGAGAAGCTCGCCCAGCTGTACGGGCTGTGGGCGGGCGCCTCCGCCGACGGCGCCGAAGTCGCCCCGCACCAGCACGAGATGGAGGCACCGCCCACCCTGGACGAGCTGCTCCCCCACGGCCTGGGGCAGCTGACCCGGCCGTTCGGCACGGTCCCGGTCGATCCGGCCCTGGGGGCGCTGTCCCTGATGCGTACGCAGGAACGCGTCGTCGCCGCGAACCGCTTCGGGATCCCGGCCATGGCCCACGACGAGTGCCTCGCCGGGTTCGCGGCGTGGGGGGCCACCACGTACCCCGTACCGCTCTCCTGGGGCGCCTCCTTCGACCCGGAGCTGGTACGGGAGATGGCGGGCGCGATCGGTCGCGACATGCGGTCGGTGGGGCTGCACCAGGGGCTGGCGCCCGTGCTCGACGTGGTCCGCGACGCGCGTTGGGGACGGGTCGAGGAGACCATCGGCGAGGACCCCTACCTGGTGGGGACCGTCGCCACGGCGTACGTCCAGGGCCTGGAGTCCGCCGGGATCGTCGCGACGCTCAAACACTTCGCCGGATACTCGGCCTCGCGCGGGGCACGCAATCTCGCGCCCGTGAGCATGGGCGTCAGGGAGCTGGCCGATGTCATCCTGCCGCCGTTCGAGATGGCGGTGCGGGAGAGCGGCGTACGGTCGGTGATGCACGCGTACAACGACATCGACGGTGTCCCGTGCGCGGCCAACGAGGAGTTGCTGACCGGGCTGCTGCGGGAGGTCTGGGGCTTCGAGGGCACCGTGGTGGCCGACTACTTCGGGGTCGGTTTCCTGAAGACCCTGCACGGGGTGGCGGGCGACTGGGCCGAGGCGGCGGTCGCGGCGCTCGGCGCGGGCGTGGACGTGGAGCTGCCGACCGTCAAGACGTTCGGGGAGCCGCTGCGCGAGGCGGTGGCGGCGGGGCGGCTGCCGATCGGGACCATCGACCGGGCGCTGCGCCGCGTCCTGACCCAGAAGGCCGGACTCGGGCTGCTCGACCCGGAGTGGACACCGCGCCCAACCTCCCTCACCGGAAGGGAAGTCGGCGACACGAACGCGCTGCGCGGCTCCGTCTCGCTGGACTCCCCCGCGCACCGGGACATCTCCCGGCGGCTCGCCGAGCGCTCGGTGATCCTGCTCCGCAACGACGGCACGCTGCCGCTGGCGGGCGGCCCGGCGCGGATCGCGGTGATCGGCCCGCAGGCGGCCACCCCGACGGCGGTGCTCGGCTGCTACTCCTTCCCCGTCCATGTCGGCGCCCAGCACCCCACCGTCCCGGTGGGCGTCGAACTTCCCACGCTGTACGAGGCGTTGGCGGCGGAGTTCCCGGGCGCCGAGGTGGTCTCGGTGGCCGGTACGGACGTCGACAGCGGCGCCACGGACGGCTTCGCCGAGGCCGTACGGGTGGCCCGGGACGCGGATGTCGTGATCGTCGCCCTGGGCGACAGGGCCGGCCTCTTCGGGCGCGGCACCAGCGGCGAGGGCTGCGACGCGCCGAGCATGGAACTGCCGGGCAGTCAGCGGCAGTTGCTGGACACACTGCTCGACGCGGTGAGCGGGAGCGGCACACCGCTGGTGGTGACCCTGCTGGCCGGACGGCCCTACGCGCTGGGCCCGGCCGCGACCCGGGCGGCGGCCGTCGTGCAGTCCTTCTTCCCCGGCCAGGAGGGCACCCCGGCGCTGGCACGGGTGCTCAGCGGCCGGGTCGAACCCTCGGGGCGGCTCCCGGTGAGCGTCCCCCGGCTGGCGGGCACCCAGCCGTCCACGTATCTGGCCGCGCCGCTGGCGCGGGCGAGCGACGTCTCCAACATCGACCCGACCCCCGAATTCGCCTTCGGGCACGGGCTGTCGTACACCTCGTTCACCTGGTCGGAGCTGACGGCGGACGCGAGCGCGGCCACGGACGGCACGGTGGAGCTGTCCTTCACCGTGCGCAACACGGGTGATCGGGCGGGCACCGAGGTGGTGCAGCTCTATCTGCACGACCCCGTCGCCTCGGTCGTGCAGCCGGTCCAGCGCCTGATCGGCTACGCGCGGCTGCCGCTGGCCCCGGACGAGCGGGCGCGGGTCGCGGTGAGCGTCCCGGCCGACCTCGCCTCCTTCACCGGCCGGGCGGGGCACCGTGTGGTCGAACCGGGCGCGCTGGAGCTGCGGTTGGCGGCCTCCAGTGAGGACGTACGGCTCACCGCCGCCGTCACCCTGACCGGTCCCGTACGGCAGGTCGACCACACGAGGAGGCTGCACGCGCGGTTCACCGCCGCGCGGGACCGGGATGCGCACCTGCGCTGAGCACCACCCCGCACGCCCCCTCGCCCCCACGTACGTACGTCTGTGCGTGGGGGCGGCGTCGTTTTCCGGGCACCGTACAAGGGCACAACCCAGGGGTATCAGGGGCGCGGGGCACGGCAACACGGGACGCGGGGACGCGGGGGGGGCATCATGAGTGGACCGCCGACGGACAGAGGCGAGGGCGCGCGGGATCCGGAGAGTGCGGCGGACGCGGCGGACGCGGCGGACCGGCAGGGCGAGCCGTACCCGGAGGACGACCCTGCGGACCGCCCTCCGGACGACCCTGCGGATGACGCTGCGGATGGCACTCGGACATCCTTCGTGGTGAATCCCCGGCAGGCGCTCGCGTATCAGAACTCCGCCACCCGCTATCTGTGCACCGGCGTACGCCTCTACGAGGACTTCGCGCGCAGGGCGGTGGACCAGGCCCGGTACGAACGGATCAGGTCCCGCGCCCCTTCGTACGGCGTAGACCTCGACGAGGTACGCGCGCACGCCGAGGCGTCGCTGCGCGATCTGCGCGTACGGGACCGCTGGGTGAGCGCGGCGTTCGTGCTCTCGCTGCTCGTGGCACCGGTGGCGACCGTCATGTACACCCTCTTCTCCGCGGCGCTCAGCGCCGGTTCGGGGATGGCCACGAGCGCGGGCACCGCGGGTATCCCGGCCGCCGGCCTCCGGCGGACGGCGGCCGGGCGGCGGCGCGGCGAGCGGGCGGGTCCCGCCCCGGTGGCCAAGCCGCGGGACTCCCGTTTCGTGGCCCTCGCACGCCCCCTGGTCACCCACGTCATGGTGCTGATCCTGGCCTGCTGGCTGGGGCGGATGTTCCTGTGGTCGCCGCCGGGTGTGCTGAGGTACGTGGTGGCCGCGGCGCTGCTGATCTGCTGCCCCTGGTACTGCGTCTGGAAGCAGCGCGACGCCGCCTGGACCGCCGTACGGGAACAGCTGCGCCCGGGGGTCCAGCGGGCCACGAAGGGGTCGGGCGACGACGCCAACCTGATCGTCTACAGCGGCTACTCGCCGTTCGTGGGGGCGGGCGCTCCCTTCACGTCCTGGTCCTTCGCGAACCGGCTGGTGCCGCGGGACTGGAAGCCGGGCAGCGGCGAACAGCCCCCGGCGGTGCCGTTCGGCTCGTCGGAGCTGGTGGAGCGGCTCCGCGCGGACCTCACGGAACTGGGTTCGCGGTCCCCGGTGTCGGCGGACGGCATCGCGGGACTGAAGGTCGCGGAGAAGGTCTTCGTCCACGGCACCGCGCTGTTCGACACCTCACGGATCCCCCGGTCGGAGCTGTGGCCGGGCAGCGGATCGCCGGGCAGGAAGCGCCCCGCGGACCGGCTG
Source organism: Streptomyces corynorhini (assembly GCF_003346515.1). Lineage (GTDB taxonomy): Bacteria > Actinomycetota > Actinomycetes > Streptomycetales > Streptomycetaceae > Streptomyces > Streptomyces corynorhini. The sequence goes on from NZ_QQNA01000035.1 coordinate 20,910, forward strand.
CCCGAGGAGCGGATCACGGCCGCGCGCGGGCTGGTCGACGGCCCCGTACGACACTGCCTGAGCGTCCAGATCCGCAGCTGGGACACCGACCTGATCCTCACCGTGTTCGTACAGGTCTCGGTCGACGCGGGCACGCTCTATCTCCAGTCCGACAGCAGGGTACTGGCCCCGGTCCAGGAGGAGTTCCGGGTGGCCGACTCGCTGCAGGCGGCCGAGAGCGAGGAGGAGGCGACCCGGCGGGCCGCCGAGTCGGTCCTCGCGACGGGCGGTGTGCTGCTGGCCTCGGTCCCCAACGTGCTGTCCGAACTGGGGGCGGCGGGCCGGCTGGAGCGGTGGGAGGAGGAGCAGCGCTGGGCCATCGAGCGCGACAAGCGCTACGACTTCGGGGCGCGGGCGAGCCTGCGGGAGGAGGCCGCCTCCCCGAACTACCGGAACTTCTTCCAGTTCGTGGATGTGACCAGGACCGGCAAACAGGTCGAGTTGCGGGTGCTCGGCGCGGTGCTGAACTTCCTCGCCGAGCACGGCCTCGACATCAGCGACCTCGACGCGCGCAGGACGACGATCCTGAACAACGGCGTGATGATGTACGGCGGTTCCGTGACGGGCAGTATCGCGGCCGGAGCGGGGGCGACGGCTTCGGCGACGACGACGGGCCGGGGCCCGGGTCCGGCCGGGAGCGACGCGGGTAAGGGCACGGACTGACCCGGGGACGACGACGCGACGAGGGGATCTTTCCATGGGCGAGGGCCCGCAGGTGAACGAGGGAATCGTACTGAGCGGCAACGCGCGGGTGAGCGGGAGCGCCCTGGCGGCGGGCCGGAACGCCTCGGCGACCGCGCACCACACGGCCGGCGCGACGGGCGCCGAAGCCGCCGACGCCGTACGCGCGGCCCTGGACGCCGTCGGCGAGCTGAGGCGCCTCCTCGCGGACGCCGAACTGCCGCCCGGTCAAAGGCGACAGGCGCGCGACGAGACGGACGCGATCAGGGACGAGCTGTCCTCGGACGACGTGGACCCGGGCCGCATCGTCGGCCGCCTGGAGCGCCTGCGCACCCTACTGGGCAGCGCGACGGGGCTGCTGGGGCTGGTGGCCGAGGCCCAGGAGAGCGTGCGGGCGATCGCGGGCGGCTGACCGCCCCGGACCCGGGGCCCCTGTCGGACGGCGGGATCCCCGGGCTCAGGTGTTGAAGGGCCGCAGGCGCACGAGGGCGGTGTCCCCCTCCCCGTCCTCCACGCTCACGTCGATCGCCACCGCGCCGCCCTCGGCGGGCGGATCCAGCGTGATACCGGCGCAGGCGTCGGCCTCCTCGTCGACGCACCGCGCCGTCAACTCCGTCCCGGGGTAGGCCGAGGCCAGCCAGGTGTCGAAGTCGGCCCGCGGGACACGAATGCGGATGTCGTAGTACGTGTCCAGCGCCCCCGCCACCACGCACTCGGCCTCGCTCGCCCCGGCCGGAAGCCCACGCAGGCCGGCGAAGTCCAGGGCCTCCTCGCACGGCACCGATGCCGCCTCCCTGCCCGTACCCGAGTCCCTCTCGGCCACAACCGACGACGCACCGCATCCCGCCGATGTCAGCGCCACTGCCAGCATGCCGCCCAACACCAGAACCCGTCGCATACGCTCCCTCTCCGGCCCACCCCACGCCCCCGGAAGGACGCACACCCACGGACCATGGTTGCGCCCGCCACGTCCGGGCCGGTCCACCCCGGGGGAGACTGCCGACGGACCGGGATCGGCACCCCTCCGGCGGGTGTCCGCGCGGCAGTCGGCCGGGGCGAGCTCTGACGCACCGCTCACGCGGAAGGCCCCGGACGACGGGTCCGGGGCTTTCCGCGGATTCCCTGCGCGGGTTCCGAACCAGGTCGAAACCCTGGTTGTCCCCGTGGGCGCGGACGGTTCCGAACCGCCGACATCTGTTTTGCAAGTTCGGTCACCCCTCGGCACTGGCGGTCGGTCGTCCGGCTGTGCCGTTCTTGCCGGACCGTCGAGAAGTGCTGGCGTCCGACACCGTTGATGTCACACATGGATGTCGGCACGGTGCGATCGCGGACGCCCGCTGGCACGATGGCCCCGTGACTGACCTGGAGCGCATCCGAGCGGAGCGCGTGGCCTACTTCCGAGCACTCGATGAGAGCGCCACCGTGCGGCACCACTTCCACCATGCTGACGAAGACGGCGGCCTGTGGTACTTCGAGGCAGTCGCCGACCAAGGCGAGTTGACCGTCATCAAGCAAGCCGAGCTGACTCCGGCCGGCCAGCTCCACCGCTACGACTGGGAGCACTTGGAGGACGCGCGCGGCTTCCTGACAGACCAGGCGCTCTACCCTGAAGATGACCCGGTGGAGACCATCTCGGCCGAGGAGTTCCAACGTGTGTGGACTCGGTGAGCAGACCTGACAGCCATCTCGGAGCGAGGTGTGGTGGCTTAGGGTCTGACCTACGGTAAGCCGACTTTTGAGTCTGTCCGCCGCGGTCCCCGTCGGCAGCAGCGGTTTGCCGTGAGTTCCCGATCTCTCTGGCGCGGTTGCGGCACGGGGAAGACCTTATCCGTAGCTCCACGGGGAACTGTCAACGACATTCGTACAGGCGCCTGATGGCCTCAGAGGGCGTAGCGGGCCACGCCCGGTTGCTGAGGTTGGTACCGCAGCCTCTGGCCGACACTCGAATTCCGCTTAGGCGGGGGCGGGCCCCGCGGAGTTCCCAACCTGCTTCGCGCGGCGCGAAGCGCCAAACGCTCCCGTCGCGGCACTGCCGGTATCGGCCCGAAGGGGCGATGCTGACCGAGCCCAGAACCTCAGCCCTGCCGCAGAACGAGTCAGGCATGAGCCCTGGCAGAGGGGCTGCCCCATCAGGAACCACACCCGGAGAATCCCGCGGTTCGGCTGTGGCACCCCTCAGGAACGATCGGCATCGACCCGCAGCCTCTTCGTCCCGAAGCAACTCGGGTGGGGGCTGCCCCTTCAGTTGCTCGGCCACGCCGTTGATCACTGCAGTCACATCAAGATCGTTCCCTCTGAGGCCGGCCGGGATGTGCGCGGATCAATACGGAGCCCGAGATGCCGGTCCAGCTGGCTGCGCAGACGCGCAGAAGCCCCACGCAGAGTCCCGAGTTGTCTCACGTCCGCCGTCGCAAGTTCTGTCCGTCCTGCCAGTGCCAGCACAGCGGCATAGGGTCGTTCGCCTTCGGCGAGCTTCGCCGCCACGGCGTCACGGACGGCTCGCAGCACTGCGTGGTCGGCACTCGGATGCTCCGCCAGCAGGTGGAGGAGCCTGTTGTCGTTCCACGTACTGTCATGGGCCGTGCTCAGTACCAGCAGCGTGCCGGGCGCCGTGGAGGGATTGGCGGCCAGCGCCTGCCAGACGAAGGGGTATGAACAACGCGAGAGTCGATGCAGGACGGCGGTGTCGTTCTCAGCATGCGCCAGTTCGAGGTAGTCGGCAGGGGTGTGCACGGGCATGGCCCCTCAGGATCGTCGGAGCGATCATCCTGCCATCAGGCTCGGTCGACCGCGTGCGGGGCTCTGACCGCAACGGTCGAAGATCGCTTACAGGACAACCCTTAGTGAATCCTGGAGTTCACGAGTGTCCGCACTTACTCCCCCAGAGAGAATACTCTTTGCCCAACCTCAAACATGTGAGGGATGCGCAGCTCTGCCGACTTCCCTGCGCCTGCCCGGCTACGGAATGTCTCATCTTTCCAGACGTTCTGCGCCCTCTGGCGTAGGAGCCGCGGTCGAACTCCATCTTCCAGCTGTTTCCACTGTTCATAATTTAGGCCCAACCCAGTCGTTACCGCCTCGAAGGCGGAAACCGTGAATCTTCCACTATGCTTGGACTTCGCAACATCATAACGCTTAAAAGATGACTCCCCGAGTGCTTCATTCAGCCAGGAAAAGATATCCATGAAGCGTGCATATTCGAAATCTTGATCGAAATCATCAGATTCGATGAAGTGACGCATTCGAGAAGTTAGAAACTCGCCAACGTCAGAAAGACCAGAGAGGTCAGACCGATGAGCGGTAACAACGGAGAGATAGCGCAGGGCAAGTTCAACTCCATAAGCCTCCTCTTCCTGTCGTTCAGTAATACTGACGGTCTGCTCGAACGCAGGGGTTGAGGCCAGCGACTGGAGCCATCTATAGAAAATGGGATCCAGCATTACAGCAAGGCAGTTTCGAGCCTCTTGCTCGGAAAGATGGGCACCGCTATTTAGCCGCTGAAACAGGTCGAACTTAGCTTGTTCATCGCTTGTATGCTCGACGATCTGGAAATCGAGCCGAGCACGCTTGAAGAAGCGCCGTTGGGCTTCCGAGAGAACGGTGAAACCTTCAGCCTCGCATGGAGTCACTGCCTCACCCCATACCACCCCCTCAAGGCTTTTCAGATAGTCTCCGGCCGTAAGAGGGTCGGGAGCATCCAGCACACCATCATCCCTTCGCAGCGCACCCATGAATCGGAACAGAGTGGACAGTCGCTGAACTCCATCCACAACATCCCAAACGCCATCTTTACGAGCAGCAACAAAAATGGGCGGGATAGGAATACCAAGGAAGACGCTCTCGATCAGACGGGACTGCTGTCGAATTCCCCACCGGAAGATCCTCTGGAATTCCGGGTGAATTTCAAGATCTGAATTATCGTACATGGATAGCGCTTCATTGATAGCCATGCTGTACCGATCGGTATGGATCTCACGAGAACGCTCCACGATTTCTTCCTGCAATCCCACCTGGTCCTCCTTGAACGTCAGCTGCTTCGACATGCGGCCCCCTCCCCTATCGCCCTACTGCAACAGTATGGACTGCGTCTCGGTTGCCCGGGGCGCTGTTGGCTAAGGTGCGGAGCCAGATAGCTAGATCGGTGGAGCGGGTTTGGCCGGTGGCCTGCCCGACCTGGGGTCGAGCATGATCAGGGGACCGTACGCTGGTTGGGAACTCGGGCAGGCTTTGAGCTCTCCTCAATGTGCACGAGTGGCCCCTGCTCTTGCCCGATGCGGAACCCGGACCGGGGAGGTGGCTAAAGCCGTGGAGTCGAACGGCCTCAGCCACGACGCACCTCTTTCTCTGGCATCAGGCGGCTGATCGCTGTGCGCGCGGCACGGGCGCCGGCTCGGCTGGAGCGGGGCGGAGGCAGGAACGCAGGCCCGGCCGGAGGTCGGGCCGCGCGCTGTGAGCGGAGCGAGCCGCCTTGAAACTGTAGAGAAAGTTGTTACTCACGCTGTTCTTGGGGCTGGGCGTACTTCTCCATGCAGGCTGGGAGGTTGATGCCTTGGCGGGTCGACAGCTTGAGGAAGCGGACCGGGTGGGCGGTCCATTGGATGGTGGTGCGGTTGTCGTGGACGGTGAGGGTGCAGGGCTCGCCCTTGGTGAGCGCTTGGAGGACGTCTTGGTGGCCGTCGGACAACCAGGCCCATGTCTCGGTGAAGGCGTCGTCGTCCAAGGCTGAGGCGATCGTGCGGGTGGCGATTCGGATCCAGCGGGCGGTTTGATGCGCGGTCTTGACGTCAAGGGAGCCGAGTAGCTTTCGGCCCTGGCCCGTTGCCGAGTCGTGGGTCCAGCATTCGCATCGGAAACCGCCGGTGAACAGGCTCGCAGGTTTGACATCGGGTGCCTCCCGCCGGGCGGGCGGAGAGCACATAGCGGGTGGTGTCGTCTGAGAGGGTGAGTACGTAGGTCTGGCCGTGGCCAGGGTGGTGCGGGCTCGTTCGTGTTCGGCTTCGTCGGTGAGCCAGTGGTGGCCCGGCTGCGCGTACCGCTGGCCGAGTTGCTGGGTGACATCCGCGTCGGCGTACGTCACCTTCGGGGTCGTGTCGCTGCCGCCGGCGTCGGTGACGGAGATGGACACCACGCGCTCGGAGAGGGCAAGCACGACGTGGAAGAGTTCTCCCTTCCGGCGTGCTCGGCTCGCTGGACCCGACCAGCGACCGTGCGGTGTTCCGACAGATCGCCGACCGGCTCCGCGAAGCGATCGACCAGGGGAGTTTCCCCGAAGGGGCGAAGCTGCCTTCGGAATCGGAGCTGGTCGAGCACTTCGGCGTCTCCCGTATGACCGTGCGCAACGCGCTCTCGATGCTCCAGAGCGAAGGGCTCGTCTCGTCCGAACACGGCAGGGGCGTCTTCGTCCGGCCGCGCCCGCCCGTTCGCCGTCTGGCTTCGGACCGGTTCGCCCGGCGCCACCGGGAGCAGGGGAAGTCCGCGTTCATCGTGGAGGCCGACGCGGCCGGCAGCCGCCCGGAGGTTGACAACCTGGAGGTCAAGGAGGAGCGGCCCACGGCTGATGTGTCCGCCCGGCTGGGTGCTCCGCGGCGGGTACCGGCCCGGCGCCGCCGGTATCTGCTGGACGGGCGGCCGGTCGAATTCGCCGTGTCGTACCTGCCACTCGACCTGGCCCGCGATACCCCGACCGCCCAGCCCAACCCCGGTCCCGGTCCCGGTGGTATCTACGCCCGGCTCGAAGAACTCGGTCACCACCTCGACCACATCGAGGAGGAGATCCGGGCAGGCATGCCCTCGCCGCAGGAGGTCAAGACACTTCAACTCGCCTCCGGCGTACCGGTCATCCACCTGATCCGTACCGCGTTCGACACCAAAGCCGCGCCGTGGAGGTTGCGACAACGTCATGGCCGCCGACACCTACGTGCTGAGTTACCAGCTGCCCGCAACGTAACGGCCGGAAGGGCACGAGATGCTGACGAACCCTCCGGGGGGGGAACGCACTTCTCAGAACTCGAACACACCAACCCGCATACTCGTATAGACGAACGGGCATCCGGGTCGAGGTTGATCCGAGGACCGGTGAGGCGCTGATGAAGGTCGGCGTCGTGTACATCGATGAGGGCGATGAACATCTACGCCCATGTCGTCCAGGACACGCAGCGCGAGGCCGTGAGCCACCTGGACCGGATACGTAAGCGGCAGCGTCCCGACCGTGGGTGACCGCGCCCGTGGATGTCAGAAGGAGATGTCAAAGGCCCCCAACCATGATCGGTTAGGGGCCTTTGCACTGGTGGGCGCGGACGGTTTCGAACCGCCGACATCTGCTTTGTAAGAGCAGCGCTCTACCCCTGAGCTACGCACCCGTGGATGAGGGAACAGCGTACATGGCGGGCGGAGCACCGCCGCACACCGCGGCGGGCGCTGTCCGGCGCGCTGTGCGGGCAGGGGGGATAGCCCCACCCCGGACAGGGTGGGCGGCCGGATCGGGATCCGGGGCTCTCGTTCGTAGGGTGAAGGCGCCAACACGCACGGGCAGCACGTACGGGCAGCACGTACGGGCACAGCACGCACGAACAATCAGGGGGACCCAACGTGGCCGGAAGCCGGAACCGCACGCGCGCGCTCATCGCCGCGGGAGCGGTCGTCGTCGCGATGACGGCGAGCGGGTGCGGGAGCGATCCGTCGGGCGCTCCCGTGGAGAAGAAGTCGTTCGACCTCGCCGGGAAGTCGCTGACCGTCGAGGCGGGCAACACGGAGATCGCGCTCGCCCCCGCCGATGTGAAGGACGTCGAGGTGGCGCGGCAGATCGACGGCTGGGTGTTCGCCGGGAGCGGGCCGAAGGGCGTGTGGAAGATGGACGGTGACACGCTCACCCTCAAGGTGAAGTGCTCAGGCGTCGTGAGCGACTGTTCCGCGCGCCACGAGGTGAAGGTGCCGCGCGGGGTCGCGGTGACGGTGCGCGGGGACAACGGGAAGGTGACCGCGGCCGGGTTCGACACCGCCCTCAAGGTGACGTCGGAGAACGGCTCGGTGGACGTCGAGGACTCCAGCGGGCCGCTCGACCTCAAGAACGACAACGGCGCCATCACCGCGCGCGGAATCTCCTCGAAGGCCGTGACCGCGAGGACGGAGAACGGTTCGGTACGGCTCGGGCTGACCGAGGTGCCCGACCGGGTGGACGCAGGCAGCGACAACGGGGGGATCACGATCGAGCTGCCCACGACCGGCGCGGACGGTGCGGACAGCACGGACGGCGCGGACGGCGCGGACGGCCCGGACGTGTCGTACGCCGTGACGACGTCCAGCGACAACGGCTCCATCCACGTGGACGTGCCGGAGGACGGGAACAGCGGCCATGTGGTGAAGGCCCGCAGCGGCAACGGGAAGATCACCGTGCGAACCGCGAACTGACCGGCCCGTGTGTTCGTCACTACCTGGTGGGACAATGAACCAGGCGATGACGGATCTCGGCACGGGAGAGGGATGTGACGGCGACACACGCCCACGCGCGACCGCACGCACGAATGAGAGCGAGAGCGAAGACGCGCGCCGCGGGTGGTGTTCTCACGGATGTCCTCACGCTGATGCTGCTTCCGGTGCCCCTGCTGGTGGCCACCGCGCCCGCCGCCTTCGCGGGCGGCGGGACCCGGCGCTGGTTCGGCGGCCGGGCCGAGAGTCTGCGGGCCGACGCCCAGGCCGCGAAGGACGCGGCGGCGGCGGCCTTCTACGAGCTGGACACGGCCCAGCGCGACCTGCGGATCTCCATCGAGACGATCACGGCCGTGGACGGTTCTCCCCCGGCCCGCAAGGCCGCCGGTGACTTCACCGCGCTGGGGCAGCGGATCGACGAGGCCAGCCACGGCTACATCGAGGCGGTGGACGCGCACGACCTGGAGCGCGACGACCTGGAGGCGTCGGCCGCGTCCACGGCGCGCGACGAGCTGACGGCGGCCAAGGACGCGCTGAACCGGGTCAAGAGCGACCTCGACCGGTTCGCCCAGGGGCTCGGGCCGCTGCTCGACAAGGCGGAGACGCAGCTCGCACGGCTCGCCCCCGCCGTCGAGCGGGCGCGGGCGGGGCTGCTGGCCGCGAGCAACGCGCTGGACGAGGTGCGCGGCGCCGGACTGCGGGCGGACGATCTCGCCGCCCGGCTCGCGGCGCTGGGCCCGGAACTCACCAAGCTCAACCAGGGCGCGGGGCAGCACGGCGTGCCGGAGACGATCCGCCGCGCCGAGCAGGTCCTGCACGCCGCCGACGCGGTACGGGCGGAGGCGGCGCGGCTGCCCGAGCGGGCCAGGGAGATCGACCGGCGGCTGGTCTCGCTCCGTACCCGTGCCCAGGCCCTGACGACGCGGGCCGGCTCGGTCGACCCGGTCCTCAGCGAGCTGCGGCGCCGCTTCTCCGCCGCCTGCTGGCAGGACCTCCAGCAGGTCCCGGAGCAGGCGGCGAGCAGCGTCCGGCAGGCCGAGGAGAAGCTCGAACAGGCCGGCAAGGCGCGCGAGGAGCAGCGCTGGGCCGACGCGACCTCGCGGCTCAGTACGGCGCGCGCGCTGCTGAACGATACGGACGAGGCGGTGTCGGCCGCCGGCGACCGGCTGCGGCGGCTGAACGCCGTGGCGAAGGATCCGCAACAGGAGATCGACCGTACGCGCTTCGCGCTCAGGGACGCCCAGCGCCTGGCCATGGCCGGGCGGCACACCCCCGAGCCGCGGCACGCCCGTCCGCTGGACGACTCCGTGGCCAGGCTGGACCGGGCGGTCGCGGCGCTGGAGGGCCGGCACCCCGACTACTGGCAGTTCCTGACCGAGACGGAGGCGGTACGGAACACCGCCGCCCGGGTCGTCTCGGACATCCGCGAGGAGCGGGGCACGGGAGGCTGAGCGACCCGGCCGGTGGGGCGGGCCCGGGAGCCGTTCCCGCCGGGCGCGGGAGCCGTTCCCGCCGGGCGCGGGGTGGCCGCGGGCCGCCGGGCCCGCCCTCGGCGCGATTTTGTCGACTTGTCTCCCTGCCGGGCCGGGCGGATCCTTGAGGCAGCGCACGCGACACGCGACACCCATCGCCCGCCCAAGGAGGCCCGCCCCCCATGGCCACCCGAGCGACACCTCCCGCAGTCGTACGGCACGATCCGCCGCCCTACCCCAGCCACGAGTACCGGCAGCAGGCCCGGCGCACCCGGCGTCGGCGGCGCCGCGTCATGATCGACTCGCAGCTCCCGCTCGACCACCACCTGAACCAGGTCTACCGCATCGGCGCGGGCCTGATGGGGCTCGTCCTGATCGCCTTCGGCATCCTCGGGCTGGTCGACAAGATCGGCTTCTTCGGCACCGGCGGACAGCGGGTCGCCGGCCTCAACGCGAACGGCACCCTCAGCGTGCTGTCCATCTGTGTCGGTCTGCTGCTGCTCATCGGCATGGCGATCGGCGGCAATATCGCCTCGACCCTGAATCTGGTCTTCGGCGTCCTCTTCATCGCCAGCGGATTCGTCAATCTCGCCCTGCTGGATACCGGCTACAACTTCCTCGCCTTCCATATCCAGAATGTCCTCTTCAGCTTCGTGGTCGGTCTGCTGCTGATGTTCTTCGGAATGTACGGACGGGTCAGCGGCAGACTCCCGCACGAGAATCCGTACTGGCGCGCCCGCCACCCCGAGGAGGCCGACCGCGAGGACCGCGCCCGCACCACGCGGCGCCATGGCCCCTCCGCCGTACGGTGAAAGCCCACCGCAACGTCCACCGCCATCCCGCCGCCCCGGCCGCACCCGCCGCCATTGACCCGAGCGTGCGAGACGGATCCCGATTCGGTGGCGACTGATCCGGACGGGGCGGAAGGCGTCCCGGTCCGCGGTGGCCCGGAATCGGTCAGTGACCTCCGTGCGGGGCTGTACGGGAGGATCGGACCGATACGCGACGCTCTCCTCCGTCTTACGCGCGGTCTCGGTCTTCGAGGCGGTGCAGAGTTCGGTGGTACGCCGGACTCCATGGGCGACCAACTGCGCGTCGAGCAGGAAGGGATGGCCCGCGTACGGCATCGCGCGGAATCGCTCGACATCGACGGGGCCCGTCAGCTCGGGGTTGTCCCGGTCGCCGACCAGGACGTAGCGGTCCTCGAACAGAACGGCGCGCGGCAGTTTCGTGAGCGCGTCGGACAGCCCCATGGGGCAGATGAGGAGATCGATGGCGGCCCGTCTGAGCCGCTCCTCGAAATCCTCGGCGAACGACACCACTTTGACGCGTATGCCGGGGGCTTCGGGGGCCAGGGCGGCGAGCAGTGGTTTCAGCAGCACCATGGTCACGTAGTCGCTGGTCATGATGGTGAACGTCCGCTCGACGGAGGCCGGTTCGAAGGTGTCGTGCCGGCCCAGGACGGACTCGGCGGCGGCCATCAGGTCCCGTACGGGGTCGACGAGCGACTCCGCCAGCGCCGACAGTGTGTACTCCCGTCCGGCGCGGACGAGCAGCGGGTCGCCGAAGTGTCTGCGCAGTCGGCCGAGCGCCGAACTCATCGCGGACTGCCCGAGGGAGAGCCGCTCGGCGGCCCGGGTCACATGGCGTTCGGTCAGCAGCGCGTCCAGGGCCGGCAGCAGATTCAGGTCCACATTGGTCAGCGCCATGTCCGGTTCCCGTCCTCACCGCGTCGCGCGGCCGCCCGCCCCCGCGTCCGCGTCCGCGCGTCCGCGGCCCGTCCATGGACGGACCCACCCGCTGGACGGGCCCACCATCGGACGGACCCACCACCGGACGGACCACCCGCTGGACGGGCCCACCACCGGACGGACCCACCACCGGACGGACCCGCCGTACCTCCTGGGCCAGCGAGAATACCCGCGGCGTCAGAAGCTGCCCGCCGGTGCGGACCCGGTCACGCGGGCGGCCGTCTGGCCTATCCTGAGCGCATGCCTCGCTACGAGTACCGCTGCCGCTCCTGTGGTGACACCTTCGAGCTGAGCCGCCCGATGGCGCAGTCCTCGGCGCCCGCGTCCTGCCCCGAGGGACACGACGACACCGTGAAGCTGCTCTCCACCGTCGCGGTCGGCGGCTCCGCGAAGGGCGGCGCCCCCGCCCCGGCCGCCGGGGGCGGCGCGGGAGGCGGCTGCTGCGGGGGCGGCTGCTGCGGCTGATCAGCCGGACGCGGCGGCGGCCAGTCGGCGCAGTATCGCCTCGCCCGCCGCGGCGCCCGTCTCGCGCAACGCCTCCACGTGCGGCGCGCTCCAGCCCGCGTCGGCCAGCTCCCCGTGGCCCGGCCGCCATCCCCGGTCGGCCGCCAGCAGCAGATCCGCGTCGAGGAGCGAGTCCCCGGCGGCGAGGGTGCGCGTCGCGCCGGTCCTGCGGGCCACCTCGCGCATCGCGGCGCTCTTGGTGAGCGGGCGCGGTACGGCGTAGATCTTCCGGCCCTGGAGCGAGACCGTCCAGCCGCGCTCCCCCGCCCACCCGGCCAGCTCCGTCACCCAGTCCGCGGGCAACAGCGCGCGGTCGACCACCAGATAGGCGAAGAGGTCCTCCGCGATCCGCTCCTTGAGCAGCCACGCGGGGTCGGCGGCGGTCAGCAGATGGTCACGGACCTCGGCGAGCGGCGCGCACTCGTCGGCCAGCCGGGCGGCCACCGTACGCCGCCAGTCGAGGTCGGACTCCCCGTCGACCAGCAGATGTCCACCGTTGGCGCAGATCGCGAACCGCGGTGCGGGGCCCGGCAGATGGATACGGCCGTACTGCTCGCGCGTGCGCGTCGTCGTCGGTACGAAGACGGTCGTACGGGCCAGCCGGTCGAGCAGGGCGGCGGCCGTCTCCGTCAGATACGACAGCGGTCGGCCCTCGTACACCTCGACGCAGAGCAGCCGGGGCGCCTCGGCGTCGGCCACGGCGAGCCGGAGCGCGGCGGCCGAGTAGATGAGCGTGCGGTCGAGGTCGCTGGCGACCAGCGTGCGCGTGGTGGGTGCGGCGGCGGTCACGGCGCGGCCACCGCCTTGCCGTCGGCGCCCGTGGCGCCGCGCGTGTACCGGGGGTGGATCAGTCCGACACAGGTGTACGGGAGGCCGTCGACCTCCTCGACCGGTACGCCGCGCTGCTCGGCGAGCAGCCGTACGTGGGCGAGGTCGGCGCCCGCGCCGCGCCGGGCGAGGATCTTCCAGGGGACGCGCCGCAGCAGGACGCGGGTGGTCTCGCCGACGCCCGGCTTGACGAGGTTCACGTCGTGGATGCCGTACTCCTCGCTGATCCGCTCGACGGCCGCCCAGCCCTCCCAGGTGGGCGCCCGGTCCGCCGCGAGCATCTCCTTGGCCTCGGTGTCCACCGCGTCGGCGACCTCGTCGAAACGGGCGGCCACGGTCTCCAGGAAGTGGCCGGAGACATCGGCTCCGGCCAGTTCGCGGTAGTGCTTCGCGCCGTGGAAGTCGTCGCGTCCGACCAGGTCGGCGCGGAGCACCGTACGGGAAATCAGCCCGGAGACGGTGGAGTTGAGGCAGGCGGAGGGGATCAGGAAATCCTCGCGGGTGCCGTACGTGCGTACGCAGCCGCCCGGGTCGGCGAGGACGGCGATCCCGGGGTCGAAGCCGCGGCCGGCCGGCAGGCCGTGGGCGTCGTTGAACTCGGCGAGCGCCTCGGCCAGTTCGCGGGTGATGGCTCCCTTGCCGGTCCAGCCGTCCACGAAGACGACGTCGGCGGGGTCGTGGTGGGCGGCCAGCCAGCGCAGCGCGTTGGCGTCGACGCCCCGGCCGCGCACGATCGAGAGGGCGTAGTGCGGCAGGTCGAGGCCGTGGCGGTGCTGCGCCCAGCGGCGCATCAGCACCCCGACGGGGGTACCGGCGCGGGCCAGCGACACCAGCACGGGCCGGGGCGGGCGTTCGGCGAGGACCGTCTCGGTGACGGTACCGACGGCGCGGGCGATCCGGGCCGCCGAGGTCTCCAGGGCCGACGCGAAGAGCCGCTGGTAGCGGTCGCTGGGCTGGTACTCGACGGGGAGCGATTCGGCGTAGTGCGCGCCGCCGCTCTGGATCGCCTCCTCGCGCTCCTCGGTCGGGGCCTCCAGCTCGACGTCGGACAGGTCCTGGAGCAGCCAGCCGACGTCGTCGGGCGCGTAGGAGGAGAAGGCGGGGCCGCGGAGGGGCTCGGGCAGCATGGGGGGTTCCTGGGATCGGTGGGGGGCACGCCGGGAGTTCCGCCCGTCGCGCGGGCCGGGGAGGGCGTACGCCGGGAGGTACGAGGGGACGGTGGCCAGTACGACGCGCGGTATGTGCGCGGCGAGGCGGGCCAGCAGCCCGTCGGGGGCGTGCAGTTCGGGCGAGTCCCCCAGGGAGTCGACGACGGCCACGACGGCGTCGAACCCGCCGCCCGCCACGTTGTACGCGTACCGGTCGCCGGTCCGGTCCGCCGCGTCGAGGGCCGCCGTGTCGTGCGCGGGGAAGACGAGGCGGCTGCGTATCGCGTACCCGGGGTCGTCGACGGCGAGCACGGGCGAGCGGGTCGTGGTCGAGTACCGCACCTCGACGCCGTCCGCTCCGCGCTCCAGCGCCTCCGCCAGCCGCAGCGGGGCGTACATCAGCTCCTCGAAGCCCAGCACCAGTACGCGCCGGACGCCGGGCCCCAGGGCGGCGGCGATGTCCGCCGCCATCGCGGGCAGTGCGGACTCCAGCCGGTCCCGGTGGTCCGGGGTGAAGCCGTGCCGGCCGCCGTCGGGGACTCCGGCGGGCCAGTCGAGGGCGACCCGGGAGACGGCGGACGGGACGGACGGGGCGTACGGGACGGGCGGGGCGACAGGCACGGCGGTCCCGGCCGGCACGGCAGACGCGCGCTCGTGCTCCGCCACCAGCTCGCGGCCCCTCTCCAGCACCCCGTCCGGCAGCCTGACCGTCCCGGAGGCGAGCGTCACCAGATCGACGCGGGCGCCGATCTCGGCGGCGAACTCCGCGAGCCGCCCCTGGTCGGCGGTCGAGCGCATGTCGACCAGCGCGACGATCACGTACCAGGCGCGCGGATAGCGCCCGTGCAGCGCGCGGACCGTGTTGAGCACGGTGTTGCCCGTGGAGAACTCGTCGTCGACCAGGACCAGCGGCCCGTCCGTGCCGAGCAGCCCGGGGTCCTCCGGCAGCAGCAGGTGCGAGGTGGCGTGGGAGTGCGACTCCTCGAAGCCGCCCGCCCGCCGGACCCCGGGCACCGGGCGGCGCGTGGAGTGGAGGTACGGGGCGTGCCGCACCCCGTCGGCGACCGCGTGGCCGAGGCCGGTGGCGGTCTCCGCGTATCCGAGCACCACCGCGCGCTCCGTGTCCGCGCCGAGCAGCTCCGCCACGCGCTCGCCGAGTCCGACGCCGGTGCCGTATACGACGCCGGGGCGCTGGGGCACGTGTTTGCCGAGCACATTCGAGACAAGGAGGTGCGCTCGCTTGGGGTTGCGGCGCAGCGCGAGACCCAGCAGCTCGCGCAGCTCCTCGCCCCCGGCGAGTTCGATGCCGAGCCGCTCGGCGACCCATGTACCGGTCCACACCATGGTGGCGCTCTCTTCTCTCGACGTGTTCGGCGGTGGAGTGCGCGTCCGCCCTGTCTCCTCGCGGGCGTTCACTCCCCGAGGCCCGCCGCGAGCAGCTCCACGAACCCGACGTCCTCGCGCGCGACGCCGAAGACCTCGGCGCGGCGCAGCGTGCGTTCGGCCCAGGCGCGGTGGGGTTTCACCTCGTTCATCTTGTTCGTGTAGGCGGAGCGCAGCACTCCGCCGCCGTCGCGCTCGGGCCGCAGGATGTCCTGGGCGTCGCTGAACTCCTCGTGGCTGACGACCGAGAGGGCGTGCACGGGCGGCACGTGGGAGGGGTGGATGCAGGTCTTGCCCTGGAGTCCGTTGGCCCGGTCCAGCTCGATCTCGCGCAGCAGCCCGTCGAGGTCGTGCTCGATGAGGTTCGCCCGCAGCTCCTCCGCGCGGCCCTCCATGAAGGGGCTGCGGCGCAGCTGGGGCTTGAACATGCGCTCCTGGGCACGGAAGTACTCCCAGACCGGGCCGGTGATCGTGAAGCCGGAGCCGTCGGCGCGCCCCAGCACGTTGACGACGTCCGCGATGACGGCGGCCACGATGCGTACGTCGTAGGCGGTCATGTCGGGCGACCGGCGCAGGCCGTACGCCGAGCAGAAGTCGGTGACGCCGAGGCGCAGCGCGAGCACCCGGTCGCGGTGTTTGTCGACGGCGGCGGCGATGCCGGTGAGCGTGCGGGTCCTGGTCTCCAGGTGGAGCAGTTCGGGCGATTCGAGGACCGGCATGGCGTACAGGGGGCGGCCACAGGCGCTCTCCGCCTCCGTGAGGGCCTCCAGGAAGGGGATGCCGCGCTCCTCGGTGAACTTGGGGAGTACGAATCCGGACAGCAGCCGCACGCAGGAGCCGAGCCTGCGCACCAGGTCGGATATTTGTTCGGGCTCGCGGACGCGGATGAACAGCAGTGGGGTCGGGCCCCCGCGCCGGTCGAGTTCGGCGAACTGCCGCACGAGGTTGGTCTCGGCGTCCGGCACCTCGGAGTCGTGGATGGAGTCCTCCAGGCAGAGCACCATGGAGACGACGCCGCGCCCGGCCTGTTTCCGTACGTCGTCCCCGAGTCGGGGCCGGGTCGCGGGGCTGTAGAGCGTCGCGCCGAGGGCGGCGGAGAGCAGCGGTGCGGGGGAGTCGGCGGTGAACTCGCACGGCTCCTGATGGAACAGGCCCTCTCGGGCAGTGGGCGGGATATGCCCGAAATGACGCATTTTAATCCCCCGTGCTGCCAGGACGGCCCATCGGTCAGGTGGCCGGTAATAGTACGTACGAGCGGGTGTCAAGAGTTCCCCGGGTCGGTGAATTCCCGGTAACTCGTCCACATCCCGCCCCCGCGGTCCCCTCGGGCACCACCGCCCCACGGGCACGGCGGTCCAGGGGCGCTCGCGGCGTGCCGGGCGGGGACCCGCGTTGTCCGCGGGGGGTCGGGGAAGGCAGGATGATTCGTATGACGCACGCGATGCTCAAGGGCTCGAACGTCCCGCTCGACGCCATGGCCGTACGTGCCGTGCTGCACTGGACCCCCGGCCCGGGGGTGCCCGACGTGGACGCGTCCGCCCTGCTGCTCGGCGCCGGCGGCCGGGTACGTTCCGACGAGGACTTCGTCTTCTACAACCAGCCGCGCCATCCGTCGGGACTGGTGCGGCGGCTGCCGAAGAAGCAGGTCGGCGAGGCGCTGACCGACACCGTCGAGGCCGATCTCACCGGGCTGGACCCGTCGGTCGACCAAGTGGTGCTCGCGGCATCGTCGGACGGGGCGAGCTTCCAGCACGTGGACGACCTGCGCATCCTGCTGTACGACGCGGGCTCGGCCGACGGCGAGCCGCTGGCCGCCTTCGAGGTACGGCCGGAGACCGGCGAGGAGAACGCGATCATCTGCGGTGAGCTGTACCGGCGCGGGGACGGCTGGAAGTTCCGGGCGGTGGGACAGGGCTACCCGACCGGCCTGGTCGGCCTGGCCACGGCCTTCGGTATCTCGGTGGACGACTCGGAGCAGCCGGGAGAGAGCGACGAGGCGGGCTCCTCGGCCGACGCCCCCACCAGCCTCATCCCGGTCCCGGACCTCGCGGCGGCGGCGGCACCCGCCGCGCCGCCCGCGCCTGAGCTGCCTCCCGCGCAACCGGCGGCGCCGCCCGCCTACGGCTACCCGCAGCCGGCCCTGCCCGCGGCCCCGCCGCCGTACGGCTATCCGCAGCCGGTGTCGGCGCCGCGCCCCGGGTACGGCTATCCGCAGCCGGCGCTCGCCGCCGCGCCCGCCCCCGATCCGAACTTCCGGCTGCCCCCGATGGGGCCGCAGTTCCTGCGGCAGTGAGCGGGCGGCCGGGCCGGGGCATCGCCTCGGGCGCTCAGGTCTTCGTCTTGAAACCGCGCCCCCACTGCAGTCCCCAGCCGTAGAGCCGGTCCAGCTCGCCCTGGAAGCCGTAGACGTACCTCACCTCACGGCGCACGACCAGCTCACCCTTGACGTTGTCCACGGAGAACACCGCGCAGGAGCGGGCCTGCGGCTCGTGCTCGTCGAGATCGATCTCTATCCGCGGGCCGCTGCTCGGATACATCGTGATGTGCGCGTGCGTCCGGTCGAACGCGGGCGTCTGGTCGTAGATGTAGACGAAGAACAGCAGCCGCTTGATGTTCTCCCGCTGGTCGAGGTTGACGTAGATCGTCTCGCCCGAGCCCGCGCCGAACCGGTCGTCGCCGCTGGCCTTGATGTACGGCGGCCCGTTGAGATCACCGAGGAGGTCGCCGAGCGGCTGCACCACGCCCTTGCTGCCGTCGGTCAGCTCGTACATGCAGCCCAGGTCGAGGTCCACGTTGACGACGCCCTGGGTGTGCGCCTGGACGACCTCCGGCTTGAAGAGCTTGAGCGGATTGCTCAGCAGCCGGCCCTTCTGCCGCGATCGCTGTCCGATGTCCGACGTACGCATCTGCCAGGAGAGGTTGACCCGCAGATTGCCGGTCGCCGCGCCCTGCTTGGTCAGCGAGACCGTCGGGTGACGCTTGGTCAGCTCGATGGAGTTGGACGCGGCGTTGCCGATGTCGAACTGTGATGCCCTTTGCCCACCCAGCAGGTTGTCCCAGAAGGCCATGCCCGTCCCACCCCTGTTCCTTCGACTCGTCATCAACGACACGGACCGACGGGGCGGTCCTCGGGCTCACGCCGATCGACCGCCCCGTGAGAGCGTTCCCTCAATTTCCCCGTCGTCACCCTCCCGGAGCACCGGCTCACGGGAGGGCTCACCGGAGCACTCGGTCAGACGTGGAGCGCCGTCTTGTCGCCGTCGGCGTCCTTGTCCCCGCCCTCGGCCTCCAGCGCCTTGTTGCGGCGCACGGAGGACCAGAAGGCGGCGGCGATGAGGAGGACACCGACCAGACCCGTGATGATCTCGTTGATGGAGTGCTCGATGGTGATGAGCAGGATCGCGGCCAGCGCACCGATCGCGTAGTGCGCACCGTGCTCCAGGTAGACGTAGTCGTCCAGGGTTCCCTCGCGGACCAGGTAGACCGTGAGCGAGCGGACGTACATCGCTCCGATGCCCAGACCCAGCGCCATCCAGAAGATGTGGTTCGTGATGGCGAAGGCGCCGATGACGCCGTCGAAGGAGAAGGAGGCGTCCAGGACTTCGAGGTACAGGAAGAGGAAGAACGCGGCCTTCCCGGCCATCCCGACCGCGGTGACCTTCTTGCCCTCGGCCTTGGCCTTCTCCTCCTCCTCGTGCTCCCGCTCCTCGTCCTCCTCCAGCTTGTCCTCGAAGTAGCCGGAGAGACCGCCCACCACGAGATACGTGATCAGACCGGCGATGCCCGCGAGGAGCACGGTGGCCGACTTGTCCTGGTACCCGGTGCTGGTGTGCGCGTCGGTCGCGAAGGTCATCGCCGCGACGAGCAGAACGATCAGCGCGACACAGACCGACAGCATGTCGACCTTGCCGAGCTTGGCCAGCGGGCGCTCCAGCCAGCCCAGCCACTTGATGTCCCGCTCCTCGAAGATGAAGTCCAGGAAGATCATCAGCAGGAACATGCCGCCGAAGGCGGCGATCGCCGGATGCGCGTCGGTGACGAGGTCCTCGTACCGGCCCGGGTTCTGCACCGCCAGTTCGACGGCCTCGATGGGCCCCACCTTGGCGCTGATGGCCACGATGACGACGGGGAACACCAGCCGCATACCGAAGACGGCGATGAGGACACCGACCGTGAGGAAGATCTTCTGCCAGAAGGCATTCATCTTCTTCAGGATCCCGGCGTTGACCACCGCGTTGTCGAACGACAGCGAGATCTCCAGGACCGACAGGATCAGCACGATCCCGAACGCCTGCCACCCCCACTGCCAGGCGGCGAAGGCGAGGCCGAGCGCCGTGACGGCGAACGACCAGCCGAAGGTTTTCAGGATCACTGGCTACCCCATTTTGCGATTAACGGGATTTCCCCCGTGCAGAGCACTGCTTTACGAAACGTTGACCCCGAAGTCTAGGGCGATGCCCCGCAGTCCTGACGCGTACCCCTGCCCAACCGCACGGAACTTCCACTCGCCCCCGTAGCGGTACAGCTCGCCGAAGATCATCGCGGTTTCGGTGGAGGCGTCCTCGCTCAGGTCGTACCGCGCGAGTTCCTGCCCGTCCGCCTGATTGACCACGCGAATGAAGGCATTGGCGACCTGCCCGAACGTCTGGCCCCGATTGTCGGCGTCATGGATCGAGACCGGGAAAACGATCTTGTCGCAGTGGGCCGGAACGCTGGAGAGATCGACGATGATCGACTCGTCGTCACCCTCACCCTCGCCGGTCAGATTGTCGCCGGTGTGTTCGACGGAACCGTCCGGGCTGGTCAGGTTGTTGTAGAAGACGAACCATTCGTCGCCCATCACGCGGCCGTTCTGGCAGAGCAGCGCGCTGGCGTCGAGGTCGAAGTCGGCTCCGGTGGTGGAGCGCGCGTCCCAGCCGAGCCCGACCAGCACCTGGGTGAGGTTCGGCGCGGCCTTGGAGAGGGAGACATTGCCTCCCTTGGCGAGTGTGACGCCCATGATGGTGAGTCCTCCCCGAGGTGATGTGGTGATGTGCGTGCGTCAGAACGCGTCTGGCGTCCTGCCCGCTCCCGGGCCGATCATGCGAGCGGCCCCGGTCTCCGATCGGCGGCGGTGCGCCTCGGCACGGAACGTGTTCGGCGCCGCACGCGCGGTGCGGCGCCGGGCACGGAGAAGGACGGGCCCGGGGCGCGCGGGCCCCTGGCCTCCTTCGAGGCGGCTCAGACGTTGACGCCGAAGTCCTGCGCGATGCCGCGCAGACCCGAGGCGTAGCCCTGGCCGATCGCGCGGAACTTCCACTCCGCGCCGTTGCGGTACAGCTCGCCGAAGACCATCGCGGTCTCCGTCGAGGCGTCCTCCGTGAGGTCGTAGCGCGCCAGCTCGTTGTTGTCGGCCTGGTTGACGACGCGGATGTAGGCGTTGCGCACCTGGCCGAAGGACTGCTGGCGGCTCTCCGCCTCGTAGATCGAGACGGGGAAGACGATCTTGTCGACGTCGGCGGGGACCGCGGCCAGATTGACCTTGATCGCCTCGTCGTCGCCCTCGCCCTCACCCGTGAGGTTGTCACCCGTGTGCTCGACGGAGCCGTCGGGGCTCTTGAGGTTGTTGAAGAAGACGAAGTTTCCGTCGGCGGCGACCTTGCCCTCGGTGTTCGTCAGCAGAGCGCTGGCGTCGAGGTCGAAGTCACTGCCGGTGGTGGTGCGTGCGTCCCAGCCCAGACCCACGGTGACCGCGGTCAGGTTGGGCGCGGCCTTGGTCAGCGAGACGTTTCCGCCCTTGCTGAGACTGACTCCCACGAGTCCTCCTAATGGTTTCCCGGGGCCGGCGGGCGAGCCGGGCGCCCCTCGGTGCGTTGCCACTCGATCAACGTCTGGATCCTAGTGACCGGTTCCCCGATACGACACGATTTCGACGGCCGGGCGAGGAGAGAAGACCCGGCGAAGAGCGAAGGAGGAGACAAGGCGAGGCGGGAGGAGGCACGGGAGGAACGAACCGCGACCGGCACCCGCCGCGGTCACCGGCGCTCCGCGGTCACCGGTACTCCGGTACTCCGGTACTCCGCGCCACCGGTGCTCCGTGGCCACCGGTGCTCAGAGCGCGGCCAGGGCCTTGAGGTACTCGTCCGGGTCCCGGGCGTCCGGCAGATCGTTGACGACGCGCCAGCGCACGACGCCGGCCTTGTCGACGAGGAAGGTCCCGCGCACCGCGCACCCCTTCTCCTCGTCGAAGACGCCGTAGGCGCGCGAGACCTCGCCGTGCGGCCAGAAGTCCGACAGCAGCGGGTACTCCAGCCCCTCCTGTTCGCCGAAGACGCGCAGGGTGTGGATGGAGTCGTTGGAGACGGCGAGGAGCTGGGTGTCGTCGTTGACGAACGCGGACAGCCGGTCGCGCAGAGCGCTCAGCTCGCCGGTACAGACGCCCGTGAAGGCGAAGGGGTAGAAGACCAGCACGACGTTCCTGGCCTCTCCCGGTGCGCGCAGGTCGGACAGCCGCACGGTCCGTCCGTGGTTGTCCTTGAGGGTGAAGTCGGGGGCGGCGGCGCCCACCTCGATCGCCATGCGGGCACGTCCTTCCCGGGTGCGGCTCGGCTGTCGCCGTCCACCCTAACGACCCGGCGCGCGCTCCATCGGGCAGCCGGGCCCGACGACCTGGCGCGGCTGCCCGCTGCCGGGCGGGCTCCGTGTCGCGCACCGGGCCGTCAGCCACAGGGCCCCCACCGACGGAGATCGGCAGGGGCCCTCAAGGCTGCGTGCTGGGCCGGGGGCGTGGGCCCCGGGCCGCTGCGTCTTGCGCGCTCGTAGCGGCGCTCGGAGTCAGCGCTTGGACTTCGCCGCCTTGGGCGTGACGAGCCGGCTGCCGGCCCAGTCCTTGGCGACGCTGGCGCTCTTGGTCTGGGACAGACCCGCCGTCTGGGACGCCTCGTTGATGTCGCTCGGTTCGACGTAGCCGTCACGGCCCGTCTTGGGCGTCAGCAGCCAGATCACGCCGCCGTCCTCGATCAAACCGATGGCGTCCACCAGCGCGTCCGTAAGGTCGCCGTCCTCGTCACGGAACCAGAGCAGGACGGCGTCGGCCACGTCCTCATAGTCCTCGTCGACGAGCTCCTGGCCGATGATGGCCTCGATGGACTCGCGGAGCTCCTGCTCGACGTCGTCGTCGTAGCCGATCTCCTGGACCACCTGTCCGGGTTCGAACCCAAGCCTCGCGGCAAGGTTGGTCCGTTCCTCCGCGTGGTCCGCGGTCGCGCTCACGGATTGCCTCCTGATCATGTTTTGGAAAAATGCTTCGGCCGCGCGCGTACGCGGGGCATTGGCCGTAGTCCACACGGGCGGAGCGGATCGCGCAAGTACCCGGCCACAGAGACCGCCGAAACTGTGACGATCCGGGCGCCTTCGTCGCATCTCCTGCCACTTCGCCCCCATCCGCTGTGGCACAGGCCATACACTTCCTCCTTCTTTGCCATGTTATGCCGTTTCGGTACGTCAATCAGACCCGAACGACCGAACGGAACACATGGTCGGGTTGAGCGTAAGGTTGCGATTTGAACTGGCGCGAGTGTGAGTTACCCCTCGGTAGAGCTGACGTTCTCCGCCGGGGCGGTCCACGATGGACGTGACGTACGTCCCCCTCCCCGAACAGTGAGGAAAAGCGTGGCTTCCGGATCCGATCGCAACCCGATCATCATTGGCGGCCTTCCCAGCCAGGTCCCGGACTTCGATCCCGAAGAGACCCAGGAATGGCTCGACTCGCTCGACGCCGCGGTCGACGAGCGCGGCCGTGAGCGCGCCCGATACCTGATGCTCCGGCTGATCGAGCGCGCACGCGAGAAGCGTGTCGCCGTCCCCGAGATGCGCAGTACGGACTACGTCAACACCATCGCCACCAGGGACGAGCCGTTCTTCCCCGGCAACGAGGAGATCGAGCGCAAGGTCCTCAACGCCACCCGGTGGAACGCCGCCGTGATGGTGTCGCGCGCGCAGCGTCCCGGGATCGGCGTCGGCGGCCACATCGCCACCTTCGCCTCCTCCGCCTCCCTGTACGACGTGGGCTTCAATCACTTCTTCCGGGGCAAGGACGGCGGCGACGGCGGCGACCAGATCTTCTTCCAGGGCCACGCCTCCCCCGGTATCTACGCCCGCGCCTTCCTGCTCGACCGGCTGAGCGAGACACAGCTCGACGCGTTCCGCCAGGAGAAGTCGAAGGCCCCGTACGGGCTGTCCAGCTATCCGCATCCACGGCTGATGCCGGACTTCTGGGAGTTCCCGACGGTCTCGATGGGCCTCGGCCCGCTGGGCGCCATCTACCAGGCGCGGATGAACCGCTATCTGAAGGCGCGCTCCATCGCCGACACCTCCGCTTCGCACGTCTGGGCGTACCTCGGCGACGGTGAGATGGACGAGCCCGAGTCGCTGGGCCAGCTCTCCATCGCCGCCCGCGAGGGCCTGGACAACCTGACCTTCGTGGTGAACTGCAACCTCCAGCGCCTCGACGGCCCGGTGCGCGGCAACGGCAAGATCGTCCAGGAGCTGGAGTCGCAGTTCCGGGGCGCCGGCTGGAACGTCATCAAGCTGGTCTGGGACCGCTCCTGGGACCCGCTGCTCGCACAGGACCGCGACGGGGTGCTGGTCAACCGGCTGAACACCACGCCGGACGGGCAGTTCCAGACGTACGCCACCGAGACCGGCGCCTATATCCGCCGGCACTTCTTCGGCGACGACCAGCGGCTGCGCGCCATGGTCGAGAACATGTCCGACGACCAGATCCTGCATCTGGGCCGCGGCGGTCACGACCACAAGAAGGTCTACGCGGCGTACGCGGCGGCCAAGGCCCACAAGGGCCAGCCGACGGTGATCCTGGCGCAGACGGTCAAGGGCTGGACCCTCGGGCCGAACTTCGAGGGCCGCAACGCGACCCACCAGATGAAGAAGCTCACCGTCGCCGACCTCAAGGGCTTCCGGGACCGGCTGCACCTGCCGATCTCCGACCGGGAGCTGGAGGACGGCGCGCCGCCGTACTACCACCCCGGCAAGGACTCGGAAGAGATCCAGTACATGCACGACCGGCGCAGGTCGCTGGGCGGGTACGTACCGACCCGCGTGGTGCGGGCGAAGCCGCTGACGCTGCCCGGGGACACGGCGTACGCGGCGGTGCGGAAGGGATCGGGGCAGCAGTCGATCGCCACCACGATGGCGTTCGTGCGGCTGCTCAAGGACCTGATGCGGGACAAGGAGATCGGCCGGCGTTTCGTGCTGATCGCCCCGGACGAGTACCGCACCTTCGGGATGGACTCGTTCTTCCCGAGCGCCAAGATCTACAACCCGCTGGGCCAGCAGTACGAGTCCGTCGACCGTGAGCTGCTGCTCGCGTACAAGGAGTCGCCGACCGGGCAGATGCTGCACGACGGCATCTCCGAGGCCGGGTGCACGGCGTCGCTGATCGCGGCGGGCTCCTCGTACGCCACGCACGGCGAGCCGCTGATCCCGGTGTACGTCTTCTACTCCATGTTCGGTTTCCAGCGGACCGGCGATCAGTTCTGGCAGATGGCCGACCAGCTGGCGCGCGGCTTCGTCCTCGGCGCGACCGCCGGGCGTACGACGCTGACCGGCGAGGGCCTCCAGCACGCGGACGGCCACTCCCAGCTGCTGGCCTCGACCAACCCGGCGTGTGTGGCGTACGACCCCGCCTACGGCTTCGAGATCGCGCACATCGTCAAGGACGGTCTGCGCCGGATGTACGGGCCCGACAGCGAGGACGTCTTCTACTACCTGACCGTCTACAACGAGCCGATCCAGCACCCGGCCGAGCCCGCCGATGCCGACGTGGACGGCATCGTCAAGGGCATCCACCTCTTCCGGCGGGGCGAGGCCGGTGCGCTCCCGGCGCAGATCATGGCGTCCGGCGTGGCGGTGCCGTGGGCGGTCGAGGCGCAGCGGATCCTCGCCGAGGAGTGGAACGTCAGGGCGGACGTCTGGTCGGCGACGTCCTGGAACGAGCTGCGCCGGGAGGCCGTGGACGTGGAGCGGCACAACCTGCTGCATCCGGAGGAGGAGCAGCGCGTGCCGTATGTGACGCGCAAACTCTCCGGTGCGCAGGGGCCGTTCGTGGCGGTCTCCGACTGGATGCGCTCCGTTCCCGACCAGATCGCGCGCTGGGTACCGGGGCGGTACCAGTCGCTGGGCGCCGACGGTTTCGGTTTCGCCGACACGCGGGGCGCGGCCCGCAGGTACTTCCACATCGACGCGCAGTCGATCGTGCTCGCGGTGCTGACCGAGCTGGCAGGAGAGGGCAAGGTCGACCGTTCGGCGCTGAAGCAGGCGGTGGACCGCTACCAGCTCCTGGACGCGTCGGCGGCGCACCCGGGCGCGGCGGGCGGCGACGCCTGACAGGGCGAGCAGGAGGGACAGGGCGAGCAGGGGGAGCACAGCAAGCGGAATGAGCGGGGCGAGCAGGGCGCGTAGTGGAGTGCGGGGGCGGTGGGCTCGTGGAGCCGGCCGCCCCCGCTTCCCGTTCCTCACCTCTCCCAGATCTTGAAGGCGCGTACGCGGTAGGGCGAGCGCGGCGTCCAGGTGCCGCCGCCCGGGTCGCCCGGATACGTCTCGAACTGCCCGGTGGTCCCGCATTCGGCGGACTGATAGGTGGTGACGGGCCGCCCGGTGCGGTTGGCCAGGGAGTGGACGGAGACGCCCGCAGGGAGCGGGACGCAGCTGTCGATATCGGTGTCGGACAGCTCGTGCGTATGCCGTACCCCCTTGAAGTCCTCCTGCTCCCAGAGGCACAGCTCGCCGGGGGCGCACTGCCCGAGCCGGGCCGGAGCGGCGTTCGCGGGCGGCTGCGGCAGCAGCGCGGTGAGGGCCAGTGCCCCGACGGCGACGGCCCTCACCGCACCCGACGAGGTGAGCCGTGCGGTGAGCGCCGAGGCCAGGGGCGAGGTCAGCGATGAGGTGAGCGATGAGGTGAGTGTGGACATGAGCCCGGACATGGACGTGGTGCGGCGCATCTCGGATCAACCCCCGTGTCGTACGAAATCGGTCATCCCCACCCTGACCTGCGCAGCGGCACCACCGGAAGGGGGTGGCACCGCCCTCCACCCTGATAGGCGACCGGCCCGCCGGAACCTTTCAGCGGCCCTCGGAGCGGCCTGAGGTTGACGTCGGGTCATCCCCCCGCTGACGTGGCGAGGGCACCCTTCGGCCGCTCGCGACCGCAGGAACGCCGCGATCCGTCAGCGGAACGACATGAACCGCCTTCGCCGCCGGTACGGCATCACCGAGAGTGACCAGAACGCGAAGGCGACTCGGCCGCACTCCCTGCCGAGAAGCACAGGACCGATCTGTTGACCAGGACCCGTTCGGATGAATTTCCACCGACCGTACGAGCAGGCCCGCGCCCTCGCCCCGCGCCCGCCCCCGTGACCCGCCGAAGCCCGCCGCCACAAGGCCGCGGCGGCCCGCGGCGGCCCGCCGCGGCCTTTCCGCGACGCGTCGGAGCGTGCACCGGGGCTGTACGACGGGTTAGGTTACCGGCGCTTTAATCCCGTCCCGCGGGTGATCTCCCTCACCCTCGTCGCGAGGCCCTCCGTGTGCCCTCTAGGCTGGTGGACAGTGAATTCCTTCGAGTCATCCCCCACGCTCAACGCCTGGCGCGCCGTCCTCGCGCTCGCCGTGGTGTTCGTGCTGCTGACGACGACCGGCTGGACCGCCGTGGCGAACCACCGCGGTCCCCGCGAGCCGCTGAAAGTCGCGCTCAGCGCGTGGGAGAAGGGTCGGATAGGCGCACGCCACCTCCCGTCGCCCAGCGCGCCGCCCCGCCTGCTGGCCGCGTTCTTCGCCTCGCTCGACGCCGCGCAGCGCGCCGCCCTGGCCGCGAAGTACCCGCTCGTCGTCGGCAATCTCAACGGCGCCCCGGTCACCCTGCGCTACCAGGCGAACCGGCTGGCGCTGAAGCAGGCGCGCGAGGCCGACGAGGAGCGCGCCCACGACGGCAGACTGTCGAGCGACGGCCGGCTGCTGGCGACCCGGCGCATGCAGCGCTACGAGTCGATGCTCGGCGGCGACCGGCAGATCCTCGCGTTCGACCCGTCGGGCAACGGCCGGGTCGCCGAAGTGCTCGGCGACCTCGACCACGCCGAGCGGGTCTCGGTCGTCGTACCGGGCGTCGACACGAACATGCTGACCTTCGAGAAGTCCGACAACTGGTACACGGCCCCGGCGGGCATGGCCGAGTCCCTGTACGCGGCCGAGCGCGCCGTCTCCCCCCGCACGTCCACGGCGGTCATCGCCTGGGCCGACTACACCTCGCCCGCCGGGCTCGGCATGGACGCGGCGATCGGCAAGCTCGCCGAGGACGGCGCCGTACGGCTCACCGCGCTCACCGCCGCGCTGCCGGGCACGTCGCGGGTCTCCCTCTTCTGCCACAGCTACGGCTCCGTGGTGTGCGGTGTCGCCGCGCGCTCCCTGCCCGCCCGGGTCACCGATGTGGCCGTCGCGGGCAGCCCGGGGATGCGGGTCGGCAACGCGGCGCAGCTGCGCACGGCCGCGCACGTCTGGGCCATGCGGGACGGCGACGACTGGATCCAGGACGTGCCGTATCTCGCGGTGGGCGGCCTCGGCCACGGCGCCGACCCGGTGGCCAGGGGCTTCGGGGCCCGGGTCGTCTCGGCGTACGGAGCCGTCGGGCACACCGGCTACTTCAAGCCGGGCACCGAGAGCCTCGACAACTTCGCGGACATCGGCGTCGCCTCCTACCAGGCGGTGAGCTGCGCCGACGGCGGCGCGGGCTGCCGGAGCGGAATCGCGTCCGACGGCTGACCCGGCGGCCCGCCACCGGCCCCGGGCACCGACGCGCGTAGAAATCCGCGCGCCCGGCCGGGGGACGCCGCAGCGCGCGCCGCCTACGATGAGGCACATGGGTGATGTGCTGACGGGGATCCATGCCACCTGGGAGTTCGAGAGCGACTCCGTGCTCATCCGCTTCGAAC
Source organism: Streptomyces corynorhini (assembly GCF_003346515.1). Taxonomy (GTDB): domain Bacteria; phylum Actinomycetota; class Actinomycetes; order Streptomycetales; family Streptomycetaceae; genus Streptomyces; species Streptomyces corynorhini. Next base: position 49,118 of record NZ_QQNA01000035.1, read on the forward strand.
GGGGGCTCAGAACACCGAAGCTGTTCCAGGCGCTGGGGGCGCTCGGCGAACGCCGTATCCCCCACGAAGCGCTGGAGTCGGTGACGCTCGCTCCCGGCAAGCGCGGCACGGTGGTGCTGCACGCCGTGCCGCGAGCGGGCGCCGACCCGCTGGCGGAGGCCGCCGCGGGCCAGCTCAGGCAGAGCGTCGACCCGTACCGGCTGGTGCTGCCCGCGGAGCGCGAGCCGCTGGCCGCGTACTTCGCCGACGAGCTGCGCTCGGCGCTGTCCAGGGAGCGGACGCCGGATCGCGAGGAGCCGGCCGAGCGCTATCTGGTGGCCGCGCCCGAGCCTCCGCTGCACTTCAAGGCGTACGACGGCAAGGCGTCCTTCGACGGCGAGCGGGTGCTGTTCCGCTGGTTCAGGACCGGGGCGTCCTCCGCGAAGTGGAAGGCGGGCGACCAGGACATCCCGGTCGCGGACCTCCAGGGGGTCGAGTGGCGCTCCCCCGACCGCCTCGACGGCTATCTGCGGCTGCTGCGCCGCGACGGTACGCCGCCGGTGCCGTCCGCGCCCGGCCGGACCGGCGCTGCCGACGGTACGGACGCGGTCACCCGGCCCGACCACGATCCGGCGGCCGTCGTCTTCGGGCTCGGCTACGGCCCGGTGCACGAGTCGCTGCCGTTCGCGGCGGCCGTCCTGGAGGCGATCCAGGGCAGCACGGCCGGCAGCCGCGCGGCCGTCCCGGTCCTGGCGGCGGCGCGCCGCGACCCGGCGGACGTCGCGGACTCGATCCGGCACCTCGGGGATCTGCACGAGGCGGGGCTGGTGACGGACGAGGAGTTCTCGGCGAAGAAGGCGGAGCTGCTGGCCGAGCTGTGACGCGGCGCCGTGTGTGTGGGACCGGCGGGGCACGTCATACCTCGGTATGACCTCCCCCGCCGGTCCCCGGTATGACGTTTCCGAGCGCCGTGCTCCCTAGGCCGTGGCTGACAAATAGCGCCGTCCGCCCGTAGGGCGGGGCTCGCGGCGTCTGGTGCGTGCGATCGCAAGGCGGAGGATCGCCCGTGTACTGGACGTACTCGGGCGACTCCGACAACGCAGCGAGCGTGCGTGCCAGACGCCGCGAGCCAGGCGGGATTTGTCAGACACGGCCTAGGCTGGACCGGCCATGAATCGTCTCTCTCCCGCCACGCCGACGGCCCTCGCCCGGCCGCTGGCCGCGCTGCGTCTGCTCACCGGCGCCCTCTTCACGCCCGCCCGCTCCACCGAGCCGCTCCTCGCGCACGCGCCCCGGCGGTGGCAGCGCGTCGCTCCGTTCGCCGTCACCCTCGTCTTCGCCACCACGCTGCTGCCGGTCACCGCCACCGTCCTCAGCCAGGTCTACGGGCTCGGCGGCGGCTGGGCGGGGGCGCTGGCCATCAGCCAGGCCGCGCCGCTGGTGCTCGCCGTGACCCGGCCGCTCCAGGCGTGGTGGATCATCTTCGCCTCTGATGTGATCGGCGGCATCCTGCTCCAGAGCGTGGCCGGAGTCGCCGCCGGACGGCCCTGGCCGTGGACGCCGATGGTCATCGTCGGCTACCTGGTGCTGATGATCTGCCTCGGGCTGCGCGAATCGCGCCGTACCCTGCTCGCCGTCTGGCTCGCCACCGGCTTCGCCGGTGCCTTCTTCGCGGTCATCGCGCAGCCCGGCGGGGACGGCGACGGCGGCAACCACGTCCTGCTGACCGTCCTCAGCGGGGCGTTCCTGCTCGTCACCGCCGCCCTGCGCGAACGCGGCGACGCGCAGCGCAGGCTGGCCGAGCAGGAGACCATCAGCGAGGGCGAGCGGGCCCGGCGGACGCTGCTGGAGGAGCGCACCCGGATCGCGCGGGAGCTGCACGACGTCGTGGCGCACCACATGTCGATGATCACCGTGCAGGCGGACTCGGCGCCGTTCCGGATCGAGGGGCTGCCGCCCAGCGCCCAGGAGGAGTTCGCCACGATCGCCGCGAGCGCGCGGGAGTCCCTGACGGAGATGCGGCGGCTGCTCGCCGTGCTCCGCAGCGACGGCGCCGACGCGGAACGAGCGCCGCAGCCCGGCCTCGACCGGGTGCAGCAGCTGGTGGAGGCGACGGTACGGGCCGGGGTACCGGCCGAGTTGTCGCTCCCCGCCGGTCTGGGCCCCGTACCGCCCGCGGTGGACCTGTCCGCGTACCGCATCGTGCAGGAGGCGCTGGCCAACGTGGTGCGGCACGCGGCGGGTGCGCGGACCCGGGTGTCGGTGCTCGCCCAGGACGGCTGGCTGACCGTGCTGATCGTCAACGGCCCTGCCGCCGGTCGCAGTTCGCTGTGGGAGAGCGCGGGGACCGGACACGGGCTGGTGGGGATGCGGGAGCGCGTACGGTTGACGGGCGGCACGCTGGACACCGGGCCGCTGCCCGACGGGGGCTTCCGGGTCGCGGCACGGCTCCCGCTCACCGCCCGGAAGGACGTCCCTTGACCATCCGCGTGATCATCGTCGACGACCAGGCCATGGTGCGCGCGGGGTTCGCCGCGCTGCTCTCCGCGCAGGCCGACATCGATGTGGTCGGTGAGGCTCCCGACGGGCGCGCGGGAGTGGCGGTCAGCCGCTCCGCGCACCCCGATGTGGTGCTGATGGACGTGCGCATGCCGGAGATGGACGGACTGGCCGCCGCCCGGGAGCTGTTGAGCCCGCCGCCCGGAGTGGTCCATCTGCCGAAGGTGCTGATGCTGACCACCTTCGACGTGGACGACTACGTGTACGAGGCGCTGCGCGCAGGCGCGTCCGGGTTCCTCCTCAAGGACGCTCCGCCCGCCGACCTGATCGCGGCGGTACGGATCGTCGCGGCCGGGGAGGCGCTGCTCGCGCCGTCCGTGACCCGGCGGCTGATCGCCGACTTCGCCCAGCAGCGCCCCGCCCCGCGCCGGGAGCGCTCGCAGCGGCTGCGCGGGCTGACGCCGCGCGAGACGGAGGTGCTGGAGCTGATCGCCCGGGGCCTGTCCAACCAGGAGATCGCCGCCCGGCTGGTGGTCGCCGAGCAGACGGTGAAGACCCATATCGGCCGGGTGCTGTCCAAGCTGGGGCTGCGCGACCGGGCGCAGGTCGTGATCTTCGCGTACGAGTCGGGGCTGGTCACGCCGGGCGACGCGACGGCCTGACGCCGTACCGGTCCCCGTACTCGTACCGGTAAGGCTACGCGTCCGGGGACCGGTACCGGTGATACCCCGGTATCACCCGGCAGTTGGCCCCCCGGGGTGACGCCCGGCCGCACACCCTCTTCCTACCTTCCTCCTCACCACCCCGTGGAACGAGCAGGAAGAGGGAGACGGACATGCGCCGTTACGAAAGGACCCTGGCCGCCGCCGTGCTGGCGACGGCCGTGGTCGCGGGAACGGCGGGCTGGGCGTCCGGCGACACGCAGCGCGCGGTGACCGGGCCGCCGCCCGGCAGCGCGGCCTGGCGCGCCGACACCTCGCTCGGCCGGACGCTGCCCGATCCGGCCACCGCGCCGCCCGGCCGGGTGGCCGCGTTCTTCGATGGGCTGACGCAACGTCAGAAAGGCTCCCTGGTACGGCGTCACCCGCTCGTCGTCGGCAATCTCGACGGCGCGCCGGTCGCCCTTCGGTACGCGGCCAACGCGCGGGCGATCCGCGCCGAGCACAGTCCCCGCTACGAACGGCTCGCGGCGCCCGGTCGGCACATCCTCGCCTTCGATCCCCGGGGCCGGGGTCAAGTGGCCGAAGTGTACGGGGACTTGGCGACGGCCCGCCGGGTGTCCGTCGTCGTGCCAGGCGCCGACATCGACGCGGCGAGCTTCGACCGTACGAAGAACCCGTACGGCACGCCCGCCGGTATGGCCGCCGCGCTGCGGGAGGCGACGAACGACCGTACCGCCGTGGTCGCCTGGACCGGTTACACCACCCCGGTCGGGGTCGGTCTGGACGCGGCCACCGGGGATCTCGCGGAGGCGGGGGCCGGACGGCTGGTCCGGTTCACCCGGGGGCTCGCGGCGGTCGGCGCCCACCGGCCGGTGCTGTTCTGCCACAGCTACGGCTCGGTGGTGTGCGGGCTGGCGGCCCACGAGGTGAACGCCTCCGACATCGTGGTGTACGGCTCCCCCGGGATGCGCGCCGCCGATGTGGCGGGGCTGCGGACCGACGCCCGCGTCTGGGCCGCCAAGGACGCGTCCGACTGGATCTCCAAGGTCCCGAACGTCGAGTTCGCCGGGCTCGGCCACGGCGCCGACCCGGCGGGCCCCGGCTTCGGCGCCCGCCGGGTGCCCGCCTCGCTGGCCCGGGGCCACACCGGCTACTTCGCGCCCGGCACCGACTCGCTGCGCGCCTTCGCCGCCATCGCGGAAGGAACGCTCCGATGACGATCGCGATGGCGAAGACGGAGACGGAGACGGAGCCGGCCACGAAGACGGAGACGGCCACGAAGACGGTCACGAAGTTCGCCGCGGTGGCCGGGGCGATCGAGGCGCGCACCCCCGCCCACCGCGACCGCGCGATCGACGGTCTGCGCGCCCTCGCGCTGCTCGCCGTACCCACCGGGCACTGGCTGCTCGGCGGCTTCACGCTCGACGGCGACGGCGCGTTGCACAACGCGAGCCCGCTCGCCGTCTTCGGCGGCCTCGCGCCCGTCAGCTGGGTCCTCCAGATGCTGGGGATCTTCTTCCTGGTCGGCGGGTACGCGTCCGCCCTCTCGTACCGCCGCCGGAAGTCCACGACCGGTGCCTGGCTGCGGCAGCGGCTGGTGCGGCTGGGCAGGCCGGTGCTCGGGGTGACGGCGGTCTGGGCGGTGCTGCTCCCGGCGCTGTACGCGCTGGGCGTGCCCGGCACCACGCTGCGGACCGGCACGACGCTGGTGATCCAGCCGCTCTGGTTCGTCGGCGTGTACGTGGTGGTGACCGCGCTGACCCCCTACTGTGTGCGTACCGCGCGCCGACTGGGCGTCTGGGCGGCGGCCCCGCTGCTGGGGAGCGTCGCGGTGGTGGACTTCCTGCGGTACGGGCCGTACGCGCAGGACGTGCCGTCCTGGCTGAGCGTGCTGAACATCCTGCCGGGCTGGCTCTTCGCGTACCAGCTGGGCGTCGCCTGGGGCGAGGGACGGATCGGCCGGCGCGACGCGCGCGCCCTGCTCGTCGGCGGCGCGCTGCTGTTCGCGGCGCTGCTGGCCCTCTTCCACTACCCGGCGTCGATGGTCGGGGTGCCCGGCGAGGCGCGCACCAACTCCCATCCGCCGTCGCTGCTGGTCCTCGCCCTGGCCGCCGCGCAGAGCGGTGCGGCGATCCTGCTGCGCGACCGGATCGGGGCGCTGCTGCGGCGGCCCGCGCTGTGGGCGCCTGTGGTGGTCGTCAATCTGTCGGCGATGACGATCCTGTGCTGGCACCAGACGGCGATGCTGGCCGCCGCCGTGCCCGGCGCCGCGCTGGGCGGCGCGGTGACCGGGCTGACCACGGCGCCCGACTCGGTGGGCTGGATCGTGGCCCGGCTGGCGTGGCTGCCGCTCTTCGCCGCCCTGCTCGTCCTCATCGGGGGCCGCGCCCGCGCCTTCGACGGGCCGTGGGCGGCGGGCACCCGGGCGGCGCGGGCCCGCCGCGCGGCAGCGGGGCTGCTGGCGGCGGGCTTCGCGGTGTACGTGGTGAATTCCTACTGAGCCGGACCGCCCGGTCCACGCCGCGCCTCGGGACGCCGGGCCCCGCGGGACCCGAACCCCGACGCCGGGACGCGCTCGGCCCGGGACGCGGGACGCGGGGTTACGCGCGACCGGCCGAGGTGAAGGTCATGTCGGCGTAGCGGTCGCCCGAGACCCGGCCGGCGATCGGCTCCAGGAGCCGCATCTCGCTCTCGGTGAGGATCAGATGCGTCGCGCCCACGTTCTCCTCGATCCGGGTCCGCCTGCGGGTGCCCGGGATGGGTACGACCGCCAGTCCGTGCAGCGGCGCCTGCTGCTGCACCCAGGCCAGCGCGACCTGGCCCGGGGTGGCGCCGCGCCCCTCGGCGATCTTCTTTACGGGTTCGAGCAGCGCGGCGTTGGCCGCCGCGTTGTCCCCGGTGAAGCGGGGCTGCCGGCGGCGGAAGTCGTCGGCGGTCAGCTCCTGGTCGGCGTGGACGAACGCGCCGGTCAGGAAGCCCCGGCCGAGCGGGGAGTACGGCACGAGCGCGACGCCCAGCTCGGCGGCGGCGGGTACGGCGTTCGCCTCGACGTCGCGGCTGAACAGCGACCACTCGGACTGCAGGGCGGTGATCGGGTGCACGGCGTGCGCGGCCCGCAGCTCGCCGCCGGTGACCTCGCTCAGGCCCAGGTACTTGACCTTGCCCTCGGTCACCAGCTCGGCCATGGCGCCGACCGTCTCCTCGATGGGCACGTTCACATCGCGGCGGTGCATGTAGTAGAGGTCGATCTCGTCCACGCCGAGGCGCTGGAGGCTGGCCTCGACGCACTGCCGGATGTACGGGCGGTCGTTGCGGATGACCCGCCGGGTGGGGTCGGCCGGGTCGACGCCCAGGGCGAACTTCGTCGCGAGGACGATCTCGTCGCGGTGTGCCTTGGCGAACGGCGCGAGGAACTTCTCGTTCTCCCCGTCGCCGTACACGTCCGCCGTGTCGTACAGGGTGACGCCCAGCTCCAGCGCGCGTTCCAGCGTGGCGCGCGCCTCGTCGGCGTCGGTAGGCCCGTACCACGCGCTCATGCCCATGCAGCCGAGCCCCTGGGAGCCGACCTCGGGCCCGCCGACGCCGAGGCGTACCTTCTCGATCCCGCTGTCACTCTTGTTGTCGCTCATCAGGATTCAGAGCCTCTCCGACGCCCGGTGGGCATCCGCGTAAAAACTGATCTTGTGGTCGAGTACGGCAACCGTGTCCCGCAGCTCCGCGATCCGGTTCAGGACATCGCCCCGGGTCCGCTCCAGCAGCTCCCGGCGCTCCTCGAACGTCTCGTCGCCTACCCGGATCAGCTCGGCGTACCGGACCATGTCCGCGACGGGCATCCCGGTCAGCCGCAGCTTGGTGACGAAGGACAGCCAGTTCAGGTCCCTGTTGCGGAACCTGCGCTGGCCGGTGTGGGACCTGTCGACGTGCGGCATCAGGCCGATGCGCTCGTACCAGCGCAGGGTGTGCGCGGTGAGGCCGGTGAGCGCGGCGACCTCACTGATCGTGTACTGATCGTCACCGTCGGCGCGTGGATACCTGGGCGGCGCGGCACAGGACCGCGCGGCTTCCGTCCGTACCGGGCTGCTCTCGTCGATCAGGGTCATGTCTTCCACGCTAAATCCTTCGAGTGCACTCGAAGCAAGCGGAAAGGACATGTCTTCACGGCGTGACCCGGCCGCGTCACCGGCCGCGTCACAGGCCGCGTCACCTGGCGCGGGTCCCGCCCCGAGGCCGGACGGCGCTCCTTCGAAGGCAGGGCCTAGGCTCGTCGCCATGCAGAGCCTGACGATGATCGAGAACTGGCCCGTCCCCACCGCCGCTGCCGCCGTCGTGCGGGCGGACGGTACCGTCGTCGGATCGTACGGCCCGACGTCGCGGCCGTTCCCGCTCGCCTCCGTGACCAAGCCGCTGACCGCCTACGCGGTGCTGGTGGCGTACGAGGAGGGCGCCGTCGAGCTGGACGAGCCGGCCGGGCCCGAGGGGGCCACCGTCCGGCATCTGCTCGCGCACACCAGCGGGCTGGCCTTCGACGAGCACCGCGCCGTCGGCGCTCCCGGCACCCGCAGGCTCTACTCGAACGCCGGGTTCGAGGTGCTCGGCGCGCATGTCGCCGAGGTGACCGGGATCCCGTTCGCCGACTATCTGCGCGAGGCGGTGCTCGAACCGCTGGGCATGGCGTCGACCTCCCTGACGGCGGACGGTTCGCCCGCCAGGGACGGCGTGTCGACCGTGGACGATCTGGTCAGGTTCGCCGCCGAACTCCAGGCGCCCCGGCTGCTGGACGCGCGTACGGTGCTGGAGGCCATGACCGTCGTCCACCCCGGGCTCTCCGGGGTGCTGCCGGGCTACGGGCACCAGAAGAACAACGACTGGGGGCTGGGCTTCGAGATCCGGGACACCAAGTCCCCGCACTGGACGGGCGCTTCGTCCTCGCCGCACACGTTCGGGCACTTCGGCCAGTGCGGCACGTTCCTGTGGGTCGACCCGGAGGCGGGCGCGGCCTGCGTGGCGCTGGCCGACCGGCCCTTCGGGCCGTGGGCGATCGAGGCGTGGCCGCCGTTCACGGACGCGGTGCTGGCGGAGCTGCGCACGGCCTGACGCTCCCGGCCCGACAGGCACGGCCGGCACACACGGCTGGCGCTCACGGCCCGGCACGCGGCGACCCGGTACACGGCGGCCCGGCACGCGGCGGCCCGGCACGCGGCGGCCCGGCACGCGGCGGCCCGGCACCTCCAGCTGACGCCGCCCGGCCGCCGGTCAGCCCGGCAGCTCCCAGAGCAGCGCCTCCGCGCCCGCCGGGCCCGCCACCAGCTCCGGTCCCGCCCCGCCCGTGATCCGGGCCGAGTCGCCGGGCCCCAGAAGCTCCCCGTCGAGCCGGGCGCCGCCGCGCACCACATGGAGGTACACGTACGGCGCCCCGGGCAGGGCGCGGCGCTCGCCCGCGCCCGGACGCCACACGCGCAGGGCCGCCCCGGCCCGTTCCACGGGGTACGGCACCGCGTCGCGGACGCCCCGTACCACCTCGTACTCCGGCTCGCCGCCCGGTTCCAGGGGCGTGAGCCACATCTGTACGAAGACCAGCGGCTCCTGGCAGTCGTTGCGCTCCACGTGCCGTACCCCGGAGGCGGATCCGAGCCGCTGGAGGTCGCCCGCGCGCACCACGGTGGCGTGGCCCGCCGAGTCGCGGTGGGTCAGCTCACCGGTCACCACCCAGGTGACGATCTCGGTGTGGCTGTGCGGGTGTTCGTCAAAACCCGCGCCGGGCGCGAGGCGCTCCTCGTTGCAGGCGAGAAGCGCGCCGAAGCGCAGGTTGTCCGGGTCGTAGAAACGCCCGAAGGAGAAGGCGTGCAGGGATTCGACGCCTGCCGCCGCGTCGCCCCCCGCGTACCGCTGGGCCGCGTGCCGTACGAGAATCACAGCCACACCGTAGCCCCGGGCCCGCACCCTCCCGTCCCGATGAGGCAGTCTTGTCCCGTGCCAGAAGCCTCGAACGAACCCCTTCCGCATCCGCATCCCGCGACCCTGCGGCGACTGGAGCGGTCCTCCGGCCGGCTCGCCGCGGACGCCATCGCCCGCATGGACGAGACGCTGCCGTGGTACCGGGCGATGCCGCCGGAGAACCGTTCGTGGATCGGGCTGGTCGCCCAGGCGGGGATCGCCGCGTTCACCGAGTGGTTCCGGCATCCGGAGACCCCGCAGGCGATCTCGACCGATGTCTTCGGTACGGCGCCGCGCGAGCTGACGCGGGCGATCACTTTGCGCCAGACCGTGGAGATGGTGCGTACCTCGATCGAGGTCATGGAGAGCGCGGTCGGCGAGGTCGCCGCGCCGGGCGACGAGTCCGTGCTGCGCGAGGCGCTGCTGGTCTACGCGCGGGAGATCGCCTTCGCGACCGCCCAGGTGTACGCGCAGGCCGCCGAGGCACGCGGCGCGTGGGACGCGCGGCTGGAGTCGCTGGTCGTCAACGCGGTGCTCTCAGGCGAGGCGGACGAGGGCACGATCTCGCGGGCGGCGGCCCTCGGCTGGAACTCCCCGGAACACGTCTGCGTACTGCTCGGCACCGCCCCCGACGGGGACAGCGAGCTGACGGTGGAGGCGATCCGCCGGGCCTCCCGGCACGCCAAGCTCCAGGTGCTCACGGGCGTGCTGGGCAACCGGCTCGTGGTGATCGCCGGAGGCAGCGACAATCCGCTCCAGGTGGCCAAGGCGCTGATCGGCCCGTACGCGGCCGGTGCCGTCGTGGCGGGTCCCGTGGTGCCCGATCTGCTGGCCGCGACGAAGTCGGCGCAGGCCGCCGCAGCCGGGCTCAAAGCGTGTTTCGCCTGGCAGGACGCGCCGCGTCCGGTCCTCGCGGACGATCTGCTGCCGGAGCGCGCGATCGCCTCCGATCCTGCCGCGCGCGAGCAGCTGGTGGAGGAGATCTACAGACCGCTGGAGGAGGCCGGGTCGGCGCTGCTGGAGACTCTGAGTGTCTATCTGGAGCAGGCGAGCAGCCTGGAGGGCGCCGCGCGGATGCTCTTCGTCCATCCCAACACCGTGCGCTACCGGCTCCGACGTGTGACTGACGTCACCGGGTGGTCACCGTCCGACGTCAGGTCGGCGTTCACACTGAGGATCGCTCTGATTCTGGGGCGCTTGGCCGACGGCGATCCACGGTCATAGACTTTTTGTCGTACTCCAACAATTCCCCCAGCGGTTCTTCGTTCCCCTCCCCACGGGCGGCGGGGACCGTCTACAGGAGAGAGTGTGAGTGTGCTCGTACTCGTCGCTCCCGGCCAAGGCGCTCAGACGCCCGGCTTCCTGACTCCCTGGCTCGATCTGCCCGGTGCCGAAGCCCGGCTGCGGGCCTGGTCGGCCGCGCTCGACGTCGATCTGGTCCACTACGGCACGAAAGCCGACGCGGACGAGATCCGCGACACCTCGGTCGCCCAGCCGCTGCTGGTGGCCGCCGCGCTGCTGTCGGCGCGTCAGCTCTTCCCCGCCACCGAGGACGTCGTGCGTGACGTGGGCGTCACGGCGGGCCACAGCGTCGGCGAGCTGGCCGCGACGGCGCTCGCCGGGGTCCTGGACGACGACGCCGCGATGCGGCTCGTGCGGGTGCGCGCGCTGGCGATGGCCGAGGCCGCGGCCGCCGCGCAGACCGGTATGTCGGCGCTGCTCGGCGGCGCCCCCGACACCACGCTCGCGCATCTCGACCGGCTCGGTCTGACGCCGGCGAACGTGAACGGCGCCGGTCAGATCGTCGCCGCGGGCACGCTCGAACAGCTCGCCGCGCTCGCCGAGGACAAGCCGGAGGGCGTACGGCGCGTGGTCGCGCTGAAGGTCGCCGGGGCGTTCCACACCAGCCACATGGCGCCCGCGGTCGCCGCCCTCGAAGCGGCCGCCGCGCCGCTGACGCCCGCCGACCCGCTCGTACCGTACGTTTCCAACAGCGACGGGCGGGCCGTCGCCACCGGACCCGAGGTGCTGAACCGACTGGTCGGTCAGATCGCCAACCCGGTGCGCTGGGACCTGTGCATGGAGACCTTCCAGGCGCGCGGCGTGACCGCACTGCTCGAACTGTGCCCCGGTGGCACCCTCACCGGCATCGCGAAGCGCGCGCTGCCGGGAGTGAAGACCCTCGCGCTGAAGACCCCCGACGACCTCGACGCCGCCCGCGCGCTGATCGCCGAACACTCCTCCACGGCTGAATAGGAGCCAGAGAGCAATGTCGAAGATCAAGCCCGGCAAGGGCGCTCCGTACGCGCGGATCATGGGGGTGGGCGGCTACCGCCCGACCCGGGTCGTGCCCAACGAGGTGATCCTCGAAACGATCGACTCGTCCGACGAGTGGATCCGCTCCCGTTCCGGTATCGCCAGCCGCCACTGGGCCTCCCCCGAGGAGACCGTCGCCGCGATGTCCATCGAGGCGTCCGGCAAGGCCATCGCGGACGCGGGGATCACCCCGGAGCAGATCGGTGGCGTGATCGTCTCCACCGTCTCGCACTTCAAGCAGACCCCCGCCGTCGCGACGGAGATCGCGGACCGGATCGGCGCGGGCCGGCCCGCCGCGTTCGACATCTCCGCGGGCTGCGCCGGCTTCGGCTACGGCCTGACCCTGGCCAAGGGCATGGTCGTGGACGGATCGGCCGAATACGTGCTGGTCATCGGCGTGGAGCGGCTCTCCGACCTGACCGACCTGGAGGACCGCGCGACGGCCTTCCTGTTCGGTGACGGCGCGGGCGCCGTGGTCGTCGGACCGGCGAAGGAGCCGATGATCGGCCCCACGGTCTGGGGATCCGAGGGCGACAAGTCGGACACCATCAAGCAGACCGTGCCGTGGGACGACTACCGTGAGGGCAGGCCGGAGAAGTTTCCGGCCATCACCCAGGAAGGCCAGGCGGTCTTCCGCTGGGCCGTCTTCGAGATGGCGAAGGTCGCCCAGCAGGCGCTGGACGCCGCCGGAATCACCTCGGATGAACTGGATGTCTTCATTCCGCACCAGGCCAATATGCGGATCATCGACTCGATGGTGAAGACACTCAAGCTGCCGGAGAGCGTCACGGTCGCGCGTGACGTGGAGACCACCGGCAACACGTCGGCCGCCTCGATCCCGCTCGCGATGGAGCGGCTCCTGGCGACCGGTCAGGCGAGGAGCGGCGACACCGCGCTCATCATCGGCTTCGGGGCGGGTCTCGTCTACGCCGCGACGGTCGTTACCCTCCCCTAGGCACCGGATCCGTCCGGAGCCCGCAACCGCTGTTCCCTATCACCCTCATATCCTCCGCTTACTACAAAGGAGCGCCCCATGGCCTTCACCCAGGAACAGATCGTCGAGGGTCTCGGCGAGATCGTCAACGAGATCGCCGGCATCCCGGCGGAGGACGTCCAGCTGGACAAGTCCTTCACCGACGACCTGGACGTCGACTCGCTGTCCATGGTCGAGGTCGTCGTCGCCGCCGAAGAGCGCTTCGACGTCAAGATCCCGGACGACGACGTCAAGAACCTGAAGACGGTCGGCGACGCCGCCGACTACATCGCGAAGCACCAGTCCTGACCCGACAGCGCGGCTGACGCCACCCGGTGGTGGCGCCGTAAATTCAGCACCCTCTACACGTGGAGAAAGAATTCCAGTGAGCCCGACCAATCGCACCGTGGTCGTCACCGGTATCGGCGCAACCACACCACTGGGTGGCGACAGCGTCTCGACCTGGGAAGGTCTGCTCGCGGGCCGCTCCGGGGTACGCACCCTGGAAGGCGAGCGTTTCGAGACCCTCCCGGTCCGCATCGCCGCCACCGCCGCCGTGGACCCGGGCGAGGTACTGCCCCGTCCGCTCGCGCGCAAGCTGGACCGCTCGGCGCAGTTCGCGCTGATCGCGGCCCGCGAGGCGTGGGCCGACGCGGGCTTCACCGCGCGCGCCGGTGAGGACACCTCGGTCGACGCGGACCGGCTCGGGACCGTGATCGCCTCCGGCATCGGCGGCGTGACCACCCTGCTCGACCAGTACGACGTGCTCAAGGAGCGCGGTGAGCGCCGCGTCTCCCCGCACACCGTGCCGATGCTGATGCCCAACAGCCCCTCCGCCAACGTCAGCCTGGAGGTGGGCGCCCGCGCGGGCGTGCACACCCCGGTCTCCGCCTGCGCGTCGGGCGCCGAGGCCGTCGGCTACGCCGTGGAGATGATCCGTACTGGCCGGGCCGACGTCGTCGTCGCCGGTGGTACGGAAGCGGCCATCCACCCGCTGCCCATGGCGGCGTTCGCCAACATGATGGCGATGTCCAAGAACAACGAGCACCCCACCGAGGCGTCCCGCCCGTACGACACGGGCCGTGACGGTTTCGTCATGGGCGAGGGCTCGGGCGTCGTCGTCCTGGAGTCCGCGGAACACGCGGCCAAGCGGGGCGCGCGCGTCTACTGCGAGATCCTGGGCCAGGGCCTGTCCTCCGACGCCCACCACATCGCCCAGCCCGAGCCCACCGGCCGCGGCATCGCGAAGGCCATGCAGAACCTGCTCGACTCGTCGGACCTCAAGCCCGCCGAGATCGCGCACCTCAACGCCCACGCGACCTCCACGCCGCAGGGCGACGTCGCCGAGATCAAGGCGCTGCGCCGGGTCCTGGGCGACGACCTCGACCATGTCGCGATCTCGGCGACGAAGTCGATGACCGGCCATCTCCTGGGCGGCGCGGGCGGCGTCGAGACGGTCGCCACCGCTCTCGCCCTGTACCACCGCACGGCCCCGCCGACGATCAACATCGACCACCTCGACGAGGAGGTCGACGCGGACGTCGTGCGCGGCGAGGCCCGTACGCTCCCGAGCGGCACGATCGCGGCTATCAACAACTCGTTCGGCTTCGGCGGCCACAACGTGGTGCTGGCGCTGCGCACGGTGTGATCCGACCGCACGGACCGAACGGACCGTACCGACCGAACGGACCGAACGGACCGAACGGAAGTGCCCGGCAGGGGATTCTCTCCCTGCCGGGCACTTTCGTCTGAGCAGCGGGCTCACCCGCTCACCCCACCCGTCCGTGACGGACGGCGGCTCACGTCGTTGCCACAGTGAACGCACGACAAGCCGGGGGTTGAGCGGGGAATGACATCGTTCGAGACGGAGTGGACGCGGCTCAAGCAGGACGCCGCGACCCGTTCCGTCCGCAGGCTCGCGAGCGCCGACGCGGCGGCGGCCGGGGGCGGCTCAGGCGACGTGAAGTCGACGAAGTCCGCGTGGACGGCTGCGGGGAACGGGGTCGGCGGGCTGAGGGCCGGTATCACCGAGGCCCGGAGCGCGCTGGACCGGGGCCAGGAGGGCCTGCGGACGGCGGGTGGCGTGGGGAGCGCGGCGGCCCAGGCGGTGGTCTTCCGTTCCTGGGACGCCTACTTGAAGAAGGTGTCGGGCCGGTGTACCGCCCTCGCGCAGCAGTTACGGACGGCGGGCAGCGACCTGCACGGGAGCGACAAGGCCGTCGAGCAGGACTTCGCCCGGCTGAGGGCCGCGTACGAGGACACCCCCGCCGTCGGCGGCAGGGACAGCGCCAGTAGCGGTGCGAGTGGCAGTGGCAGTGGCAGTAGCCGTGCCACTGGCTGTGCCAGTAGCAGTGGCGACGGAGACCGGTGACCGGTGACCCGACCGATGGACTTCACCACGCTCAAGTCCCTCAAGCCCTCGGCGTACGAGGACGCGGCGGGCGGATACCAGGCCGCCGTCGCCATGGCCTCCCGGACGAAGGACGAGATCGAGAACGGCATCGCGGCGGCGCTGCGCGGATCGCTCAGGGGCGAGGCGGCCGAGGCGGCGCTGCGTGAACTGGGCCAGCTGCGAAAGAACTTCCACTACATCCAGATCGAGTGCGGCCTGGTCAGCACGGCGCTACGGGCCTTCGCGGCGGATGTGCTCCCGGCGAAGCGGAAACTGGACGCGGCCGTCGCGGACGCCGTGGCCCGCGCGTTCACGGTCGGCCCCGGCGGTTCGGTCGGCTATCCGGCGGCGGGTGCCGAGGTCGACGGCCGACTCCCCAAGGGCGGCGCCGCGAACGGCACCACCGACGAAACGGCCCGCGCCGTCAACCGCCAGGCGGCCGGCTTCGACCCCAACCCGAACCTCGCGTACGCGCAGGACTGCGCGGACCGCATCGCCTCGGCCATCGAGGAGGCCACCGCGGTCGACCGGAAATGGGCCCCGCACCTGCGCCGCCTGGAAGCGGACGACGACCTGACGGTCTCGGCGGCGGACCTGGCGGACGCCGCGGACGACATGGACAACCTGCGCGGTGCCGCGGCGTCGTACCTGGACGACCTCAAGGCCCCTCCGAAGGACGCCACCCCGGAGGCGAACGCCGCCTGGTGGCACGCCCTCACCCCCGAGGAACAGGCCGACTACCTGGCCCTCTTCCCCGACCGCGTCGGCGCCATGGACGGCCTCCCATCCGACGTCCGCGACGAGGCGAACCGTACGGTGCTGGACGAGAGGCGCGGGCGGTACCAACTGGAGCTGGACGCGATCCCGCCGGAGCCCGCCGACAGGCTGAGGGCGCTGGGCCCGGATGTGGTGGCGTACTCGGACGAGTGGCTCGCCTGGCGCGACAAGTACAAGGACCGGAAGGAGCATCTGGAAGCCTCGCTCAAGGGGATGGACGCCATTCAGGCGAGGTTCGACCGCACCGGGAGCGGCTTACCAGAGGCTTACCTGCTCGGCTTCGACCCAGAAGCAAACGGAGACGGCCGGGTCATCCTGGCCAACGGAAACCCGGACACCGCCGACCATACGGCGATTTACGTTCCTGGCACGAAATCCAAGCTGTCGAGAATCGGTGACGGCGACACCTTTGGTGATCTTGGTCGTAGCGAACGGCTTTGGGCTACGAGTCAAAGCATGGCTCCGGACAGACGCATCTCAACCATCACGTGGCTCGACTATGACGCCCCTGACGACATCCCGCATGCGACGATGAGCTCATACTCCGACAAAGGTGGGCCGACACTGCGTGAGTTCCTCGACGGCAACAAGACGGCTCACGAATATTCGACAGGCAGTTCTGCTCACACCACGGTGATCGGCCACAGCTACGGCAGCACGGTGGTGGGAGTCGCAACCCGGTCGGGCGGCATGCTGGACGGTTCCATGGCTGATGACATCGTCGTAGCAGGAAGTCCCGGCATGCGAGTGGACCGCGCCGCCGATCTCGGACTCCGCCCCGGACACGTGTGGGCCATGGGAGCCTCCTGGGACGATCAAGTCGTTCGGCAGGGAGGGCGTTTAGTAGGACTCGGAGACAACTTGACGATCCCTACGGACGAGTCCTTCGGCGGAAACATCGTGGAGAGCGACTCCACGGACCACAGCGGCTTCTGGAACAGAAATTCCACTAGCCTCCGAAACCAGGCCGCCGTCGTTACCGAAAATTTCGAGAAGGTGGAACTTGAATAAGGTAACGGCCATTCCGGCCGTGCTGGCGTGCGCACTACTAGCCACAGCGGGGTGTACAGACATGAAGGATTTCGAAGTTCCTGTTCGCGACGCGGAGAAGGTCCAGCAGGCGACAGAGCGCAAATCCAGCCAGATCATGGAGCTGCTCGGCATGAAAGGGAAGCTCACCCAGTCCGGCGCGTTGCCCTCACCGTGTTCGGAAGACGGCTCCGAGAGTGGCACGCTCCAGGCGTACCACCCCTGGAGCGTATACGGTGTGCCCAACGAAGAGTTGACATCGGCAATGGGTCGACTCCGCGAGAGGCTCCCGAAAAACGGCTGGCGAATCATCAAGGAGGGACCGGACGGAACCGCGTCCAAAGCTCCACAGATCGTCGCCGACTCGACGGACAAAGAGTTCTCTGCCGACATCAGGCTGTCCGTCGAACCTGCCGGAAGCGACAAGACCTCGCTGATCGAAGTCACCGTCGTTTCCGCCTGCTTCCGGAAGCAGAAGTAGCGCATCCAGCACCGGGGAGCGGCGCCCCGCGCCGCCCCTCACCCGTCAAAGCTGGCGAAATACGTCGCCGCCATATCCTCCTCCCCGTGCCCCTGCTCCTCCGCCCTCCGGAACCGTTCCGCCGCGGCCGACGCCAGGTCCAGGCGTACGCCCTGCGCGGCGCCGGCGGCGACGATGAGGCGGGCGTCCTTGGCGGCGGTGGTGACCGAGAAGCTCGGGGTGTAGTCCTCGTTCAGGATCGCCGCGGACTTGGCGTGCAGGTAGCCGCAGTCCAGCGCCCCGCCCGCCATCGCGTCCAGAAAGTGGCGCGGGTCGACGTCGAGGCCCCTCGCCAGGGCCATGGCCTCCGCCGCGCCGTTGGTGAGGGTGAGGACCCAGCCGTTGCAGACCAGCTTCAGCCGGCTGGCGGCGCCCGTGGAGCCGTCCTCCGCGAGCCAGACCGTACGGTTGCCGACCGCGTCCAGGACGGTGGCCAGCGGGGCGCGCGCCTGCTCGGGGCCCGCCGCCAGGATCAGCAGGTCGCCGCTCTCGGCCGGGGCCCTGGTGCCCAGGACGGGCGCGTCGACGAAGACCAGGCCGTGGTGGCGGGCGAGGTCGGCCAGCGGGGCGACGGCCTCGACGCCCGTCGTGGTCGACTGGAGCCAGACGGCGCCCGGTCGCAGCCCCGGCGAGGCGGCCGTCATCGCCTCCAGGACGGCCGGACCGTCGTACAGCATGGTGAGGATCACATCGGCGCCGGTCACCGCCTCGGCGGGCGTCGCGGCGGGCGTCGCGCCGTCGGCGGCGAGGGCTTCGGCCTTGGCGGGGGTACGGTTCCAGACGCGGACGTCGTGTCCAGTGCGGCAGAGGTTGCGGGCCATCGCGGCGCCCATGATGCCGGCGCCGAGGACGGCCACGGTCGGTCGTTCAGTCATTGGTAGTCA
This sequence comes from Streptomyces corynorhini, assembly GCF_003346515.1. Classification (GTDB taxonomy): domain Bacteria; phylum Actinomycetota; class Actinomycetes; order Streptomycetales; family Streptomycetaceae; genus Streptomyces; species Streptomyces corynorhini. The sequence continues at coordinate 67,083 of NZ_QQNA01000035.1, forward strand.
GGGGCGCGGTGCTCTTTCGAGCCCGTTTCCCCATTCCCCTTTCAATCCGTGCGTGCGGTTTTCCCGCACACGGCTTACCGATGATCTTCCTGACAGGGTTACGCAGCCTTCGGATATCGAACAGAGCCACGCAGTTGGTACAGGCCGTGCCCGTTGAACCACTCGTCGGTCCATTCCTTGCGCTGTCCGGCTCGCAGGTTGCGTCCGCGTTTCTTAACCATAAGCCTGCGGAGCCGCCACACCACGTAATCGTCAACAGTTCGGAACTTCCCGGCGGCATTCCCGGTTCGGAAGTAGTTTCCCCAGCCGCGCAGGACTGGATTCAGATCCGCGATAACATCACGGATATCCCATCCCGACCGACGGCGGTCAGTCCGTTCCCGGACCTTGTCCCGGAGTCTCTTCATCGCCGCTTTCGACGGCCAGCGGTGCAGGTAGAAGCGGACCGTGCCGTACTTCTCCCACGACCGGCCCGAAAAGCGAGCCCTGAAGTGGCAGCCGAGGAAGTCGAGTCCTTCCCGGCCCTCTCTGAGGTCAACTACCTTCGTCTTGTCCGGGTGCAGTTGCAGCCCCAGCGATCCAAGGATTTCCCCGACCGCTTCCAGAGCAGCCCTGGCCTGGCGATCCGACCGGCACAGGACGACTCCGTCGTCCGCGTACCGAACCAGCTCACCCACTCCTCGCCTCATCAGCTCGGAATCCAGAACATGCAGGTAGATATTGGCCAGCAAGGGCGAGATCACCCCGCCCTGAGGTGTCCCGGCGACCGTCCGCCGAACCTCGCCGTCCACCATCACACCCGCCTGCAACCACAGACGGACCAGCTTGAGAACCCTGCGATCCGACACCCGGCGCCCCACTTCGACAAGGAGCCGGTCATGGCTGATCTCGTCGAAGAAGCTTCGGATGTCGAATTCCACAACAAAGCGGCATCCCTTGGCGAAGCCGACTCTGAGCCGCTCCATCGCCTGCGTCGCCGACCGTTTCGGACGGAATCCATACGAGCACGGGGAGAATCCCGCCTCGAACACCGGCTCCAAAACAATCTTCGCCGCCTGCTGCGCCACCCTGTCACGAACCGCAGGAATTCCCAGCGGCCTCACACCGCCTCGCGGTTTCGGGATATCCACACGCCTGGCGGGCGCGGGACGATACGTGCCCGCACGCAGAGAAACCTGGAGTTCACCGAGCATCCGCCCAACTCCGTATTCTTTCTCCACGAATGACAGGGTGACCCGATCCACCCCGGCACTTCCTCTGTTGGCCCGGACCCGCTCCCACGCCTCCCACAGCACATCACCTCTGTGGATACGGTCGTACAGGGCGTGGAAACGCCGCTCCGGCGACTGCTTGGCCGCAGCCCATAGCCCGCGTTGAAGTTTTCGCACTTTCGAGACGGACACACGTCCGTCCACTACAACGGGATTTGTCCCGTCGAGGTTGTTGTGCCGGGTGGTCCCGGCCATGCCCTCGCGCTTACCCTCGCTACAGACGTGATCAAAGTGAGGGCCCTTTCCTCCCGGCGCGTTATGTTGCACGCCGATCAGCGGTACTACGGCCCCCTCGGACTCCCGCTGCCCTCCGGACGATTTCACCATCGGCTTATACGTCCGGTCTCTTGCCCGATGTCAGGCGTGGTCAGACGGGTCTCTCCTGTTCCGGCCCAGACTGTGCACACGTGCCGCCCTCCATACCCCGGGAGAACCCCGGAGGCTGACCCCGGAACAGGGCCTCCAGGACATGACCTTCGCCCTGCCATGACGGGCTCGGCTTCTCCGTTGTTGGTGTGACGAGGCTGCAAGGTTCGCTTCACGCTACGGCCCGCGTGCTTGCTCCCTCCAAAGAGGCTCTTGACATCCCGCTCAGCCCGCCGCGTCTCCACGACGAACCGGGACCTGCTACCGGGCACTCCGGTGTCTACCCGGACGGGACTTCCACCCGCAAGCCTGGACCAGCTTTCAGGACGCAACACGGCACCACCCTAACCGAACAACGTTCGTGTTGACACGAACAATGTTCTTACGTAGAACGGTGTTCATGAACAACGACGCGCATCAGGAAGATCAAGAAGTGGGGAAAGCGACGCGGGAGGAGGTGCGGAGGGAGGCGCGGAAGGAGGCGCGGACCGTCGACGTGACCGTGGTCGGAGCGGGGCCGGTGGGTCTCCTGCTCGCCGCCGAGCTGGCGCTCGCCGGGGCGACGGTGCACGTCCTTGAGCGACGGACCGAACCGGACACGGCACTGAAGGCGCAGGGCATCAACATGCCGACGGCCGAGGCGCTCGACCGCCGCGGCCTGCTGCCCGCCGCCGAGGCCGTACAGCGGGAGACGCTCAAGCGTGTCGGACCGTTCGGCCCCGCGGCCGACGGCCGCGGGGCGCCCGGCGCGGGCCAACGGGCGCCCTGGTCCCGGTTCACCGGGCACTTCGCGGGCATGGTCCTCGACCCCGACCTCGTGGACTGGTCCGATCCGGACCTCGCCGCGCACACCGCGGCCGGAGGCGCGCGGATGGTGCCGCAGCGTGAGCTGGAGGCGCTGCTCGCCGAGCACGCCGCGCGGCTCGGCGTGACGGTGCGCCGCGGTGTGGAGGTCACCGCGCTGGAGGACACCGGCGACGGCGTGGTCGTCGGCACTTCCGCCGGTACGGTGCGCACCGGGTGGCTGGTCGGGTGCGACGGCGGGCACAGCGCCGTACGCCGCCTCGCGGGCATCGGCTTCCCCGGCACCGACCCCGAGATCGTCGGGTACCAGGCGGTCGCCGACATCGCCGACCCGGAGACGCTCACGGACGGCTGGACGTGGTCGCCCGAGGGCGTGTACCGCTACGGGCCCCAGCCCGGCCGGGTGGCCACCGTCGAGTTCGGTGTCACGCCCGCCGACCGGTCGGCACCGGTCAGCCTCGATGAGGTGCAGGGCAGTCTGCGCCGCGTCTCGGGCACCGACGTCACACTGACCGCGCTGCGCGCCGTCCCGACCCGCTGGAGCGACCACACCCGCCAGGCCGCGGCCTACCGGTCGGGGCGGGTGCTGCTGGCCGGTGACGCCGCGCACGTACACCCGCCGTTCGGCGGCCAGGGGCTCAACCTCGGCGCCGGTGACGCGATGAACCTCGGGTGGAAGCTCGGCGCCGTGCTCGCCGGGTGGGCGCCCGAAGGGCTGCTGGACACCTACGACACCGAGCGCCGTCCCCTCGGCGCCTGGGTGCTGGACTGGACGCGGGCCCAGATCGGGGTGTTGCGCGGGGACGCCAAGTCGGCGGCGCTGCGAGGGATCGTGGCCGATCTGCTGAGCACGCGGGACGGCACGACGTACGCGGTCAAGAAGATCTCCGGAGTCGACCAGCGCGTCGACCTGTCGGGCGGGCTGCCCGGCGGCCCGCCCTGCGCCCCTTCGGGCGACCATCCGCTGGTCGGCAGGCTCGTCCCCGACCTGTGGCTGGCGGACGCGTCGCGGCTGGCCGACCACGGGCACGGCGGCGGATTCCTGCTGCTCGACCGCACTCGGGACGGCGCGTTCGCCCGTACCGCCTCGGCCTGGGCGGATCGGGTGCGCAGCGTGACCGACGACGACCACGCGACACCGACCGGGGGTCCGGTCGGGGTTCCGACCGGGGTGCTGGTACGGCCGGACGGGGTGGTGGCCTGGGCCTTCTCCGACGACGACGGCGCCGCCGACAGCAGCAGCAGCAGCGCCCGCGCCAGCAGCGGCATCACCGGCCTCGAAGCCGCGCTGCTCCGGTGGGCAGGCATGCCGTAATCCTGACCTGAGCACCGGCCGGTGGGCCGAGATCCCGGCCGGGCGCGGGCACGGCTCGCCTCCTACCGTCCGCCCCCGCCCAGCGCCGCCAGCGCCTCGTCCGTCAGCCGGAAGACCGTCCACTCGTCCTGCGGCAGCGCGCCCAGGGCGCGGTAGAACGCGATCGACGGCTCGTTCCAGTTCAGTACGGACCACTCCAGGCGCCCGTAGCCGCGCTCCCCGCAGATCCGCGCCAACTCGGCGAGCAGCGCCTTTCCGTGGCCGCCGCCCCGGCGGTCGGGGCGTACGTACAGGTCCTCCAGGTAGATGCCGTGGACCCCGCGCCAGGTCGAGAAGTTGAGGAACCAGAGCGCGAAGCCGACCGGCTCGCCTTCGTCCGTCTCGGCGAGGTGCGCGTACGCGGCCGGGTGCGGGCCGAAGAGTGCCTCGTGGAGCTGGGCCTCGGTCGCGCGCGCCTCTTCGGACGCCTTCTCATACTCCGCCAGCTCCTGGATCATCGTGTGGATCACGGGGACATCGGCGGCGGTCGCGGTACGAATCATGGCCCCAGCCTGCCCGTTTCCCCGGCTGTCGCGCCAGCGGCCGTCCGGCATCGGCGCCGTACGGGGAACACGGCCGCCGTACGGGAAGCAGCCGCGCGCGTACGCCGTACATCGAAAAGCCGGGAGCCGCGGCTCCCGGCGGGGCGCGGCCCGGCGCTCCGTCGTACGTCGACCGTGTTTCCGCGAGCGCCACCGGAATGTCAATCACGGATTCGGTCCTGGAGCCGTGGGTGAATCACCCCATGCGCCGCTTCCTCCACACGGTCCGCGTCTGGATCACGAGCGCCCCCGGCACCTATCTCTGGCTGGCGGCCCTCTTCGTCACGACCGTCGCCCTGCACCGGATGTCACCGGATTTCGAGGAGGACTTCCTGCGCCAGCGCTCGACCAACATCCACGAGCTGTCGACCAGTCCCCTGCGGGTGCTGATCTCCAGCGCCTTCTGGATCGACGGCGGCAGCTGGCTCCCGTACGCCGTGCTCTACACGGTCTTCCACGCCCCGGCCGAGCACTGGCTCGGTACGCCGCGCTGGCTCGCGGTCGTCGCGCTGGCGCACGTCGGCGCGACGCTGATCAGCGAGGGTGTGCTGAGCTGGGCCGTGCACCACGACCACGCACCGCAGTCGGCGGTCAACACGCTGGACATCGGGGTCAGTTACGCGCTCGCGGGGGTGATCGGCGTGCTGACGTACCGGGTGCCCAGGCCCTGGCACCTGCCGTATCTCGGCGCCGTCCTGATCTTCTTCGGCATCCCGCTGATCACCGGCCCTACCTTCACCGACCTCGGCCACTTCAGCGCGGTCCTGATCGGGCTCGCCTGCTACCCGATCGCGCGCGGAAGGGGACGGGGCCGCGGAAGGGGACAGGGGCCGGGGCTCGGGCTCCGGCCGGTGCGCGGCGCGGGGCGGGGGACGGACCGGAGGACGGAGCGCGACCGCCGCCGCGGCACGGCAGGGGCGGCGTGGCCGGGCAGGACGGCGCGGACGCGGATCGCGGCGCGCGGCGCCTAACGCGTGGCGTACGCGCGGATGAACGCGTGGACCCCGTCGACCATGGCCCGGCGGAACGTCTCCGGGTCGGCGTGATCGGGGACCGGTTGGCGCTCGTAGGCCAACAGGACGGTCAGCGCGAAGAAGTGACCGGCGGCCAGGGACGGGTCGTCGGTGTCCAGGAGCCCCGAGTCGGCGAAGTGGCCGATGCGTTCGGCTGTCATCTCCTCCGTCGGCGCCGTCACGAGATCGTCCTCGGTCGTCGGCGTCCGCAGGCGCTCCTGGGCGACGAGGCCGAACACGGCGGCGTAGTGCGCGGAGTGCATCGTCGAGCCGACGTCTATCGCGAACGCGGCGAGCGCCTTCTCCAGCTGCGGCACCGTGGTGATCCCCGCGTCGTCCGCGAGGTGTTCGTCGATCGCGCGGCGCACCGCGATGGTCACCGAGTCGGACGCGTCCGCGAGGATGGCCAGGAAGAGACGCCGCTTGTCGCCGAAGTAGTCGTACACCGTGCGCTTCGACACCTCGGCGCGGGCCGCTACGGCGTCCATGCTGACGCGGTCGACTCCCTGGCGCAGGAAGAGGTCACGCGCGGCGTCGAGGATGGCCGTCCGCTTCGCCGGGGACCCCTCGCGTACCGCCTTCTCCGTACCCGCAGTGCTCATCACGCCTCCGTGCGCAGGCTACACCAGCGGGTTTCCCCGTCACACTGCACGGCGCGGTGCACGGCGCGGTGCACGACCAGCGGGCTTACGCGCGTGCAGGCATACGGGCTTACGGGCTTACGGCCCGCCGTCGGAGTCGCGTGCGCGGCCGAGCGGCCACCACGCCGAGAACGCCGAGAACGCCGAGCGCCGAGCGCCGAGCGCCGCGCACCGCGCACCGCGCACCGCGCGAAACGTACGCGGCGACGAGGACGCCTGGCAGCAGCGCGAGGGTCGTGGTCCGGAAGCGCTGCACTCATGACGGGCGATCAGGTCACCGGCGGCCGGACCGGCGAGTTCGGCCGCGCCCGGGAACGGCGCGGGTCCGCGATGTCCCTGTCCGAGGAGCGCCCGGCCCTATCCCAGGAGCGCCCGGCCCTGCCGACGCTGGGCGGCGATCGCCAGGGCCGGGAGGGGGGCGATCAGGAGGAGCAGGACGACCAGATCGGGCAGGGACTCCATGAGCCCGCTCGGCCGGACGACGATCGCCTGGACACGGACGAACGCGAACGCCGCGACGGGGATCAGCCACCGGTAGTCGCCGGTCGCGGCCGTCGCCACCCACGCGGCGAGCAGCGCGCCGACTTCGAGGACGAACAGGCCCCGCTGGAAGGCCGGACTGACGGCGGTGATGTGCAGGCTCCCGGCCACGGACATGGCGAGCGCGACGGGGACCAGCCAGCGGTACGAGTGGCGCCGCAACCGACCGGGACGGCGGGCCGCCGCCAGCACGGCGCACGCGGCGCACAGCATGCCGGACAGCACCAGGTCACGGGCTGTCATCGGGGCGCCGAGCCCGTAGTAGCCCAGGCCCGCCTTGCCCTCGTCGCCGAAGACCGTGTTGTCGTTGAACGTGGCGCCCGCCCAGACCATCGTCACCGCGACCGGCAGCGCGAGCCACGCCTTGCCGCGCAGCAGGGCGATCAGGCAGACCAGCGGCAGCAGCCCGTACGGCAGGAGCCGGGTCCCGCCGGGGCCCCGCGCCCACGGGTACCAGCCGGAGAAACGGAAGGCGATGGCGTGTCGGCCGGGGTCGATGTGCAGCGCCCAGTGCCAGACATCCTGCAGATACGGCACCAGCGCCAGCGCGGCGAGGACGAGAGCGGCCAGTTGGACACCGTCCCGCCACCACGGCCCGCCCGTGTCGTCGACGACGGCGCGGGCGCGGGCCTCCACCCCGGCGCGCGCCAGGGCGACGACCTCGCGCGGCGGGGGCCAGGAGCGGCCGGGATACGCCTCGGCCAGGCAGGTCAGCAGCTCCTCCCCCTGCCGGGAACGGGAGGACCTGGGGTACGCGGCGAGCAGCAGACGGTTCATGCCGGGGCCGCCCCGGCATCCCGCGAGCGGCCGATGACGAAGGCCGCCGCCTGCCGCATCCGCAGTGCCTCGCGGCCGAGGGCCTCGGTGCCGTCCTGGGTGAGCCGGTAGTAGCGCCGCGCCCGCCCGTCCACGATCTCCTCGTGGTCGGCTGCCACCAGTCCGGCCCGCTCCATCCGTTCCAGCGCGCCGTAGAGCGTGCCGACGGCGATCCGCAGCCGCCCGTCGGTGGCCCGCTCGGCGGCCTTGATGATGCCGTAGCCGTGCAGCGGGCCGTCCATGAGCGCGGCGAGGATGAAGTACTGCGATTCCGTCAGGGACGGACTCTGGCGTGTCATACGCCGAGCATATATCGAGCTGCGAAATATGCTCGGCGACGCTCCCCTGGACCGGCCTCGGACCGGCCTCGGACCGGCCCTGGACCGGCCCTGGACGGGTCTACGGGGAGAGAGGAACTCTCCGGGGCCGGGGCCAGCTCAGTCCGGGGCCTGACCCGAGCGGCCGTCGGCAGGCCCGGCAGTCGGACCGGCATTCGGGCCGGTGGTCGGACCGGCAGTCGGATCGGTGGTCGGACCGGCAGTCGGATCGGTGGCCGGATCGGTGGCCGGACCGCCGAACCTCACTCCGGTGAAGTCCCGTCCCATGACGATGTGCCCGTGGTGCACCCCGCCGCTGACCGTGTTGTACACGGCGGATACCGGCCGGTCGTCCGGCAGCGGGGCCAACTCGTCCAGCAGCACGCGCAGTTCCGCCGCAGCGGCGGGGTCGGCGCGCAGCACGCCGCGCAGCCTCGCGCGCCAGAGGGCCTCCACATCGGCGGCGGCCTCCTCGTCGGCCTCGGCGCGGGCGGTGGTCAGCTCCCGCCGGGAGAGCCGCAGTTCCTCCTCGGCGGCGCTCTCCGCGCTCTCGTCGCCGCCCCTGGCGAGGAAGCGCGCCAGCCGCTGCCGCCCCTGCGTCCAGGCGTCCGAGACCATGAGGCCGACGAGCGTCGTGGCCCCCGACGCCGCCAGTGCCGCCAACTCGGCTTCCATCGCTCCCCCTTGTCCTGCGGAATCCGCCGCGAAGTCCGCGCGACGCCCCTGCCGAGTCCGCGCGACGCCCCTCGCGACGTTCACCGTGCGTTCCACCGTAGACACGCTTCGGAGCTTTGGGTAGCGGGCCCGCTCCCCCACCGCCAGGCCGCCGCTTCCCCCTTGTCGCCGCCCCTTCCCTCTTGTCGCCATCTCTACGGCGGGCCGGAACCGTTGAGCCAGAAGGCCCCGTACAGCGCGGAGGAGAGCGCGAGGAGCGTGACGAGCGCCGCCGACAGCGCGGCCGGGCGCTTCGCGAGCCACGCCGCACCCGGGATGAGCAGCGCGAAGGCCGGCAGCAGCAGCCGGGGCTTCGAGCCGAAGTAGCCGGAGGAGCAGAGCGCGAGCAGCACGATCGAGCCGGTGTAGACCCGCAGCGCCAGCGGGACGGCGGGCCGTCCTTCGACGTCCTTGAACCCCCGCGCGTAGACCCAGCACAGCAGCCCGACTCCGGCCAGCAGCAGCACCCCCGCCACGAAGGCGGGCCCCGTCAGCAGATCCACGGTGAACCGCGCGAAGGCGACACCGCCGTCGAAGCCGTTCCCCCAGCCGCCCTGGACCCGGAGATAGCCCCACGGGCTTCCGGTGGTGAGGCCCACCCAGAGGAAGAAGGCGAGGAAGCCGAGCGGGGCCAGCAGCGCGCCCACCACGTCGCCTGCGCGCGGGCGCCCGCGTTCCGTACGGCACTCGTACGCCACCGCCGCCCACAGCGCGACCGCGACCGCCAGTCCGACGGGCCGGGCGAGCCCGGCGAGCAGCGCCAGCACCCCGGCGGCAGGCCGGTGCCGCGCACGCGTGAGGAGGAGCGACCATACGGCCAGCGCCGTGAAGAGGGATTCGCTGTACGCCATGGACTGGACGACGGCGACGGGCACGGACGCCCAGAGGGCCACCGTGAGCAGGGCGGCGCGCGGCCCGTACACGTCCTCCGCCAGGAAGAAGATCCCGGCGGCGGCCAGCACCGAGCAGACCGCGCTGATCAGCAGCCCGGCGTCCGCGTGGTCCACCGGGAGGACGGCCGCCACGCCGCCCTCCAGCCAGGGCAGCAGCGGGAAGAACGCCTTGCTGGAGAGCGTGCGGCCGTCGGGCGCGGCGACTTCGAAGCCGTAGCCGTGTTCGACGATCTGTACGTACCAGAGCGAATCCCAGCGGGCGGAGAGCAGCGTGTACGCGTCCTTGCCACGGGCGTTCGACCACACGGCCAGCACCGCGAGGCCGAGCAGGCGGATGGCGACGAAGCACGCGAGGGCGGGCGCGGCGCGGCGCAGCGCGTCGGCGAGGAAGGGGAAGCGGCTCGCGTGCGCGGGCTCGTGCGCGTGCGCGGGCTCGTGGGCGGGCGCGGGCTCGTGCGCGCCCGCGCTCTTACGCGCGCGCGGGCGGCGGATCTGTCCGTCGCTGTTCACCTGCGCACCCGATCCAGCCTCGTTTCCCCAAGGCCGGCTGTGCTGTCACCCCCGCGCCCCTGCGCCGCGTCCGTGGTGCGGCAGCGCGACGGGGCCCCAAGCTCCGGCTGTGCGTACCGATTTGGGGCCCCGACCGGAACACACTACCTCGGCGGCCCGGACGGGCCCCAGACCTTGTTCAGATAGGTCAGCACCGCCTGGACCCGCCGGTGGCCGCTGTCGCTCGGGGGGAGGTCCAGCTTCAGGAAGACGTTGCCGATGTGCTTGCTGACGGCCCGTTCCGTGATGACCAGGGTCCTGCCGATCGTGGTGTTGTCGTGGCCCTCGGCCATCAGTTTGAGGACCTCGCCCTCGCGCGGGGTCAGCGAGTCCAGGGGCGAGTCACCGCGCCGGGTGAGGAGTTCGGTCACCACCTCGGGGTCGAGCGCCGTGCCGCCCGCCGTGACCCGGTCCAGCGCGTCGAGGAACTCGTCGACGCGGCCCACCCGGTCCTTGAGCAGATAGCCGACGCCCCGCGCGCCGCCGCCCAGCAGTTCGGCGGCGTACGACTCCTCGACGTACTGCGAGAGGACGAGCACCGGCAGCCCGGGAATCTCGGCGCGCGCGGCGAGCGCGGCGCGCAGCCCCTCGTCGCGGAAGCCGGGCGGCATCCGGACGTCGAGCACGGCGACGTCGGGGCGGTGGGTGAGCAGCGCGGGCAGCACCTCGGGCCCGGTGCTCACGACGGCCACCACCTCGTGCCCGGCGGAGGAGAGCAGCAGGACGAGCCCTTCCCGCAGCAGGGCATGGTCCTCGGCGATCACCACACGCACGGCAGCTCCGCTTCGATGACGGTAGGTCCCCCGGCGGGGCTGGTGACGGCGACGGTGCCGTCGAGCGCGGCGACGCGGCGGCGCAGGCCGACCAGGCCGGTGCCGCCCGCCGCGTCGGCCCCGCCCCTGCCTTCGTCGCGCACCCGTACCCGCAGCGCCGTGGCGGTGCGGGCGAGCCGGACCTCGGCGCGGTCGGAGCCGCTGTGTTTCGCGGCGTTGGTGAGGGTCTCGGCGACGACGAAGTACGCGGCGGCCTCGACGGCCGCCGGGGCGCGCGGGCCGTTCCCCGAGTCGCTGAGCCCTTCGGCGCTCACGGTGACGTGGAGGCCGCTGCTGGCGGCGAGCGCCCGGACGGCTCCGGCGAGGCCCCGGTCGGTGAGGATCGGCGGGTGGATGCCGCGCACGACGTGGCGCAGCTCGGTCAGCGCCTCCTCGGCCTGGTCCTGCGCGTCGTCGAGCAGCCTGCGCGCGGCGGCCGGGTCGCGGTCGTAGGCGCGTTTCGCCAGCCCGATGCGCATGGAGAGCGACACCAGTCTGGCCTGCGTACCGTCGTGCAGATCGCGTTCGATCCGGCGCAGTTCGGCGCCGTGGGCGGCGATCGCCCCGGCCCGGGTCTCGGTCAGCTCCTCGACGCGCTCGACGAGCAGGGCCTTGGGCGAGGGCTTGAGCAGGGCGGTCGACCAGGCGGCGTCGAGGTCGGCGAGCCGGCCGATCAGCGGGAGCACGAGGGCCCGGCGGCGCAGCAGCCCGCACCAGAGGCCGTCGAGCACCAGCCCCAGCGGCCACAGTGCCAACAGCGGCAGGAAGAGGAGGATGCCGTAGGCGTAGTGGGCGGCCATCCAGCGCAGGTCGGCGTAGCTGCCGGGGTCGTGGGTGACCGTGCGCAGCCGGGCCCGGAGCGGGCCCGTGACCGGCAGGTACGCCTCCGGGATCTCGCGGCCCGTCCATTGGGCCACCCGGCGCCGCTTGGCCCCGGCTATCCGCCGTACCAGCAGCACCGTCTCGGGCAGCAGTCCGGCGCCGACCACAACGAGGGTGGCGACGGCGGTGAACAGCAGCACGGTGATGAAGAGGTACGAGCCGAAGGTCAGCGCCGCCACGGCGGCGAGCTGGGCGGTGGCGCGCGCCGCCTGTCGTACCGTCTTCCGCATGCCGGTCATTTTAGGTACGTCTCGCCCATCGCTGCGGTGAGGCAGATCTCGCCCATCGGTGCGGCCGGTCGGTGCGCCCGGGACCGGTGCGGCCGGTCGGTGCGCCCGGCCGGTGCGCCCGTCGGGGCGGCCGGGCGGGCGCGCGTACGGGGGTGACCGGCGCGCGGGTGACCGGCGCGGGTGACCGGCGCGGGTCCGTGCTACTTCTCCACCAGCCGGATCGCGGCCGCCGGGCAGATGGCGGCGGCCTCGCGCACCTCTTCGTGCAGCTCGGCGCCGGGGTGCTCGTTGAGCACGACGGCCACCCCGTCCTCGTCGCGCTGGTCGAAGACGTCGGGGGCGGCCATGACGCACTGCCCCGCCGCGACGCACTTCGGCTCGTCGAGTTCCACTCGCATGTCGACACTCATGATCTTCTCCTCGGTGGGGGTGCTCCCGTAGGGGAGCCGTGAGGGTGACGCGGGCCGTCCGGCGCTCGTCGTCCGGCACCGGAGAGGGCCGGGACGGGTCCAGGACAGGGCCGGGTCCAAGACGGGGCCGGGACCAGGACGGGGCCGGGACCCATGCAACCGGACCGGGCTGACGCCTTCCGGCCGGTTACCTGACCGCAAGCGGACGTGACGGGGATCACGTATCGGGGGTGGGTGGGCCGGGCGGTCAGATTCCGAGCCAGTAGCCGAAGCCCTTACGGGTGTGGATCAGGGGCGGGTCCTCCTGGTTGACCTTGCGGCGGAGACGGGAGACGAGTTTCTCGATGGCGTTGTCGGCGCGGTCCTCGCCCCAGACGTGCCGGCAGATCTGCTCCTTGGAGAGGACCTGTTCCGCGTGGAGCAGCAGATGGCGCAGGAGCCGGTACTCGGCGGGGGTGAGGTCGAGGGTGCGCCTGCCCCGGTGCGCGCGGCACGTGTTGTCGTCCAGGGTGAGATCGCCGAAATGCGGGGCCGCGCCGTGCCGGCTCTCGTGGTGCCGGGTGCGCAGCAACGTCTGGGCGCGGGCGAGGACTTCGGCGACGCGGAAGGGTTTGACGACGTAGTCGGAGACCCCGGGGCCGAGGCCGGGGGCCAGGCTGTCGAGGGACTCGCAGGCGGTGAGGAAGAGCAGCGGCGGCCGGTCGGCGACGGGGAGCCGGGGGTAGCCGGAGAAGTGCTTGAGGTCCTCCAGCCCCATGTCGAGGACGACGAGATCGGCCGGGTGTTCGACGAGGCGGGTGAGCGCCTCGGGGCCGGATCCGGCGGTGGCGATGCGGTAACCGGCCAGTTCCATGGTGGTGGAGAGGAGTTCGACGGTGGGAGGGTCGTCGCCGACGATCAGGACGCGTCGCCCCTCGCCACGGGGCGGCGCGGGCGTCCAGGCTCCCCCGTACCCGGGAGTCGCCCCGTCGGCGTTCGCGTACCTGGGTTTCTCGCTGATTTTCCCGTACATGGAAGGACCGTTCGTATAGGGCTGGCACTCCGCCATCGGGGGCTCCCGTGCGCTCAGCGGGGGTCCGCCGCCCCGGCGTGGCCGCCCGTGCCGTTGAGGAAGTCTTCCCCCGCGCCGCTGAGGAAGTCGTCGACCATGCGGCGGAAGAGGGTGGCGAGCTGGTGGAGTTCTTCGGGTGTCCAGTCGCCGAGGGCGAGTTGCATGCCCCGTCGGCTGGCCTGGCGGACGCGGTCGACGGCGTCCTGTCCTGTGGGGGTGAGGCGGATGTGCTGGGCGCGGCGGTCGTCGGGGTCGGGGACGCGGGTGACGTATCCGGCCTTCTGGAGCTGCTGGACCTGGCGGGTGATGTGGGACGCCTCGACGCCGAGCCGTCCGGCCAGCTCGCTGGGGCGCAGCGCGTCGGAGTCGGCCACCGCCCGCAGCAGCGCCACGGCCGCGCGGTCCAGCGGGACACCGGCCAGGGCCATCAGACGCTCGTGCTGCCGCACCCGGTTGGTGAGGTAGGCGATGTGGGTGAGGGACTGCTCGATCGTGATGATGTCGACCGGTACGGGGACGGGGGCGGTGGGCTGCGACGAGGGGGACATGCGCACTACTTTACCATCTACTTGCTTGACTCAAGTAAGTCACTTGTGGTTGCCTGAGTCAAGTAAGCGTACGACCCGGCGACCGGGACCGGTATTCCGACCCGACCGGTATCCCAACCGGTGCCCCCCGGCCCACAGACCGGGACCGTCCCGAGCGGAGGCGGTCCCGCGGCGCCGTCCCCGTGGGGACGGAGGTACGGCGCGGCCCCGGGCCCGGCCCGCGGAGCCTCATGGGTTCCGCGGGCCGGGCCCGGGAGCGATCACCGGGAACGCGCGCCGTCGGTGAGGGGCGCCAGCCAGAGCCCGACCAGCGCGTCGACCAGACCGTCGGCCGCCTGGCGCCAGGAGGAGCGGACCGTACCCGTGCCGTCGGCCAGCGCGCGTTCCCGCTCGGCGCACATGTGCAGGATCAGCTGACGCGACATCATCCCGCGCTCGGCCTGTGCCTCGGGCGGCAGCTGTGGCAGGGCCCGGTTGAAGCCGTCCACGATCCCCTGGAGAGCGGGCGAGGTGAGCGACTCCTCGATCATGCTGTCGCGCAGCGCGGGGTCCGTCATCGCCTGCGCGCAGAACCTGCCGTACCAGGTGGGGCTGCCCAGCGCCTCCAGGTGGTCGGTGATCGGGTGCACCAGACACGACACCCAGACCCGGACGTCGGTGGAGTCGCCCGCCTCGGCCAGCCGCCGTTCCCGCGCCCGTTCGATCTGTACGGCGTGCTTCCGGGCGATGGCCCGCACCAGATCGGCCTTGGTGCCGAAGTGGTAGCCGACCGCCGCGTTGTTCCCCTGCCCGGCCGCCTCGCTGACCTGGCGGTTGGACACCGCGTACACCCCGCGCTCCGCGAACAGCCGCTCCGCCGCGGTCAGGATCAGCTCCCGCGTCGCGCTGACCTGTTCGGCCCGTACGGTCCCGCCTGCCATGCTCACCATCTCACCGGGACTTCACGCAACCCGCCGACCACCAGTCCCTCAAGAGGTCGCAGGTCCTCCACCCTGACAGCGAGTTCGAGCGTGGGCAGCCGACGCAGCAGCACGTCCAGCACGGCCTGCAGCTCGGTACGGGCCAGCGCCTGACCGATGCAGGAGTGCGCCCCGGCGCCGAACGCCAGATGGACGTTGGGTGTGCGGCCGAGCGACATCTCCCCGGCACCGTCGAAAGCCTTCTCGTCCCGGTTGGCCGAACCCATGCTGCACATCACGGTGGTGCCGCGCGGCAGCACGACCCCGGCCACCTCGGTGTCCTCCCCAATGTATCGCGGCATGCCGATGCCGGGGTTGGCGTCGAGCCGCAGCACCTCCTCCACCGCGGAGCGCACCAGCGACCGGTCGGCGAGCAGCTGTTCCCAGCGGCTCCGGTCGGCCAGCAGCATGGCCGCCATCTTCCCGATCATGTTGGCCGTCGTCTCGTGGCCCGCGATCAGCAGCGCCAGTCCGGTGGCCACCAGCTCCTTGTCGGACATGCGGTGGCCGTCGGCGCCGGTGGCGGCCATCAGCTCGCAGAGCAGATCGTCGCCCGGCTCGGCCCGCTTGGCGGCGATGTGCGCACTCATGTACGCGCCGAAGTCGGCCTGCGCCGCGTCGACCTCCGCCTGGGTGTAGCGGGTCAGATTGAGCAGGGCGTCGGACCAGCGGGCGAACCTGTCCCGGTCGGAGTCGGGCACCCCGAGCAGATCGCAGATCACCCACACCGGCAGCGGGAAGCCCACCGCGGCCTTCAGATCCGCCGGTCGGCCGGACTCCACCATGGCGTCGATCATGGCGTCGATCAGCTGGTCGGCCATCGCCTCCATGCCCGGCCGCAGCGCGGCCATGCGTTTGGCCGTGAACCACTTGCTGATCATCCGCCGCCACTGCTGGTGCGCGTCGCCGCCCTGCGGGATCGTCCGCGCCATCTCGCTGTTGAACACACCGCCCGACTCGGTGTCGGAGAGCCGGGCCGCGTCGTCGGCGTCCAGCTGCCGGGTGAACCGCGGGTCGGACAGCACCTGCTTGACGTCCTCGTACCGCGTCAGCAGCGACGCCTCGTCCCCGCTGGGCAGCTTCACCCGGGCCACCGGGCAGCCCTGCCGCAGCCGCGCCCAGTCCGCCGGGGGCTCCAGCGCGGAATCACTGGACAGCGGGTAGCTGAGGACCTGCTCGCCGTGGTCCTGGCTCATCGTGTCTCCTCGGGTCGAGTCCGTTGGGGGGAGGGAGAGTTGAGGGGGAGAGTTGAGGGGTGCCTCTATGTCCTTCGT